>CAZZCS010000039.1:0-20255 GCA_964652645.1 uncultured Candidatus Cloacimonadota bacterium | reverse complement strand
TGTGGCGGCTCCTCTACGGAAGTCACCACCAGCGAAGACATTAGCCAGGCCGGTGTGCATGGTGTTTTCATCCACGATAGCAGTCTGCCATCTGCTTAGAGGCAGGATAGTATCGGTAATGAAGTTCTTCTCATCTTCAAACACGGCGACGTCCGGAACTTGTGAAATTGCAGCTATGATGGTATCGAAGCTGCCGGTAAAGTATTCCCCGGTGGGCTCGGGGCGTCTGCGACCGCTGGCATCTGGATCGCCCAAACGCATTGTCTCGATCTTCACGTTTTGCAAGATGCCATTTTCTCCGCTGTATTCTACGGGGTTGCACAGGTAGTCGAATTTTACTCCTTCGTTTTCAGCGGCTTCAATCTCAAAATCGTCCGCAGGCATTTCTGCTTTGGTACGGCGATAGATTACTGAAACTTCAGAGCCGAGGCGAAGTGCCGTTCTGGCACAGTCTATGGCGGTGTTTCCACCTCCTACGATGGCGACTTTTTTACCTGTCTCGGGTGTATTTCCCAGGGCATGTGCCTTCAGGTAGTCCACGCCCAGGTAGCATCCCTGCAGATCGCTGCCTTTCACGGGCATGGGCACTGCTTTCTGAGCGCCAATGGCAAGGTAAACGGCATCGTAGTCTTTACTTAGCTCATCAAGAAAGAAGTCTTTACCCAGTTCTTTATTGTACTCAATCTTCATTCCGTTTGCACACATTAGCTCAATCTCTTGATCCAGAATAGCCTTGGGGAGGCGGTATTCCGGGATGCCATAACGCAGCCAGCCACCAGCGGCAGGTGCTGCTTCGAAGACTGTGACATCATGGCCGTTTGTGCTCAGGTAATATCCGCAGGTCAGCCCCGAGGGGCCAGCGCCGATAATTGCGACTTTCTTGCCCGTCTCCGGCATTTTTTCCGGGACGTAGGTCCAATAGTCGTTCAAATCTTCATCCGCTGCATAGCGTTTGAGCTGGCGGATGGCTATCGGATCTTCCACGATCTGGCGGCGGCACTCCTTTTCACAAAAGGCGGGGCAGACCCTACCTATGGATAGAGGCATGGGAAGCGTGTCTTTGATTACTTTGACCGCTTCGTGATACTGTCCATTTGCGATGAGAGAGACGTAGGACTGGATATCAACGTGGTCGGGACAGGCTACCTTGCAGGGAGCTTCGCAATCTGCATAGTGGTTCGAAATCAAAAGCTCCAGGGCCATCTTGCGGGCAGAACGAATCTCATCCGTATCTGTATAGATTTCCATTCCGGGGCTTACATTGGTTCCGCATGAGGTCACAAAACCTCTGCGACCCTTCACTTCCACAGCGCAGACCCAGCAGGAACCGTAGGGTTTCAGCTCTTCATCGTGACAGAGGGTAGGTATGTCCAGCCCATGTTCACGAGCCAGATCCAGGATCGTAATGCCTTCTTTGCAAGTTACTTTATTTCCGTTTAATATTACTTCTATCATCTATCTACCCCTTTGTAATGGCGTTGAATTTGCAGCTTGCAAAACAAGCTCCGCACTTGATGCACTGTTCCTGATCTATCACGTGAACCTGCTTCACTGCTCCGGAGATACAGTTTACCGGGCATTTACGAGCGCAGGCTGTGCAACCTATACATTTGTCGGGGACAATCTCGTACTTGAGCAGTGCGGTACAAACTCCTGCCGGGCACCTCTTTTCCTGGATGTGGGCTATGTATTCGTCTCTGAAATAACGCAGGGTAGTCAGAACGGGATTGGGAGCGGTTTGCCCCAGCCCGCATAGCGAACCCTTGATGATATTCACAGCCAGTTCTTCCAGCTTATCAATGTCTTCCATCTGGCCTTTGCCTTCGGTGATGCGGGTCAGGATTTCCAGCATGCGTCTGGTTCCGATCCTGCAAAATGTGCATTTCCCGCAGGATTCGTTCTGCGTAAAGTTCAGGAAGAAGCGGGCCACATCGACCATGCAAGTACCCTGATCCATTACAACCATGCCACCAGAACCCATGATAGCCCCGGTTTTGTTTATGGAATCGTAATCAACAATTGTATCCAGCAGAGCTTCCGGGATACAACCACCCGATGGGCCGCCCAGTTGAACAGCCTTGAAGGGCAGCTCGGTCTTCATGCCACCGCCCACTTTGTAGATCACATCCCGGATGGTGATCCCCATCGGTACTTCGATCAGACCGCTGTTCTTGATCTTTCCAGCCAGGGCAAAGACTTTCGTGCCGGTGGATTTTTCGGTTCCATATTGTTTGAAAGCATCAGCACCATTCATGATAATCCAAGAGATGTTGGCCCAGGTTTCCACGTTGTTTATGTTTGTTGGCTTGCCCCAAAGGCCAGATTCAGCCGGGAAGGGTGGGCGGATGGTGGGCATGCCGCGCTTACCTTCGATGGAGGCCATCAGTGCGGTTTCTTCTCCGCACACAAATGCGCCGGCTCCTTCCTTGATATGTAAATCAAAGCAGAATTCTGTGCCCAGGATGTTCTTCCCTAGATAGCCTTTTCTTTCAGCGGCTTCGATTGCTATCTTGAGGTGTTTTATCGCCAGCGGGTATTCGGCCCGGCAATAGATATAGCCTTCGTCTGCACCCATGGCAAAGGCCCCGATTGCCATCCCTTCCAGGATACCGTGTGGGTCGCCTTCCAGGACGCTACGGTCCATGAATGCCCCGGGATCGCCTTCGTCGGCATTGCAGACAACGTACTTCTTGCTGCTTTGGGCATTATAGGCAAATGTCCACTTGAGTCCTGTGGAAAAGCCAGCTCCACCACGACCGCGAAGACCAGAATCTTTGATCAAGTTTATGATCTCCAGTTTATCCATGGTAATGGCTTTGCGCAGAGCCTGATATCCACCTCTCTCTTCGTATGCTTCGAGCGATTCAGGATCCATTACCCCACAGTTTCGCAGGACAATCCGTCTCTGGTTTGCCAGGAGCTCATTATGGACTCCCTCTTGCTTTTCTGCCAGGATGATGTTTCCGGATATGGGGAGATCATATAGATAGGAATCCAGTTGGGCTGTGATTCCTTGTGCCGTCACTGTTCCCAAGGTGATGGAACCGCTGTCCTTACCGGCAAATTCCACAATCGGTTCTTCAAAACACATACCGATGCAAGCTGTCTTTTGGAGTTGGACAGGAAGCTTGTTCTCTTCGATGTAGCTTTGTAACTGGCGATATACTTCGTCTGCTCCAGCAGCGAGACCACAGCTGGCCATGCCGACTTTTACGACTATGTCCTTCATTTGGCATCTCCTTCGTAGGCAAATCTCTCCAATATCCCGGGGATGGCTTCAGGAGTCAGCTTGCCAAAGGTCTGATCGTCGATCATGATCACGGGTGCCAGGCTGCAGCATCCCAGGCAAGCTACTTCGAGCAGGGTAAAATTCAAATCTCCGGTGGTCTCTTCGCCTTCTGAAAGCTTGAGGTTCTCTTTTAGGGAGGTGGCAATTGCATTGGCTCCGGATACGTGACAGGCTGTGCCTTTGCATACGCGGATGATATGCCTGCCCATGGGTTTGAGGCGGAACATGGAATAAAAAGTTGCTACTCCAAAAATCTCGGCAGGGGGGATGTTCAGTGCTTCTGCTACATATTGCATAGTGTTTCTACTGAGGTATCCCTCCAGGTTTTGCACATCTTGCAAGAGTGGAATCATGGCGCCTTTCTTGCCCCGATAGCTCTCTATCACGGCATCGAGCTTGCTAGGATCCTTTTGCATAACGGCTCCTTTTACTGAATTTATCATTTTGATATTTACACACACACGGACTGATTCATGGCTTAACAAAAAACCGAGTGGTTTCATTTCCGGAAAAACATCTGGACTTGTCAAATACAATTTCAGAATTGGAGTAAAAAATTCTCGTAGATTGGTGCGCCTTGGTGCCTTTTGGGCTTGCATGCACTCCAGACGGACTCGCTCAAAGAACAAGTATTACGTAGAGGAAGAGGATATGTCTACTTGATCAGGAGTATGCTTTTACCAGTCCTGGTTCCGTTATGCTCCAGACGCAGATAATAGATTCCGCTGGCCTGAGCTGAGGCGTCCCAGGTTTTCGTGTACGAACCAGCAGACAGGTTTTCGGAGAGTAGCTCTGTCACTTTCTGCCCCCTGGCATTATAGACGGATAGGCTTGCTGGACCAGAAGTGGGGAGCTCAAAGCCAATAGTCGTCTGTGGGTTGAAGGGATTGGGATAGTTTGTGAGAGTAGGTAGTGCTATGCCGGGAATGGTATCCTCGGGGCTTGAAACGACCTCAGGATAATACCAGAAGGTAGTCTTGGGGGTCATGGCGATCAGTTGATATGCTGTGGCGGCAGGTGGATAGTAAGGGCTGAGGGTAGTGGAATCGGAGCTATGGCGTCTGGCATTGTATTCCTGGCAGGCCTGAGCGATGAAGGGATCACTTGTAACCCCATAAGAAGAGGGTAGTATCCTGTGAACCATCATCACCAGATTACGGTTTGGAGGTAGCAGGAAGGGAGTGTCCAAGGTGATGTTTGTCTCGTTTTGCCCGATAATAAAGTCCGCAAATCCGTCGAATACAAGGTTCAAGTCGAAGGCTGTTATCCAGCCTTGAGCCAGATTGGCCTGAGAAGTGTAGCCCAGGAAGATTTGGATCTCCTGCATGGGCATACTTAGAGTAGAGAAATTGTTGTAAAAGGAGATATTCGTGATTCTGCCAGTCATACCTGCCAGTTCATGCTGCAGGAAGATGCACTCATAGAGGCTTGTCCGCCAGTAGAAATCGATCGGAACGCGAGCAGTGCTGTTCCCAGCTCCGATAGTGAGCTGCTGATGGCCGATGTTGATCGGGATTTCTTCTCCCACAAATTCATATCCCTCATTGGTTAGCAGAACAGCCTGGATGCTATGAATGCCATTGGCAAAGCTGCCACCGTAAAAGATATCAAAGTAAACAGGAATTTCAGGGTAGATGGTAATGGGAGTGAGGACGCCGTTATAGTTCCAGGGTAAGACCTCTCCATCCAAAGCGAGCCCGCAAAAGGGATCACCAGGAAACTCGTGATAATACGCTTCAGTTCCTACGTTTGTCATATGAAGCCTGGCTTGCAAGTGAGTACTCGAAGCGGAATCCAGCTCCAAGAGATAGTTTATCTGTGCTCCCAGAGAGCTCGATAGCCCCCATAGAGCAATGATCAGCGCGAGGATCAAGGATAGGTGAATCCTTTTCATAACACCTCCCATATTGTGTGTGTCAGGTACCTGTATTGGATGTGCAAGCAGCGTTCCATAGCTCAAAGAATATTTAGTACCGGAAGACGGCGTCTCAGTTCCTGGCTATGGGTTCCCCGCCTGTGCTTTCTGCCATGAGAAGCTGCTCTCTAATGGTCTGCTGTTGCAATCTGAAAGCTGCCATCTGCTTGTCGTTTAGCTTTTCAGCTCCGACCATTCTGAGGCGACTGGGATTGATCCATTTGCCTCCCTGCATGAGGCCAAAATGCAGATGCGGGCCCGTCGATTGGCCGGTACTGCCGACTCTGCCAACCACTTGTCCCTTACGAACGGTCTGCCCATTACGGACGCTCATGGAAGCCAGGTGAGCATACTGAGTAATCATCCCGCTGGGATGCTTGATCCGCACATTATTTCCCCAGCCACCGTTGTATCTGGCTTCGATCACGGTTCCATTTGCCACAGCATAGACTGGAGTTCCATAAGAAGCTCTATAATCCACTCCCTGGTGAAAAGCCCAGCGTCTCAGGATGGGGTGGATCCTGTTTCCAAAGGATGAAACCACATGGATTCGCGATAGGGGATAGCCGACTCCGCTGGTATTATTGCTCTTGCCTTCTTTATTATAGAGGCCATTACGGACAGAGCCTTCCTCTTCGTCTTCATAACGGAAGAGCTCATGAAATCCGGTTCTGCGACCTTCGTAGGACACATACAAGACTTTAGAGCGAGGCATTACTTTGCCCTCGAACACTCTTTCTTCCAGTAATACTCTGAACTGATCTCCATTGCGGGCATCGCTCTGGAAGTTTATATCCCCTTCCAAACCGTTATTGATCTGTTGCTTCTCTGAAGCACCGAGTCCCAGTGCCAGGAGGGAAGAATCCAGAGTCTTGTTCAGTTCGCCCTGCACGATTCTTATCCGGGATGTGACTGGTAACTGCTCCAGTTCGTATAGGAGCTTGCCATCCACGATGCTAAAGTGGTGACGGACAGTAGGTTCCTGCACATACATCGCTTTTTCGATCTTGCGAGTGTCTTCATTCAGCAAGACCCGGAGTGTGTCTCCCGGTTGGAGAGTGGTTACGTCTATGTATTCACCAAATTCGTAGCTAAAGAAGGCGATCTCGTTAATCGGTATCTCCAGTTTTTCCATCACGGAGAAGATGCTCCCGCCATTGGGGATTGTGGCCATCAACCATTTTTCATAGGGATCTACGGGTTTAAATTCTTTTACGGTGCTGGTGGCACCAGGACGATAAAAGGCTGTGATTACGGAGAATGAAAATATGAGTACGATGATTGATATGAGGAGAATCTTCTTTCCTTGAGGCATGCGCTAAGTCCTTCTTTTTGAATCTGAGGGGTGAAAATGGATATGTACTTTGCGGAGGTCGCCGCCAAAGGCATCGTACAACCTCTGCTCTACTTCGTCCGAGATACTGTGTCCTTCAGCCACGCTGATGCTGCCCTTTACGGCAATGATCATATTCACGATGAAGAAGGGGCCAAATCTATGCACTCCCAGTTCATCCACGTGTTGAACGCCATCTACTCCGACGGCTATCTTGCGGACATCACGTTTGAAATCTTCATCCGGGAAGCTGTCCATCAGCTCCGAGGCGTTGTCCATTATGATTTCGATCCCGGTCTTCACGATGTAAATGGCTACTACTGCACCGGCGGCGGGATCCATCCAGAAATAACCAAATCTGCCCATGAAGACACCAATCGTTACTGCTCCAGCAGCCATGATGTCGTTCAGATGATCATTTGCCAGAGCTTTCAAAGTGGGATTTTTTGTTTTCTTGTAGTTGTCATTGGTAAAGTAGAACAGGAAAATCTTGAGAAACACCGTTCCGATTGCGATGTACAAGACCCAGATCGAGCTCGCTTCGCCTACGCTGTTGGACCTGATCAGGTCGTAAACCTTGTTTATAGACTCCCAGAAGATCGCGATTCCGGTGGTGAGGATGAAGGCTCCCACCACTATAGCGGCGATAGTTTCGAGCTGACGATGCCCGTATGGATGCTCTTCGTCTGCGGGCTTTTTGGCATGATGCAGGAATATCTTTACTGCTATGTAATACACCACGTCCGAGCTGCTATTTATCCCATCTGCAAGCAGAGCTGAGCTCTTTCCCAATATCCCCATCGTCGTCTTGAGTATCGAGAGGATGATATTAAAAAATAAACCCAGGTTTATTGTCAGATTTGCTCTTCTATCTCTATCAGTCATATCCTTCCATTATATCCATTACCAGGTAGCCTGAAAACTCCTGTTTTACTTCAACCCGCATTCGTTCAGCATCCAGAGGTTCAGCTCCCACAGCCGAGGTATTCAGGGCTATAAGACTGATAATGAGGGGGTTGAGTGTTCTCAATTTATAGATTCGCAAAAAACGTTCCACAGTGCCCCCATCCAGCTGAAGGACGTGTGGATGCCGGATCACAATCACTGTATCCGAGGAGTCGATTGCCCGGGCCAGTTTGCCATAAGAGGAGGAGGTAAATGCTCCGGGGATATAGATCTGTGCTACATTTTGCTGGAGCAGATCGAGCACCAGGCTTTCATGGCCGATCAAGCTCCTGGCACCTGTATCCATCCATCTGCCCTTGCTTTTGTAGAGGATGCTTTCTTTGCTTTGCATGGCAATGGAAGGAGGGGAGGAGGTAAGGGGGATATGGCAGAGGCGCTGCAAACGGCGCAGCTCTTCCATGATTTTGGCGAGTGAGCCATAGCTTGCCCCGGCAACCAGGAAGGAGCTGTTTACGATCGAGCTCAAAACAATGGACTTGCGGTCTATGGAGCCATCTACCAGGATCTTTTTTGCCCCATGCTGCTGCATCAGCCTGATGCACTCTGTCTGAGCCCCTACATTGGAAGGTCCAAAGATTTCGGTGTCGATGGCAGAAGTGCTCTCTGCCAGCCACAATTGCCGGTTCCCAGCTTTCCAGGGGAGCTTCTGGATTATGCGAATCGCAGAACCGTGAGCATCCAGACTGGAAGTGTCACAGCAGAATAGACAGTTTGGGGGAAGATGAACGGCTGGTTTGGGAGTGGCATACACAGTGTCGCGCTCTTCGCCGTCTCGTCCAGTGCTCAATACTCCATAATCAAAGCCTTTGCAGTGGGTGAGAATCCAGTTCAGAACCGATGTCTTTCCTGCGTTTTTGGATAGACCGATGATCGCTATCACTTTGTTGCTCTTGGATTCAATCAAGCTATAAAGCTTCGCGGTCTGTTCAGTCATAAAGCTCCACATAAATGGGCTCAGGCAGCCGCTAAGGCTGCCCGAGCTGGATTGTATTAGTTGATTAGTGTTTTCTTCTCTGGTTACGTTTTGATTCAGCAGGCCCGATTGAGACTTGGTGACCACGCATCAGAGACATGATCCCTTCGCTGGACTTGCGCTCTTCGGGGCATTGATCCCGATAGTTAGATTCATCAATCTGAACGTATTCTGGCTCTGTGTAGGAAGTGATAAAGCCTTCGTAATTGCGTAGAATCACTCTGCCCGGCATCTGGGAGATGATATAGTTTGGCATCACTGGAATCTTGCCTCCGCCACCAGGAGCGTCAACTACGTAGGTGGGGATGCAAAGGCCGGAGGTATGTCCGCGGAGGGATTCGATGATCTCGATACCCTTGGAGACAGGGGTTCTGAAATGGGCAATACCTTCGGTGAGATCACATTGATAGATGTAATAGGGGCGCACCCGGTTCTTCACCAGGCAATGCACCAATTGCTTCATGACATCGACGTTGTCGTTTACACCCTTCAAAAGAACCGATTGATTTCCCAGCACCACTCCGGCATCAGCAAGCCTGGCCAGGGCAGCCCTGGCGTCTTCGCTCATTTCCTGCGGGTGGTTGTAGTGTGTGTTTAGCCAGACGAACTTGTACTTTTTGAGCACTTCGATCAGGCTGTCTGTGATCCTTTGGGGCAGGACGACAGGTGTTCTGGTGCCAATTCTCACGATATCAATGTGATCGATCTGGCTGAGCCTGTGCAAGACTTCGTCTATCCTCTGATCGGAGAGAGTGAGAGGGTCACCACCGCTCAGGATTACATCGCGGATCTCTTTGTGAGACTTGATATATTCAATGGCTTTATCGACATTTTCCTGAGGCATGGGAGCGTCGTGTTCACCCGCTTTGCGTCTGCGCGTGCAGTGGCGACAATACATGGCGCACTGATCTGTGAGCAGGAGCAATACCCGATCCGGATAGCGGTGAGTCATCCCTGGTACTGGTGCATCTGCATCTTCGTGAAGCGGATCCGCCATATCGCTGAGCGAGATATTACTCTCGAGAATCCGTGGAATCGCTTGCAGGCGCACTGGGTCGTTGGGGTTGCTCTGATCGATCAGGGAGAGGTAATAAGGAGTGATAGCCATCCTGAAAGAAAACGCCTGAGACTGGGCTACGGCCTCTTCTTCGGGGGTGAGCTCGATGTATTTTCTCAGTTCTTCAAAAGTACTAATTCTGTTTCGAAGCTGCCAATGCCAATCTTTCCATTCTTCGGAAGTGGCAGCGTCTCGGATGTTTATTAGCTGTTGCATTCTCGCCTCGATTTTGATCAATCTGTATAACGGGTTTTGAACAATTCCATTAGAACAGGGTTTCTACGCAGAAGGTCGATTGAGATTACAGCGTGATTGTGAGCATATCCATTTCCCAAGATCATATCTACATCCGCTCCAATGCCTTCTGCTCCCAAAGCTGCTTTGGTAAACGAAGTAGCCATGGAGAAGAAATACACCAGGCCACGATCTTTGCAAGCCATGATGGTAGGTAGCTCTGTATCTTCGATATTTACGACGTTGATCACGACATCTGCCATCTTGCCATTCGTAAGCTTGCTGACTTCACGTTGGATGGTAAGAGCATCGGTAGCGCTGGCGATAATCACTTCATGGCAACCGGTTTCCAGGCAGGTGGGGATGTAGTTTTCGTTGCGGACGATGCCGATGATTTTTCCGGAAACGCCGGCACGCTCGCGGGCAACTGCGTTACAGAGCACGCCGCTTTTGCCGTTGGCTCCGATGATGACGACGGTATCGCCGGGTTTGACAAGGCGTTCAGCCTGGGCAGGAGCACCGGCTACGTCCAGTACTGAAAGTGCCAGGTTCTCATCCATATCATCTGGCAATTTGGCGTAAATGCCGCTGCTAAAGAGGATTGCCTGTCCTTCGATCTCCACTTGATCCTTGTCCAGCAGCACTTTTTTAATCTTGTTGACTTTGAGGGGGGTAAGAGAAAGAGAGACCAAAGAGGCGACTTTATCCCCGACTTTGATCTGTTCCTTCATTTCAAATTTATCGCCAATGGCCTTCACCACGCCGATCAGCATTCCACCAGAACCGGTGTCTTCGTTTTTGTGTTTACCTGTGCGGCTTGTGAGGTCTATCACATGGTCGGCAAAGGCTTTTTCGATGTCGGCATGGCCCTGGGCGATCAGTTTTGATTTGATCTGGTGAAAAGAGGCAGAATCGATGTTAAGACGGATAACGTCCAGCAATAGCTCATTATCCCAAATCTCGGTCATGTCATTGTTTAAAACTCTGGCAGGTTGAGGCAGAACTCCCATTGGTTCCATTACGCGATGTGTTCCATAGCGGCATCCGTTAGCTTTCATGAGTTAAACTCCTTTATCTTCTTTTATTGCACTTGTTTATACATTATTCCACGTTTACCACCACACTTTTACTCCCTGTCAATATGTCAATCATTTTTGCTAAAAGCAATTCAGTTTTGCCTGCCACCCTTATGAGCATCGGTGTGTCTCACCTGTATCTAAGGTGTATCAGGTGTGATTGAGAACACACTTGATACACGCCTGATACACGCTTGATACACGTCTGATACACGGCTGACTATATGGTGCGTCGGTCGTTTCAGACGGAAAATGACCTGGATCTGGTAAAAATACTTGACGGATCTGCAAGAATAAATGTCTTTTGCACTCGTGATATATTTGCCTTCACAATTTTTGAAGTATTGGAGACTGCTGGTCTCAATAAAGAACTTGTAGCTACGCTTTTGGGCGTCTAAGACATTGTCAATAGGGAGAATAACTATATGACAGAATTGTTGAAAGATATTATACCATATATGTCGGGACTCTATACTTTACCATGGATTCTTGTAGGTTTTGTGGTTTCTGCGCTGCTCGCACTCAAGATCCCTCGCGAGAAAATCGATTTCACCATGAGAAAAATAGGTCTGGTAATTCTGTACTTCTTTGTCCCACCGCTGGTTTTCCGGGTTTTTCTGGATACGCCGATGGGTGTCTCAGAGCTGGAATACATGATCATCACCTGTGTCTCGATCGCCCTCATGTATTATATGGCCTATCTCTATGCCAAGCGGCAGGCCCGGCTTCAAAACCTGTCGCCCGAAACTACGAGTTTGTATATCAAAACGCTAGTGACAAATCAGGGTCGCAGTTCTGCCTTTGTAGGAGGGGCTTTGCTGGCAATCCCTGGTTGGGGTGTTCCGGCCGGGATATTCATGGCTATGGCTGGCGTAATGCTCTTTGCCATAGTGCCTTATGCCCTCTCGGTTGTGAGCGAGAAAGAGCAGAAGGCCAAGGAGACGCCAATCCGGCTGCCCTGGTTTCTGCGTCTGTATCCATGGGTTTTCATCAGTTTCGTGATCGCAGCAGTAGTAATCCAGCTCACCACCGGTACTACCTCCCGGGATTTGGGCTCATTTGGAATCTATCTCCGGTTTTATGCAGCACTTACAATACCAATGGCACTATACTATGTGGGCTCAGGAATGCATCCGGCGGATTTGAAACTGGGAGAGCTCAAAAAGCTGTTGGGATTGACGAAGGATGACGTAAGTGAGCACTGGTTGTGGGTGCGCCAGATCTTTTTGTTGACCAATGTCTGGACGCCTCTAATCTATGCAGCCCTCTTTGGAGCTCTTTATACCTTGAAGATCATTCCCGGCTCATGGCTGGCTGTGACGGTGATAAATGCGGCTCTACCCATTACCAGCACCAACATCTTTCTGGTGGATTATGGCCTGGATAAACGGGCAACGGTGCACTCTGTCACGTGGTCTACCCTGCTTGGCGTCCCCATCGTAGTCTTGATGATCTGGGTGTTTAGTATCAGTTTTTAAGTTGATATTGCTTGTATTTTGACCGCCGCGGAGGGCCATGGGAAAAGTCCAGGTGTGTCTAAGCTCCTAATACAATGAGATTTTACTTGACATATAATTCATTTAACCAAGATTTGGGACGATTGAGAATAGTGGGGAGAAAACATGAGACGAGTAGGACTATTATTTTTTTGTATTTTTGTATTTGTAGCGCTCAATGCTGTCCCGGAGCCCATGCATATCTTGCAGGGCCCAGAATCTAAAACAGATAAATTTGCCATCAACAGCTTTCATTTTCACAACAACCAGATCTATGCCGTAGATACAAAGCTAAACGAGATCCGGAAATGGAATCTGAATACCAAATCCTGGCAAAAAGATGCTGCTCTCATCTTTCCCAAGACCACCAAAATTAGTGACATAACTACCGATGAGAACAATCTTTACGTCCTGGAATCCGCAAATAGTCAGATCAGTATATACGACCTCGGCGGCAAATTGGTGCGGCTTTTGGAGACTAAAGGTTCTCCCGATTGTCAGTTCAGAAACGCCATCCGGATCCTGGTAAACTATCAAGGCTATATCTATGTATTGGATCAGGGACGGGGTCAGCTGATCAGCCTCAGTAACGAAGGGATGTTTATGGGGAAGGCCGATTTGGCCATGCCTCTGGGGATGACTCTGGGAGAAGATCAGATTTTGCGCGTCTTGCACGTCGATAACAAGCTGTATTACGTGAGCTCCTTTGATCTCAACCTCAAACAATTATCCCGCAAAGCCGTTCAGGGAATGGGTGCCAGGGATGATCTGGTCGATATCGAGATCGATCGCTTTGGAGATCTGTATATGATCTGCGGGCGTAGGGGGCAGATAGGGAAGTATAACCCCGAAGCTGTACCGATTCCCCGGAGTCAATTTGGCTCCAAGGGCAGCAGAGTATCTCCTGGTAGCTTTGATACTCCTGTCTTGATCCGGATTACCACAGTTCAAGACAACACTATCCTGGGCATATACGATAGTAAACACAGAGCCATCCAGCTCTTTACAGAATCTGAAAAATCTGCCAATCCGCCCCTTGTGCGGCCCTTATACACGATGAGACCCTTTCTGACCGTTACCGATGATGAGAAGTTCCTCGATTTCCTGCCCACAGACAGTCTATATTACTACATAAATGAAGCTCCTGCCGGTAAGGGTGGGCTAAAGAAACCCGGTATCCAGATTTCCTGTACAGACCTTGAAGGCAAGGAACTCTTCTACGTCCTGGCGGCCAATCTCAAAAAGCAAAAAGTGAGATCCTTCAGCTCGATGGCTTTGCACAATGGCCAGCTCTTTGTAACAGATAACGGTGCCAATGCCGTGCATGTCTTTGATCGATTTACTGGAAAGTATCAGAGCAGCTTTGGAGAGGGCGGTAGTGGGGATGGTAAATTGCGCAATCCCTCCAGCATAGCCATTGGCCCCGATGGCACGATCTATATTGCCGATACCAACAATTCGAGGCTTACACTGTGGTCTATCCACGGCATGTTTATGGAGAGTATTGATTATAGCGACAAAAAACTAAAACCCACGCAGATCAGATTGGCAAATGACAGGCTTTATATGCTGGCCAATGGAACCAGTCTTTATAGCATGCCTCTCAATTCCCTGGGCTTTCCCAGGCTGCTGCGGGAGTTCAAGAAGATAAGCAGTTTTGAGCTGCTCTACGACGGAAGAATCGGGATTGTGGACGGCTCCACTCAGAATCTGCTGATCTACAATCAGGACGCCTTGGAACATACCTATTTCTCCTTTAGCAGCAAGGCAGATTTCCCCTTTTTCTCAGACATCTATGCCATCCGCTATATCCCGGAGCTCAATGAGCTTAGAGTATGCGATAGCAAAAGCGCGATGCAAAGAAATCTGCGCTTTTTCTACTCTCCGCTGGAACCCCAGGGCCTCAAGCTAAAGGTGTTGGAAGACAGGCAGGTAGAGCTTTCCTGGGAACAGGGCGTTGGCATCAGTACCTGGATCGTGTATGAGTATGCCGATAAAGACACGATCTATTACACTGTGACCGAGCCACGCCACGTAATCAAGACACCTCAAAAGACGATCTCCAGCTTCAGAGTGGCAGCCTTTGCGGAAGATAATAAAATCGGGCCGCCCAGTGCTGCTATTGAAGATGCTTATTCTTATGCCCGCTACCTGATCTCAAACCTGAATTATGCACAGGCAGCCGCAGCTCTCAAACGTGCTGCAAACACAATTCCAGACGACTTTATCAATCAGGAAATTGCTACTACATATCTGCATGAAGCTCAGTATTATGCGAAGTTTCAAGAGTATGAACGAGCCCTGAGCAGCCTGAATCTGGCCCTGGCCGCAGCCAAAAACCGCAAGGATTTGATCCTGGAAACCATTAATATCTATAAGCTTATGAAAGCTTATGGCAATGGTATCCGTTTTATCAAGACTGGGGGCTATGAATCCGATCCTGAAGTCCACAGACAGTTGATCTCGCTCTACTATCTATATCTGGATTACTTCAACCTGATCACAGAAGCAAGCCGCTATCTAAAAGACAATTATGGCGATGCAGGAATTCTAAAGTACCTGGTGATAGGGCATGAAGCCATGGAGAACTATCAAGATGCCGTGACAGCCCAGCGCTTGCTCCTGGCCTCTGAAGACAGCTATGAAAACCATCTGAAGCTGGCAGAGCTGCTATATCTGGCCAATCAGACAGACGATTCGATCAGCCAGCTCCAAAGAATGCTGACCCGATATCCCCAAAACCGTCACGACGAGGTTTATTTCCTCTATGGCAACGCCCACATGAAGAAAAATCAGGTGTCTCTGGCTTGTGAGCGCTACGAAAGTGCAATCAAGATCAATCCCGATAAGGCGGAGTTTCAGTTCGGTCTGGCCAAAGCGCTGTTTGCAGACCGTAAACTCGGCGAGGCTCAGGGTCATTATGAAAGAGCCTGGCGCTTGAATCCCACCAATATTGAATATAGCTTTGCCTATGCCAACGCTTTGGAAAAGGCAAATATGCTGGCAGAGGCACTGAGTGTCCTGGATCAGATCAGCACCTATGTCACCGCGGACTCCACCTCGATCGGTTTTCATGAACTCTACGGTGATCTGCTCTTGAGAAACCAGCGTTACGACGATGCCTATCGGGAGCTGAGCCTGGCTCTCAGATTCTTCCCGGACAACCAGGCCATCCAGAGCAAGTACGAGTCCGTGATTGAAGCTCGCGAGGCCTATCACCGGGATCGGCCACCTCTGGAGGTGGTGGAATTTGTCTTCCACAACCTCTACCCCTCCTTGCAGGAGTACTACCGAAGCTCTCCGCTGGGCTATGTCTCGATCTTCAATACCCGCAATGTGCCGATCCAAAACGTGAGAATGAGTATTCAGATCCCTCAGATTACCAATCTGGCCTTTGAAACGACGGTGCCATCGATCCTGGCAAACGAGAAGAAGACGATTGATATAATCAGTCCCATAAACCAGGCTGTCTTTGAGCTCTGTAAGAATAACGAACTGGATATCACAACCTATCTAAACATCCACTACAGCTACAATGGCGAAGAGTTTTACATACCACAAAGCGCCGCCCTTCGTGCCCTGCGGATTCAGGCGATGAACTGGGATAACCGGAGGCAATTTGCCTGCTTTATCAATCCAGACGATCAGAACGTCCGTGGCTTTGTCAACAACAGGATTCTTCAGCTCTTTAGCGGCAGCCAGAGTGGTGCGATTCCTCGCAACATCATGAGAGCTATGCAGATCTATAGTTACTTTCATGCCAATGGAGTAGTATATGTGTCTGATCCCACTACCAGTAATGTGGGTGATGCTGTGAACGACTTTGTCCAATACCCCACCCAGACGATCAGAGCCAAAGGCGGAGATTGTGACGATCTGGTGAGCTTACTGGCCTCTGCGATGTCCTCAATCGGGCTGGAAACAGGTTTTCTGGACGTCGAGGGGCATGTAATCCTGGTCTTTGATGTAGCTGTGGGAGCGGATCAGATTCTGGAAGCAGGATTTGACATTTCTCATTTTATCTATCGTAACAACAAGTATTGGCTGCCGGTAGAGGCGACGGTACTGGGTAAAAACGGCTTCAATATGAGCTGGATGGCCGCCCTCAAGCGTTATCAGAACATCCTGGAAAGGGGTGTATTGCCAGATTTGGTAGAGTTCTTGGACGCCCATCGTCAGTATCCTCCAGTGAATTACTCAGAGAATGTGAGCGACGTTGTTTACGATAAAGATGCTGCAGCCCTGGAAGCTTTTAATACAGAACTAAAGAACATCCTCTTGATAAATCAGATCACCAAAGACGAAGAGTTTGTCGAGACCCTCAGAAGATATCCGGACAATTCCAATGTGCGAAACCAGTACGCCCTCTGGTGCGTCGAAATGGGTAAGCTCGATATTGCCGAGACCCAGTGGTTGCAGCTGATCCAGCGGGATCCCAATCACTTCTCTGCTTTGGTAAACCTGGGCAACCTCTATCTCCGCAAACAGGATTTCAATAACGCCCGGAGGATGTACCAGCGGGCTCTTCAGCAGAATCGTGAGAAGGACAACCTCTTCCGTAATTTGTGTTTGCTCGAATACCGGGCTGGTGAACTGCTTGAGGCCAGAAGCTACTATAACAGCCTCACAGACAAAAACGTCATGAAAAACATTGATCCAAAGATCATAGCAGACCTTGTAGGGATGGGAGATTAATATGAAAAGAATACTGCTATTGCTGGTTATAGTGATCATTTTGATTCCCCTGAGCGCACAAAACCTCGGGGTAATCCGCTTCGTACTGGGCGATGTACAATACCGTACAAACCAAAATTCGCCCTGGAAAGCAGCCACCCTCAATCAGGCGATTGAGCCCGGCAGCATTGTGAAAACCGGGCTGGACTCCAGCGTTGAGATCCTCTGGAATACTACCATGAGTTCCAATATTGGAGCAGGTAAGAGCGTAGTAGTCCGCGATTTGTACGACGAGGTTCATAAAAAACAGCAGTGGGTTCACCAGCTAAAAGACAAAGCCTCAAATCTGAGCTTGCAATCCAAGCAAAAAGCCACCACAGTTGCGGGGATCCGCCGCGATGAGGTGGAGATCAAGAGTCAAAGCGACCTTTATTGGGACATGGATCCCTTGCAGAGCCTTGATGCGGCCATTGCTCTCTTTGAGGCAAAGGAGTATGTTTCTGCGATCAGAGCTTTCGAAAAGGTAATTGAACAAGGCCCCCTGAAGAAGGATGCGGAACTGGCACACACCTACCTGATCCTGATCTATGAAGAGCAAAAGAATGTGAACGCCATGAAGAAGCAGATAGGAGTGTTGAGATCAGATTTTCCGCGTAGTGTAATGCTGGACTCTTTGCCCAAAGATATCTAATGCCCCGCTCCCTCAGAGTTCTGATCTTTCTGGCTATTATTGCCTTTATCTCGATCCTGGTATCGCGGTTAAGCTTTTTTGAGGTAATTAGTTACAGAATATACGATTCCATCATCAGAACGGAATACGCCCTATCCCTCAAGGCCAATCAGCCTGTTTACGACGACATCACGATCGTCGATATCGATGAGAGAAGCATTGTTGAGCTCGGTCAGTTCAGTAGCTGGCCCACCCTATACTTTGCCGATATTGTCGATGTTTTAGCCAGCGGAAGCCCTCTTCTGATCGCCTTCGATGTCTTCTTTAGTGAATCGGACAGTCTCAGTGAGCATGCCAAAAAGCGTCTTCTAGAAGCCTCTGGACTGCGCAAGGCTGATAGCGAAAGCTACTTTGCTCCGCTTTCCACAGATGCTCAATTTGCCTCGGCAATGCAGAGGGCGGGGAACGTCTTTCTGGCTATGTTTAACAGTCCGCAGAGGAGAGCTTCAGATTATCTGCCCTCAAATCTATATAGCTACGACGTATCCCCAAAGCACTACCTCAAGCTCGATAATCCCTATCCTCCGATTGAGATTCTGGCAGAGAGTGCTTATGGAGTGGGCTTTGCACACATTGAACCGGATGAATCCGGCATCATACATAGCTATCCTCTATTCATGAAATACAAAGACAAATATTTTGTAAACTTCAGCTTTCAAGCCTGCCTGGATCTCCTGCAGGTGGACAGTATATATGTAGATTCAAGGGCTGATCTATACTCTGAAGGTGAGATTGTCAGGAGCTTGCCCCTCTCTCCCCAGGGGCAGTTTTATCTGAAGTATTATGGTCCGGAGCATTCATTTCGCTATGTCTCATTTTCGGATGTGCTCCTGGGTAGAATCCCGCCAGCATATTTCCAGGATAAAATAGTCCTGATCGGTTCTTCTGCCGCTGGACTGCGAGACTATCGCACCACACCCATGCAGAAGGCCTTCCCGGGAGTAGAGCTCCATGCCACGCTGATGAGGAATATTATTGATTCAGATTATATTCACTGGCTCAATCCTCTGTGGGTGGTTATGGTGGTTCTCCTGCTTCTGGCAATTGTATCTATATTCATCTATAGAGCCAGGCCATGGATATCAATTACTGTATTCATTGTCTTTAGCCTCTTTATCCTGCTCAGCTTTTATCAGCTCTATGCCAGATACGCTCTGGTGTTTGACTACAGCAGGATTATAGTCCCCTGGATCGTGTGTTACTTTGGCCTCATGTACGAGCATTACAGCAACCAGATCAAAGAGAAAAAGAAAGTTCGCAATGCCTTCGAGCACTATGTATCCAAGGATGTGATCTCGCAAATAATGTCGGATTCGTCTGCCCTCAAGATAGGAGGCGAGAAAAAACCTGTGAGTGTCCTCTTTGCGGATATCAGAAAGTTCTCCACCTACTGTGAAGAGTGCCCAGCCTCCGAGATCACGGATTTGCTGCACGAATACTTCAATCGCGTTACCAATATTGTTACTCTGAATCGGGGATTGCTGGATAAATATATCGGAGATGCAATTGTAGCGCTCTACAACGTTCCATTCCCCTATGAAGATTATCAGTATCTGGCCTGCAAGACCGCTTTGGGAGTGCTCGAACAAGCTCTTAACCTCAAATCTGCCTATCAGGAACACCCAATCCTTCACGATTTCACGATTGGAATCGGGATTGGTTCGGGAGAGCTGATCATCGGGAACATGGGTTCGGACAGCATCTTCAATTATACTGGAATCGGCGACACCATGAATCTCAGCTCCAGGATCGAGGGCTTGAACAAATATTACAAAACTTCGATCATCATCGACGAAAACACACATGATGCTGTGGAGGGTCGCTTCTTTACCAGATATCTCGATTGCGTAAGCGTCAAAGGGAAGCAGGCGTCAAACAAGCTCTACGAACTAATCTCTGACCTGGCCGAGATAGACCAGGAATCGCCAATCTTTCAATGCGTACAGCTTTACGAACAAGCCTTGAAAAGCCTCCAGGCATCAGACTTTAAAGCCTCAAGAGATCTCTTTAAACAAGCACTGAGTCTTTGTCCACAGGACTATCCTTCCCAGCTAATGCTATCTCGCCTGGACACAATGGACAGAGAAACCTGGGATGGCGTGTGGCGGCACACAAGTAAGTAACTGAGATCAAACCAGAAAGCTCTTCCTGCTCTCCAGTTCCTATATCCCTCAGGTAGCTCACCTCAGTTTGCAGTCGTGTTCCCCTCGAGATCGCCTCGAGTACTCGAGGCGATCTCGAGGGGAAGTCGAGCGTAAGACGAGGTGATCCATAGAGGAACAGGGCGGGTGATGTTTATCACGGCGAAGACATTGATATACATGATATATTTGCGACATCATGCCCTCAATCAAGTGCAAACTTTAATTATTATTGACAATATATTAGTATATCAGGCAATGTAGCTTTTTTAAGAGTGAGTATTTATGGATGTGGTTTGCTTAAATAGAAAATGATTCACTTCCCCACAGGCAGATATCTATCTTCAGGGGTATCTACCTCTGTGGAATGT
>CAZZCS010000038.1:0-20341 GCA_964652645.1 uncultured Candidatus Cloacimonadota bacterium | reverse complement strand
GGGGTGGATTGGATGCGACTGGGTCGCTCCAGCTTTCAGGCATTGCGCTACCTCTGCGGACTTCGCGTAGTTCCAGAGCGCTCTGATCGAAGCTCAGCTTTGCATATAACGAATATACCTCTATCAGGGGTAGCTCTGAGACACTGAGATTTACCAGCACTTCCCGACCGTTTACCCCAGTCTGAGAGTCCAGAGAAATCTGGGTGACAGCCAGCAGAGGTATACAGGCCAGCATCATCAGCAAGATCAGGCCGGCCTGCCGGGAAAGCAGGCGGCCCAAGACATGGATTCGGATTGCCATTATTCGCCCCTATTTCATAAGGAGCATTTTGCGACTGATAACCTTGTTTCCAACCTGTAAGCGATATAGATACATCCCGCTGGCAAATCCCTGAGCGTTCCACTGCACGGTGTAAAGACCAGCGCTCTGCGCAGAGTTTACCAGGCTCTGGACTCTCTGACCCTTCACGTTGTAAATGTCGAGTCTGACGTCTGATGCTTGCGGGATGCTATAGGAGATGCTGGTAAGCGGGTTGAAAGGATTGGGATAGTTCTGTTGGAGCAGTACGATTGCCGGCGTGGTGGGATCGTCGCTTGAAGTCCAGCCATAGGGAGTCCCCTGCTCGTCGAAAAAACTGCTGAGCACAGAGATTGGCTCCTCGGCACTGCTGCTGAAGCGGATCCTGATGATAGCTTCGCTGCTGCTGGCCGGGCTAATCCCATAAGAGGCGATTGCCAGGCTGCCATCGCTGTGATTCACTTCACGCTGGAAGCCATTGACGCTCTCGTGGTACTCAATATCCAAAATCTCGGTGAGATCAGGATCGTATTGCAGCTTCAAGAGGTAGGAATAGAATGGTTCATCAGCACTGAGGGTGAGCAGGTAGGTATCTGCACCTGTCCGCACGATCTGTGGCTCGGTATGAACGGTGGTTCTGGCATCATCGTACCAGTTTCCGGACGGATCACCGTAGGCGATACCGATAAACTGACGGGGAGTATAGACGTTGTTCAGAGTAAAGCTGGAGCTGGCCGGACTGAACTTCATGATCCCAGCGGGAAGCTCGGTAATGATGCCCACGGAGTATCTTGCGATCAGAGCTGCATCATAGACGCTCACCAGGTTGTCTGCATTTACGTCTGCGGCGTGGATCTGGTTCGAATCAAAGGTTACCAATCCCAGGGCATAGCGTGCCACCAGAGAGGCATCGTAGGGAGTGATTACCAGCTCCGGGATCGCCAGGGAGTATTCTGGAGTGAGGGTATAATTTCCATAGTACTGCTGAGCAAAGGCAAAGCTGCCTTCTGCATCTGTAAGAAGATCAGACTGGGCTAGTCCGCTCAGGTTCATCTGTACATTGCTGATGGGGATTGCTCCACTATAGTAATTTACAGCTCCGGTAATATTGTACTTGTTGTAGACTGTGATTTTCCCGTTGGCTGTTACAGGGGCAGGATATCCGGCATTGAGGATGCAATCCGAGATGGTGAGATCTGTGAACTGGTTGTCCGCCTGATTGTTATTGATCGTAAAGTTCAAGATCAGCAGATCTCCTGCCTCAGCAGCCATGGCAGCCGTTGAGAAGGCGTTCAGGGCAATCTGGCCGGGCACCGAGTTATTGTAATTGAGAGTCCAACCGTTACTGAGGGTTGCGTCTTGCTGGATCCCCTGGAAGGTAACGATGTTGTGGTTGAAAGTGATATTGAGCTGGTAAGAGATAATATCGTAGTCTGGCAGGACATTGCGGATTTTGAGAGGGACGCTGATGGCGTCTGAAGCGCTGGCAAACAGGTCGTTTGGTATCCAGACCCTAAAATCTCCCACCACGACGCGTTCTGGAGCATAAGAGTATACCACGGGATTGCTGCCATCGTCGATGCTGCCATAGACGTAGTAGATGCCAGGGCTAACGGAGCCAACATTCCAGCTATAGGTAGAATGATCATCCTCAAAGAGTTGATCTGTGATCAGGGTACCGCCAAAGTTTTGATCTGTGCTATAATAGAGGCGGATTCTGGCATTGTTATCAATATCCATGGCGGTAAAATTGATCTCCACAGTAGAGGGATTGATTGTCAGTACAGCTGGCGTCAGCAGACTGAGGCTGGGGCCTTCATTGGGGAGATTGGACATCGAAGCCACCAGCAGCGAGGTCTGCATCGTGGCATAGTTTGCCGTGGCTGGAGTGTATTGCATCACAAGGTCGTTCACGCCGGTGATCTGTCCCCACCAGTTGAACTGCAGGTTTGCCGAGACTCCCGCCTCATTGAAAACCACGACCTGCTTATCCAAATGATGGTTCATGGTCATGTTACTGACCCACATACGAGGATTGTTTGTGTTGCTGACGCTATAAATACCTATCTGAAGTGCTGCCTGGGTCAGGATCAGTTGATCGACCACACCACTTACTGTAATCTGTGGCATATCGTGGTCGTAACGGGTATAAAAGGAGTATTCGTCGACCAGGTAATGGTTTGTATTGGCTACGATTCTCGTATAGAGCTGGTAGTAGTAGTATGAGCTGCTATAGAAGTTGTCTGCGTCTTTTCTATAGGTGATCGTATTCAGATACAGGGGAACTGTTGCTACAGATGCAGGTACACTGGTCACCCCTGTAGCGGTCCTGCGCCATTCCGTATCGGCAAGGGTGCGATTGAAGTCTGGCCCGGTCAGTTCTTCACCGTGGTTGCCAAAGATATTACAGTAGTTTACGGTGGGAGAGGCATTGAGGATAGTGATCCCACTACCTCTATTCTGATGGATAAAGCTGTATGTGATCTGAGGATTGCGGGAGTGGATGAGGAATCCGTTTTCCTGGTTATCGATCACGCTGCAATAGCTAAAGAGGGGAGTTCCGCTGGTACCGGAGATCTTGATTCCACTGCGTTTGTTGCTAAAAATCTGGCAATTATTGAAGCTGGGACTACCAGACTCGATGAGAATGCCATAATGTTTGTTGCTTACGCTACGGGAGGATTCGAAGGTCGCAGAGCTGGGATTGGCAATCCAGATTCCGCTGCCGTCATTGGTGGTGCTATTCATGCCGCTGACGCTGAGGGTGGCAGTTCCCATGCCTTTGAAACCATAGCTGCCATGCCTGTAGATCAGGATGTTTGTGATGGTCACGTTGCCAGCTTCTACCTGCATGCCATAGCCGGCACCATTGCGGAGATCGCAGTTTGTGAAAGTGCTGGGGCTGCTGCTGGCCTGGACTCTGATCCCATAATCAAAGGAGTTCCAGACGCTGAGACCCTGAGCAGTGACGCCTTTGCCGTTTACGAGTAGCCCGCGATAGGCATTTTCGATCAAGAGATTACTGAGGGAGGAGATAGTACCGTTATCGGCGGTCAAAAGGTGAATACCGCCCCAATCTCTCTTCCCGGGGGTTGCTTCTAAAGATTTGAAAGATACTTTTTCTGATTCTGTTCCTTGCACTACTAAACGTCCCAAAACATAAAAATTAACATCTCCGATGCCATCGGCATTTTGATCTACCATCGGAAAATAAACGTTCACCCCTGGTTGAATGGTAAGAGTTACGTTTTCGGCGACGGTAAGATCTCCGGTTACGATTACGTCTTCAGACCAAACGGTATTGGAGCTAATCGTACCACTGATTGCGTAAGACATTGCTGCTATAATAATTAACAGCATAACTAATGAGGTTCTTTTCATGGCATCCTTCCTGTCAAATTTCAGTTTTTCAATCAGTTTTTTCTTTTGAAATCCCGTCAAGCAGTAAATATTGAAATTTATCGATATCTTGTGGCAGATAATCCAATCCAGAGAGAAAAGGGAGCCTAAAATGATTTTTTTCTTGACTTCGTTTTAAATCTTTTTTGCCTTGCAAGAAAGAGAATCAAGACTTTGATGAAGCACATAAATAGATTTCTCTACGCGAGGTATGCTCGTGTAGATAAAAATAAACATAAGGGGTTCATAATGGAATCTATCAAATGCGGCACCAGACGTAAGTCTTTGATATTGCTGTTGTTATTTCTCTGTCTTTCAATCGCCTTGCTAGCCACTGAGGCTGCGGGCACACAAGAGGTAAAAAAGCCTCCAATTGATTGGTTTTCTTTGCTACTCCTGATAGGTTACCTGGGTGGTACTATCGTTATCCTGCCGATCGTTATTTACACAAATCTCAATGAAGGGCTCAAAGCTATTGCTCCCTCGGGCACAGCACTTCCTGAAGACCTCAATTTAACCGAGGAAGAACGCAATAACCGCGCCTTCACAATTGTCAAAAAAATGGAAGGCAAGCTCACCAAATTTACGGACGAAGAAGGCTCTGAAAGAGTCATCATCAATCATGGCTGGCAAGCTCGCTTCGTAAAGAAATCTCTGGATTACATAAATACCAGGCTCATGCCCACCGATCCCGACATCCTGGAAGCTGTAACATCTCATGCAGAACACTATAAAGCCCGGGTAAAACGCATCTTTGGTGGCTCCTACCTGATCATCGCATGTAGTGTGGGAGTAGGCATATTTATCACTTACCAGAGTATGTGGACCTTCCTGATCTTACATGTCCTGGGCTTGGTACTCTATATCCTGGCCAGCAAGATTCCTACCTATGCTGTGGAACGCAGAGCCAAACGCGTCAGCGGTGGCGGAATCCTGGCAGGTGTATTTGCCGGACTCTTTGCCGGAGCAGCGACCAAGCACTATATCAAGCATGGCAGTGGCCCATGGGAACGTGATGGCAGCGCAGAACTTACCAATAGTCTTGGCATGCTCGCCTTCATGGTGATTCTGGCCATGATAGTGGGCTTTTTCACCGCCTTTTTGGGAGTGGTGAACTTCCTGATAAACTACAGCACCAGCTTTCTCACACCCCTGGCCAAGGCCGATGAAAAGTGGTTTGAGAAAACCTTTGCCAAATAACTGGAGCTCAGAGCCTAAAGCGCTGGAAAGACCTGAATGTACCCAGCAATCATAAACATCGTTACATTTTATGTCGTAATGGCAGGCTCTTACTGGTACGTCCGGTCTAAGCCTGCCAAATTTGAAGATTTTGCCCAATGGAAGCATGTGGAACTAGACAGCAAACTAAAGCCCAAAGAATTGGAAGATAAGCTGGCAGATCTGGGTGAAAACGGTCTCTACCGCCATCTCATCAAAAGCGGAGACCTCATCTATTTTCGCGACAAACCCACCTTTAGATCCTGGGGTAATGAGTATGTGCTGGATCTGAACCCGGCAAAACGCTACCTTCTCTACTTCCGGGGCAACTTGATCAAATTTAGAATCTATAAGAATGATCTTTCAAACACGATTAGGATCCTGAATGTGAAACCATAACTGCTTCAATAATCATTGCCTTGATAGTTTATGTTGACATCTTTATGTTTCAAATAGATTTTGCATACGATTGATTATTACTTGTGAATTGCTATACAAGAAAGGGAGCTCATTATATGAAGCAGTGTGTCGTACTGATCTATTTATTGATCTTGTGCCTGATGCCTCTGGGGGCCATCGAGCAAGAAATACTCAGGCATCCTGAAAGCTCATACCCCTGGTATCTGAGTCTGGAATACAGTCTTGG
This sequence comes from uncultured Candidatus Cloacimonadota bacterium, assembly GCA_964652645.1. Taxonomy (GTDB): domain Bacteria; phylum Cloacimonadota; class Cloacimonadia; order Cloacimonadales; family Cloacimonadaceae; genus CAZZCS01. The sequence continues at coordinate 14,780 of CAZZCS010000038.1, read as the reverse complement.
TATTTCGAATAATCTGGAAAACTCCGAGAAATACTGGACTCCCCTCCTCAGTAATGATTTTACAGTAAACCTCACCTACCCCCTGGGAGATAAGTTCAACCTGAAAACTGGATTGGGATATGTGCTATTTGCTTCCAGAACCACCTATTACCATCCGGAACCCTATGTGATGGAGATGTATGCGAATATGCGTACCGAAGCGATCCGGATCCCAATCTCCCTTACCTACGATCTAGGCACAAACCCCGAACAGCGCACTACCTTCATCGGGCTTGGCCTTTATGCCGATTTCACTTATGAGGCCATGCTGGATCTGAACAAACATTATGTAGTGGGCTCCGATAAGCACAAACTGAATTTCAAGGATGAACTGAATCAACCCCAAATCGGTGCCTCAGTCACCTTCGGATTCAAGAGTAAAAAGCTGGATTATGGGCTGCGGAGCACCTTCGATACCTCCACTATTGAAATTGCTGAGTTGGAAAACAAACCCCTCCGCCGCTACTACATTGGAGCCTGGATCGGGCTCAAGCCACAGGCCTTTCACCCAAACAACAGATAGTAGGATAGAGGAGAAACCCAGCTAAAGGGCTTTACTTCGCAGAGACATAGCTTTACTCTGGGATAGGCGGTACGGCGACCGCCTGTACTCCTGTCTAACAGGCAAACTAAACTATGTGTCGTCCTCCGCATTGCTCCGGACTCAATCTAGGGTTGAGGTGACTCGCTCCCCGCAGTCACACTGCGGGGCTATGCTGAGCCACCCCACAAAGCCACTTCGTGCCTTTGCATGGGCCCGGCTGCAGCTGGCGTGCTCCGCACTTATTATGTATCGGCTGCGCCGATGTTTTTTGTACAGTTTGGCTGCACTTTTTTTTATACAAGCTCTCAAGGGAGCAATGCCTTCAAGGCTAGCTGGACCTGATCCCATTCCGCACTCACGCGGATAAAGAGACCCTGAGTATCCGTTTGGGGATTCAGCTCCAATTTCTCGGCCAATCTGGCAACATTTGAGAGGCTCAGATTGAGTGCTGCTCCCCGTATTGAGTGGGCGTTCCGTCTGATCTCGGGATAATCTGAAAGCTGGATAGCCTCTTCGAGGGCAGTGAAATAGGAATTGATCTGGGGAACGCCCTTGCTGATTATCTCCTCCAATAAAGCCATATTGCCAAAGGTTCTTTTTAGCAGCGCATCCCTGTCCAGGACATCGTTATCGGGAGGGGGATCTGGCTGAGTCGGAGAGTCCATTGCTAATCTCTTGCAGAGGTATTGACCCAGGATTTCGGCCAGTTCGCCCTGTTCTACAGGCTTGGTCATAAAGTCGTTCATCCCTGCGGCGAGACACTTTTCCTCTTCGGATTTGAGCGCTCCGGCAGTGAGGGCAATAATGGGTACGCCCTGTTTAAGCTCCTGGCGGATGATTCTTGCCGTCTGGATGCCGTCTAGATTTGGCATCTGAATATCCATCAAAATCAAATCTATGGAGCTGGACTTCATGGCTGAAAGAACCTCCTCCCCGTCCCTGGCCTCGATGATATTGACGTTTGGAAGCAGCTTGCGGAGCAAAGCCCGGATGAGGATCGTATTCATGACATTATCTTCCGCCACCAGGATGTTTGCCCGGGACTCAGACAGGCAATCCTGAAGCGATATCAGGGGCTGAGCGCTTGCACCTGAATCGAGGTGATCTAGCTCGGCCACTTTGTATTCGGGGTCATATTTCAGGTTCAGATCAAAGTAGAAGGTAGATCCGACCTGTTCTTCACTACGCAGCAGGATCTCACTATCCATCATTTTGGCCAGGTAATTTGAGATTATGAGGCCCAGGCCAGAACCTCCGTATTTTCTGGTGGTGGATGTATCTGCCTGAGAAAAGGCTTTGAAGAGTTTTTCGTGCTGCTCGGGGCTGATTCCGATACCTGTATCGCGAACTTCAAAGCGGAGAGTTTGCGCCTCTTCCTCTTTAGCAAGGCAAGAGATCTTTAGCTCCACCTCTCCTTTTTCAGTGAATTTGATGGCGTTACTCAAGAGGTTTAAGAGGATCTGCTTTAGCCGCACAGGATCGATCAGGACATAGCGAGGCAGGTCATTATCGAGACTGAGGATCAGTTCCAGCCCCTTGCTATGTGCCTGGAGCCGGAGCACATCGCTGATTTCATCTATCAGGCCTTTCAAATCCGTATAAATGAGCTCCAGATCCATCTTGCCAGCCTCAATCTTGGAGAAATCCAGAATGTCATTGATGATCGCCAGGAGGGATTTTGCCGAGGTTAGAGCATTAGCAGCAAACTGGACTTGTTTAGGATTCAGGGTTGTGCCTTGCAAGAGCTCTGTAAAACCGATCACACCATTTAGAGGAGTTCTGATCTCGTGGCTCATATTGGCCAGGAACTCGCTTTTTGCTTTATTTGCCGTTTCTGCCTGCTCCTTTGCTACTAGAAGGTCTTTCTCAGCTTGGACTTTTGTGATGGAGTCTGCTACGATGTTTGCCAGAACCCGCAGCAAGGAGATGTCTGATTCGTCCCAAACCCTGGTTTTGTCTATGGCATCGATGCCCAGGAGTCCATAGGTCTTTTCCTCTGTAAAAAGAGGCAGCACGATCAGGGTCTTGATCTCGAGTTCTTCAAAGACTTTTCTTTCCATCACGGCTTCTGGGGGGAAATGTTCCAGGCTGGGAATATAAACTACATCCCTGTTGTCGAGTATCTGTTTCCACCATTTCAGCCTGGTAAAATCAATGTCTTTCACCTGCTCGATTCGCGGTGTGATATGGTCTGCCCTATGCACCCAGGCCTGTTTCATATACCTGCCTTCAGGATCAAAGAGCAGAATGTATGATCTTTCGATCTCAAAGAAATGGGCAATCTGTTTCAAGGCATGAACCATAATCTGATCTATCGTCTTCTGATTTGCCTTGATAAGAGCTGTGGAGATCTCGGAAACCAGCAGTTGGAAACGATGCCTGTAGTGCAGGAGAGTTTCCTGTCTCTTGCGGTCGGAGATGTCTCTTGATACGCCCAAAATCCCGATGAAATCCCCCTTTTCAGAGTAGATCCCAGAAATGGTAGCCTCCGTCCAGATCGTTCCACCACCCTTGCAGGGCTGTTCCAGCTCGTAGCGAACCTCGTTGAAGACACGTCCTTCTTGGACAGCTTGTTGAACCTGCGCGATACCCTTCAAAAAGAACTCCTGAGACTCGGGAGTCAAAGCATTCTCAGTCGTCTCGTTCATTACTTCCTCGGGAGTGAAACCTCGAAGCTTGTACACAGAAGGGCTCACGTAGGTAAATCGTCCAGTCAGATCCATAGTCCAGATCACGTCCATGGCATTATCGGCAAGCAGCCTGTGCCTCTTCTCGCTTTCTTCCAGGGCGATGGCTTGCATCATCTGAGGAGTGATGTCTTCCACAATTTCCAGTGTAGATTCCATCTCCCCCGTCTCGTTCAGTATCGGTAAGGCTGTGATCTGGAGGTACAGTTTCCCGTCATTCAGATCCATCTCGCGCACCAGCATGTGCATCTTCTTGTCCGCCAATGCTCGTTGGACGGGGCAATCGTCACACACCGTATCAAAATTGGATCCTTCAAAAGCGCTATAGCACTTTAGGGATTGCGAGAAGTCCACATTGGCAAACCACTTTCGCATCTGACTGTTGACATAGAGAACCTGCATATCTACACTGATATGGGAAATTCCAAGATTCAAATTGTCATTGATAGTCTGGTACTGCTCATACAGCTCCCTGAAACGCTGCTCACTAGTCCGGATCACTCCTGAAGATGCTAACAGACTTCTATTTAACGTGCGCAGCTTGAAAACCAGGTAGATGAGTAGTGAGACGATGATAAGAGCTAATAAGACCAAGTATTTAAATTGTTTGACTGCATTGATAAAACTGACCTTGCCATAGTCTTTGTATGGACCCACTCTCAGAGCTTTCAGGCATTGCTGGACGCTTTGGTAGTTCTGAGGGATGGTGAAACCACTGATATGGAGATTGAGTGCTGCTGGATGCGTCTGGGGTAGCGAGATCAAAGCCGCAGCGACTCCCTGTGCCATATGATTGGGGAAATGAGCCAGCTTGGCAAGCGGCCATTCTGGATAGAGGGCAGTGGAACTCAGGAGTGGTAACTGCAGGATATTTCCACTGATGGAGTTAATTAGTTTTATATCTGCCAGATCGAGCTTGCCCTCTTCAGCAAGGGCTTCCAGAACCTCGGTGCGAACAGTTCCTGCGTCCGCTTCGCCGTTCAAGACTGCAGTTACTACCTGGTTGTGAGTGCCGGCAAAGCTCAGTTTATCAAAGTCTCTGGGGATCTTCATGCCGGCTTTGACCATCTCGTACCAGGCCATTCTCCAACCGCCAAAGGAATTGGGAGCAGTGGCCATGAAATGCTTGCCCTTCAAATCTGAGAGCTTGTTGATGTCGTTCCTCTCCGCCCGACAAAAGATTACGCCTCCAAAATAGGGATAGCCCTTTCCTTTGTGAGTTTTGAGCATCGTCGCGATGGGTGTAAGCTGATAGGCCTGCTCCAACTCGGCATAGATGGAGGTATTGGCGATCAGGAAATCTATCTCTCTTGCCTTTACCGCTGGCTCTACATCAGGAAAATCCAGGAGCTTGAGCTTCATCCGGTACTCGGGCAACTGCTCGTCTAGATAGTCGATTACAGGAGTCCAGTGCCTCAGGCCAATCTCCATCCCCTGATGCGCCAGAACTCCCAGGGTTACTTCTCTCCTGACAGCGGCGAAACTGGATTGAGCGCTGACTGTTACAGGCAATCCCAATGCAACTAACCCAAGCAGGATGATAAACACCTGGGTGCGAATCAGCGTCCATTGATGGCGGCAGCTCTGTCTTTGCATAATGGCCTCGTTAACAATGATTAGTTCTTTGCTTCTCCCTCAAACTCGAGATAAAAAACGGTGCCAATAGAAGGGAGTGATTCAAAATGTACTCTTGCACCCAAATAGTTCTCACCCAAGAGTTTCATGCTATAGGTACCTATGCCTCTATTTGTGCCCTTGGTACTGTAGGATCTTTTAAATACTTGTGCTTTGACCTCGTCACTCATTACCTGGGGATTCTTTACAAAGAAACGGAATCCGCTCTTTGCTTTGTGGCAGCCTACTTCAATCAGGTCACCACCACTGCTGGCCTCGCAGGAGTTTTTCAGCATATTGGCCAGAATGCGCTTGATCAAAATAGGATCGGATCTAAAGGTTGTGGAATAAGTATCCTTATCCAACACTATCACCTTTTCATCGAAGCTATTGATATATTGATACTCGTCGATCAGGTCTTGGAGAATTGATACACTATCAATCTCTGTGATGATTGTCTTTAACTCTCCGCTTTCGGCCAACAAGAGGTTCTGTTGAGACTTGATCTCATCCAGAAGCCTGCTACTGATTTTTGGCATGAGACTGAGCAGTTCTGCCTGTAAGGACTTATCTGGTGCATTGAGTACCAAATCTATGGCTGAATGGAGCGAACCTGCAGTATTGAGTACATCATGAAAGAAGATCCTTTCCAGAATAGCTCTTTTCTTTTTGTCACTGATATCGTTTATGGAGAAGACGACATAAGCTTTGTTGCATAAAACTGTGCTCGTAGCCGTAACACTCAAGTCCATTGCCGCTTCTCTATCTCCTTCTTTGTAGCTGATCCGGCACTCACGCGTACAACTCCCTCCTTCAAGGGCAGATAAAATGGCCAGTACCGCTCCACAATATTTGCAGAAGGATGATGTTCCACAGCCTGAGGGAGCATCGTCGGCATGGATACATTCAAAAATCTCTCCAGGCCTCATCCCCAGCAGATCGAATCCCTCCTCAATACCCAACGCAGACAAGAGGGCATCGTTATAAAAAACCACCTGCCTGTGTTCGTTCAAAACAAGAACGATGTTGGGAAAAGAGCGCAGAACCTCGACCACAATGTCATTGTTACTCAAAAGCTGATAATCGCTTGCAACGTCTTCTTCTGTTGCTCGCGTTGCTGGAGCAAATTCAGTTTTGTCCATAATGTCTATTTAACCTTCCTCTTTCAAAATAACCCTTTTAGCCAGGCACACATAGAGATGCAAAAGCTGATTCATACTTTATACTCCCTTAGTAATTTGTCAACCTGGATTATCAAAACCCAGACAGAGGCGTGAAAAAGTTCTTGACACTTTTAGGCTGTTAGTTATTTAGGTAATCAGTTAATCATAAGGAGGAAGAATGTCCGATTCTTTCTTTAAAGCGATAGCCGATGCCAACCGTCGCAAGATCTTGTTCTTGCTGAAGAAGCGGGTAGAGATGAGCGCAGGCGAGATAGCCGAGAACTTTGAGATCTCAAAGCCGGCTCTCAGCGATCACCTCAAGATTCTCAAAAATGCTGATCTGATTGCCTCAGACAAGCGCGGTCAGTTTATCTATTACAGCCTAAACACCTCTGTGTTTGAGGATGTAGCAGCCTGGATTATGAACTTCATAGAAGATAAAGAGGAAACAAAATGAAGAGATTAAAGTTGTTCAAATGGTCGTTGATCCTGCTAGTGATCAATGTGATTGTAATGTTGTACTTTGCTCTGGAGCTGCCGGCAGACGTCCGGGTTCCCATACATTGGAATGCTCAGGGCGAGATTGATGGTTGGACTTCCTTGCTGGGAGCAGTAGCCTTCCATGCCGGAGGAGCACTCTTGCTCTTCCTCTTGATGTATCTGATGCCCTACTATTCTCCCTGGTACAAAAAGTATGAAGAGCGGATGGAGCGGGTAATACCCTCGATCACCAGCATCCTGATCCTCTTTTTCACGGTCATAGGAGGCTATGCCATGCTTCTTGCCAGAAAACCTGATGCCACTGGCAACCCCAATATGGTCTTGATTCTGATCGGATTCTTGTTTATCCTCCTGGGGAACATCCTGCCCAAGGTGCCCAAGAATTTCTTTATCGGGATCAAAACGCCCTGGACTCTTTCCAATGATGAGGTCTGGCAAAAAACACACAGATTGGGCGGAGTTCTCTTTGTCCTCAGCGGCTTCATCATGATCTTGAAAGGACTGATCCTGACGGGAAATCGAGACTTCCAGACTGCCACTACAGTCTTCGCCATGGCCATCGTTCTATACCCTCTATTGCACTCCTTTATCCTATATAGGGGGACCAAGAATTAGGCACTTTCGAGGAAAGCCCTGTTTTGTAAAGAAATACATTGACACATTTTCTCATCAAGTATAACCTGAAACCGAGGCTATAATGAAGAAGATTCTTACAGAACAAGACAGGGCTATTCTCGATGAATTAATCGATGATATCGTGCGCGTGGAACGTCTGGCTGCACAGGAAAAGTACAATCAGATCCATCAGTATATAGATGAGTACGATCTGGAGGCCGAACCTCTGGACTACCTGAAAATCCTCAAGGGATTGGCCCGGTATCACGTCTCGAGAAGTGAGCCCCGGCAAGTGCTGGAACTCATGGATACAGCTTCCAGGATCTGCTACGATCACAACCTATTGGGAGATCTGATCAGTGTGCGCGCGGCTGAGGCTATTGCCTACTCCATCCTGGGAGACCCAGCCAGGGCAATCGGGATATGGGAAGAGCTCATGGAAGGTATGGATGATGAACACTATATGTGGCATCCGATCATCAACAACCTCATAGTTGCCTTTGCCAATACCAGGCAGTTCACCCGCTCCGTCGATCTCTCATACAAGCTTCTGGCCTGGCTGGAAAAACATGACATGCAGGAGTATAAGGCCATTGCTCTGATCAATCTGGGAAACGCCTATACCCCACTCAAGCAACACGAAAAAGCCAAAGCAGCTTATCTCGAGTCCATTCAGATCTCAGATCTCATAGACAATATCCCCAGCCTCTGCCAGGCCCTATCCAATATCAGTACCACCTATATGGAAACCGACGAGTACGAAACTGCCCTGAAGTATGCCACTCGAGCCCTGGTTCTGAATCTGAAGTACTCCTCCGATTCCTCTGTGGCAGATTCATATATGAATATCGGTAGAATCCACAACAAAGGTGGAGACTTCGCAGAAGCACTTCTCTTCTTCAAGCAAGCCCTCAGATTGTACAAACTGACAGATAATAAACCCTCTCTGACTAGCTCAAACCTGAATATCGCAAATACCCTGATGGAAATGGGAGAGCTGGATAAAGCTCTATCCTATGCGGAAGAAGGTAACGAGCTTTGCCAGATTCTCAAATTGCACCCCTTACTGATATCATCTGCTAAGATACGAGGCTCAATCTTTCAGCAACTGGGACGCTTTGAGGAAGCCACAGCTTGTTTCAAGACCCTGGCCGATCTGATGGAAGAGCAATACACGGAGGTTACCACCAAGTTTATCTCCATCGAAGAGGCAGAATATCTCAGACACAAGATCGAGATCCAGAGCGATTCCTATCGCCAGAAGAACGTAGAACTGGAAAATACACTAGCGGTACTGAACCGGATCATCTCTTTGATCTCCCACGATGTAAGAGGCCCCGTGGCCAATGTTGCCTCCGCTCTGCGCCTGATTGTGAGCGAAGAGATAGAGCCTGAAGATCAAGCTGAACTGCTCTCGGATATCATCGATTCCGTAGATGGGATCACCAGTTTGCTCTCCGAAATGCTGCTCTGGATCGATTCCGAGCACTTCGAATCCAACATCTCATCCCTCAAGAAGAAGGTCTGTCTTACAGAACTACTGCACAGCGTAATCCAGATGTACACATCCCAGCTCAAGCAGCGCCAGATCAGGCTCAAATACGAAATTCCCTCCAGCCATGTAGAAGTTCTGAGCGAGCCAAACGCCCTCAAAGCCATCTTTCGCAATATCCTCAGTAATGCCATCAAATTTACCCCCGATGGCGGAACCATCCAGATTCGGGTGGAAGTGGAAGATAAAAAAGTGATCATCACTTTTACTGATACCGGCAGCGGCATGTGCCAGGAGGAAATCGACAAGCTCCTGGAGCACAAGCTCGGCTCCAAATACTCAACCCAAGGGGAATTTGGCATGGGGATCGGCCTCAAGCTCTCCATCCACTACCTCAAAGTCCTGGGTGCAGACCTCGACATCTCCTCTGACGCAGGATCAGGCTGCAGTTTCAAGATCACCATAAGTAATCCATAGAGCTGAATCGTAATCCTTTGGTCATCCATTGGGATACCTGCCAGGCTCCTGGCTAGACGGGTATCTGCCAGCATAAATGGAATGCCTACAGGAGCTTTTACACTCAAGGGGAGGAATAAATGAGCTTTCGCGAGCATAAGACCAAGATCGTATGTACGATAGGGCCGTCGACAAATAACTTTGAGACCATGTGTGAGATGATAGAGGCTGGAATGAGCATTGCCAGGCTAAACTATTCTCACGGTGAATTTTCCACTCATGCAGAGGTAGTACAGCTGCTCCGAAGGGCTGAACAGCATTGCGGCAGGAATGTCACCATCATGGCAGATCTGCCAGGCCCCAAAATCCGGATTGGCAAGCTCCGCCAGGAATCATTTATCCTGCACCCAAACGACCAGATTGTCCTCACGACCCAAGAGATGATGGGCGATTGGAGCAAAGTCTCGGTCAGCCTTCCCCAACTTCCCCAGGCGGTACACCCGGGTGATATAATCTTTTTGAACGATGGCTTGATCCAGCTCCGAGTCCTGGATACAGGTGATACCGAGATTGTCTGCAAGATTGTCGTAGGGGGAGAACTGCGCTCAAACAAAGGCCTGAACCTTCCCAATATCGATCTGGGGATCAGCGCTTTTACCCCCCGGGATGCGCAGTGCCTGGAAGCCGCCCTGAAGAGCGGAGTCGATGCCATCAGTCAATCCTTCGTAAACAACGCCCTGGACGTGCATGCCGTTCGTAAAGCTGCTCAGGATCTGGGCTACGACCCCTTCATCATCGCCAAGATGGAACGCAGCGGAGCACTCACCAAAATAGACGAGATCCTCGATGCTGCCGATGGCATGATGATTGCCAGGGGAGATTTGGGAGTGGAAGTCCCGATCGAACAACTGGCAATCGTGCAAAAGAAACTGATCCGCAGAGCCAATATCGCAGGAAAACCCGTTATTACTGCCACCCAGATGCTGGAATCGATGGTCAGAAACCCGCGTCCCACCCGGGCTGAGGCTACGGATGTGGCAAATGCCGTTTTGGACGGAACAGATTGCATCATGCTCTCCGAAGAATCGGCCATCGGCAAATACCCGATCCAGGCAATTCAGACCCTGGCCAGAATTGCCGCCTACACCGAAACCCGGCGTCACGAAATCGACCATGAACCCAATACCAGTGATTTCTTCCGGGGCAAATCCCCCCACATTACGGATGTAATCGCCCAGGACGTCTATCATACAGTAAAGCATATAAAGCCAGAACTGGTGGTGGCTCACACTGTGTCCGGGCATACTGCCAGGCTGATTTCCAGATTCAAACTATCCTCCTGGATCCTGGCGGTATCGACTGACCCCAAGGTCTGCAAAGGACTGCGCTTCTCCTATGGAGTCAAACCCCTGCTCGTAAACAAGAGTCCCAAGGATTGGAAACCCCTCTTGAGCGAACAGGTGCTCTGCCACGAGATCTCCTCTGGAACAGTGATCCTAGTGGAGGTGCCCTCTTCCGATAATCCAGACATAAACCACAGGATCGAGATCATTTCAGATGTTGCCAGTTTGTGCTCTCCCAAAGGCTGAGACAGCTCAACTGAAAAGCGCTTTAGAGCTATACTACATAAGGGCTCCGGGAAAACCACAGAGATCATATTTGTTTTTTCGCTTGACAGTTTTGCACGATGAAAATTTGTTGAGCGAACCGAGCGATAAATCAGGTCCAGTAACTCAGTGGTAGAGTATCTGCCTTTTAAGCAGAGAGTCGATGGTTCGAGTCCATCCTGGATCACCAAAAGTTTGCGACCCCTTCGTCTATCGGTTAGGACTCAAGATTTTCATTCTTGCAAGAGGGGTTCGATTCCCCTAGGGGTCGCCAATTTTAGCTTCGAACTTTTGTCCAAGAAACTGCGGTGGTTTTTTGGACTTCATCGTTTATATGTGTCCCGTTCGTCTAGTGGCCTAGGACTCGTGATTCTCAGTCACGCAACAGGGGTTCGATTCCCCTACGGGATGCCATTATTACCCAAAAATACTCAATTTTTTCCCTTCCTCTGCTTTTTTTATTGACAAGATACCTAACTGCGAATGCCTTTGCCATAGGAGTAATATATGATAGAAGTTATCAGTGAAAAGTGCGTTGGCTGCGGTGCATGCCTGAAAGCCTGTGCTTATGATGCGATTTCCCTTTTAGATAAACTTGCAGAAATTAATATCGATAAATGCACTCTCTGCGGAGCTTGCGTGCAAGCCTGCCCTTTTGAGGCCATCATCATCCGTCGCAAGGCAGAAGCTCAGATCAACAAAGCCGATTACAACGGCATTTGGGTCTTTGCGGAACAGCGGGATGGAGTGATCGCCCCCGTGGTTTTTGAACTACTCGGCAAGGGTAGGGAGCTTGCAGATCAGATGGAAACAGAGCTGAGTGCCATCCTCTTTGGAGATGGAATCGAGGGCCTGAACGCAGAGCTCATAGCCCATGGGGCAGATCAGGTTATCTACATAGACGATCCTGCTCTGAAGCACTTTCGCGATGAACGCTATGCCAAAGCTCTCTCCGAGCTTGCCACAAAGTACAAACCGGCTATCATCCTCGCCGGAGCCACTGTAATCGGCAGATCATTTGTCCCCAGAGTCGCCATCCAGATCCACACAGGTCTTACAGCAGACTGCACCGGCCTCCAGTATGACCCCGAGACAGACAATCTCCTGCAGACCCGTCCCGCCTTCGGGGGAAACATCATGGCTACTATCGTTACCCCAAATCACCGTCCCCAGATGGCTACCGTGCGCCACAAAGTAATGAATCCCATCCCCCGGGACGACACTCGTAGTGGAGCAGTTATTCGCGAACAGGTAATCTTCGAATTTGACGCGGAAGAGACCAAGTGGTTGGGTTTTGAGCGGGAAAAGACAAATCTGGTCAATATCAGCGAGGCAAATGTCATCGTCTCCGGTGGTCGTGGCCTCAAGGATGCAAAGAACTTTACCATGATAGAAGAGCTGGCAGAGGCTCTCGACGGCGCTGTTGGCGCTTCCAGAGCTGCTGTGGATGCAGAATGGATCCCCTATTCCCACCAGGTGGGACAGACGGGGAAAACAGTGAAACCCAACATCTATATTTCGGTTGGCATCTCCGGTGCAATCCAGCACCTGGCCGGGATGTCGTCTTCAGATTATACTATCGCCATCAACAAGGATCCCGATGCCCCCATCTTCAAAATAGCTGATCTGGGAGTGGTGGGAGACCTCTTTGAAGTGTTACCAAAGCTAATAAAAAGGATAAAAGAGATCAGACAATGATTATCAAGCCTTCGGTCAGCGTACTTAGCTCTGATCGAATTGAGCATGGGATTGAACTCTGCCTCAGCGCAAATACCCTGGCAGATGCGCCCGATTTTTTGAGCCTTCCAGGCGTCTATGCTTACAGTCCTCTGATCAATTCACACGATCATTTGGTGGGGAATTGGGTCCCCAAAGCCGGCGATAACAGACCCTATGTCAATTCTCACATTTGGGTCGAAGATATGAAAGACGCTTTTGCTTATCAGGAACGTAGTAACTTCTGGGTAAACGATGGCAAATTTGAGCTTTACGAGCCTACAGCCTCCAAAGTGGCTCTTCTGGGTGTGTACAAGAACCTCTTTTCCGGCTGCTCCATCGTCCAGGATCATGCCCCCCGCCAAAAGGACGAGTATTACGCTCAGTTCCCCATCCAGGTAGTAAAAGACTTCCGCCAATGCCACTCCATCACGCTTCACAATTGGTGGGGCGGAGAGAATCCCCAGGAAGAAATGCGGCTTTCAAAGGGGCAAATGCCCTTTATCATCCACCTAGGCGAAGGCGTGGACAAGATTACCCAGGGAGAGTTTCAGGAACTGCTGGATCTGGATCTGCTCAAGCGTAACACCATGATGATCCATGGGATAGCGCTCACAGAGAAAGACTTTGAAGTGATCGCTGCTGCCGGAGCTTCGGTGTGTTGGTGTCCCACCAGCAACCATTTCCTCATCGGTAAGACGCTCAAGGTCGAAGCCGCCCTCAAGCTGGGAGTGAATGTGGTATTGGGAACGGATTCCACCATGTCTGGCGGGATAAACCTGATCGATGAATTTCTCTCTGCCAAAAAGGCCTACCCCACGATCCCCAGTTCCACCCTCTACAAAATGGTGACCGAAAACGCAGTTTATGCCCTCATGCTCGATCCCAAATACGCTTTCCTCAATCCTGAGCAGACCGATAATCTGCTCCTGATCGATAAAATCGACAATGACCCCTTCGAAAATCTCCTCCAGATCGAGGCAGAAAACATCAATCTCCTCTTCTCCGACGGGGTTCCACGCTTTGGCAACGTAGAATGGCTGGATATCTTCGCCCTGGATAGGGATAATTATACGATCTTTAGAACTGGCAAGCAGGAAAAATTCGTGCTGGGCGATCCGCTCGAACTGAACGATGAGATAGATGCCAAGCTAGGCTATCACAAAGATTTTCCCTACCTGCCATTTTAACAATGAGAGACAGCAGCTATCTCGAGGTCTGTGAGATTTTTTACAGTCTGCAGGGTGAATCCACCTATAGCGGCATGCCCTGCATTTTTATCCGCATATCCGATTGCAACCTGGATTGCTCTTATTGCGACACCAGGTATAGCCACCAATCCGGCCGCAAAATGTCCATCTCCCAAATCCTGGAGCAAATCCACAGCTATCCCTCCCGCCTGGTGGAGATCACTGGCGGAGAACCACTTCTGCAAGATGAAAGCATCCCCCTGATCGAAGCACTTCACGAGCAGAACTACACAATCCTCCTCGAGACAAACGGCTCCTTGTATCTGGGCGAGATTCCGGATTATGTGATCAAGATAATTGATGTAAAAACTCCTGGAAGCGGCTTTGGGGATAGCTTTATGAAGTGGAACCTCAAATGCCTGAAGGATCAGGACGAGCTAAAATTTGTCCTCACCAGCCATTATGACTACCAGTTTGCCCTCGATTTTATCAACGAACATCAGCTTTGGGGGCGCACCCTGCTATTCTCGCCGGTTCTGAGCCTGCTCCCTGCAACGGTACTGGCCGCCTGGATGCAAAATGACGGCGTACAGGCTCGTTTACAGCTCCAGCTACATCGGATACTGGATCTCAAATAAACCCGATCCGTAGGCCTCTTATCGGGCCTGAGGCTCAACCTCCGCTGATCAGGTGCATCACCATAACATCAGCTCCCTCGGGAACCTCTGTATTCTCGTAATCCGCCTTTCTAACGAGCCTGCCATCGATCTTGATCACGAGCATTCTAAAGGTATAGTTCATTTTCTTTAGCAGCGCCGAAACAGTCATCCCCTCTTCCCATTCAACTGTATTGCCATTTACGATAATCGTCTTCATGTCTTCCTCGTTCTTGAAATAGAGCTGTGATTAGCAATCTGGCCGCGGCTATATCCGTCAAGGGATTTGTGGGGTTTGAGGATTTGAGGGTTTGAGGATGTAGTTACGATTTGGCGATTTGTCGTTTTGGCGTTTTGAAGTTTTGAGGATTTGAGGATGTAGTTACGATTTGGCGATTTGTCGTTTTGGCGTTTTAGGGTTGAGAGAGTTGAGAACGTATAGAGGGTTGAGAGGGTTGTGGGTTTGTAACACTGGCTTCAGAGCTTGTGCGAAAAATAGT
>CAZZCS010000037.1:0-20957 GCA_964652645.1 uncultured Candidatus Cloacimonadota bacterium | reverse complement strand
TGTCTCTGCGAGGCCCGGCTGTATCGCATCTACGATGCTTTCGAGGTATCGGCTGTGCCGATGGTTTGTGAGCCCGATGGGACTCATTTGAATCATCTGTATCAATTTTCGCACAAGCTCTGAATTCGGCGTTCCAGCGTTCCCGTCTTTTCGCATGAGTCCTATGCGCCATGTAGTGTGAAGGATTAGAAATAAAATCGGAAAGGCGCAAATGACTCCTGCTGGTGAGCAGCGAATTCTCCATTCTCAATCCTCAATTCTCAATTGAAATGCACAGCATTCAAAACCCCAAGCAATCCGCTCTCGGACTTCCTAATCTATACAGCTCAATAAATTTACTTGACAGTCAGACTGAGATTGGGAGATTGACACAAAACGAAGCCGCCGCTTCTGCCTTAATGCCTGATAGTGCACGTAAGGTTTTGATATACTGAGTTTTGCTTTATATATACAAAGCGGGTTTCGATGAGAGATCCGCTTTTTTTATTGTCTGACACTGAGGTTTATTACCTCACTCAAAGATCTGTCACGGTGAAAACTTAACACTGTGCATAACCGGAAAACAAGGAGGTTCTTATAATCCGGATTAAACGTGGTAAGGCAAAGACCAAAGAAGTCGTGCCGAAAGAAAGAATCAATCGTCAGATTAATGCCGATACCGTGAGGTTGATCGGTTCTGACGGGAATCAAATAGGTGTAGTATCTTTGTCTGAGGGATTGCGTCGTGCCGAAGAAGAGAATCTTGATCTAGTCGAGATTTCTCCCACTGCCGTCCCACCTGTCTGCCGTATTTTGGATTTTAGTAAGTACTATTACCAAAAGGAAAAGAAAGTTAAAGAAGCTCGTAAAAAACAGCACGAGGTCGAAGTCAAAGAGATCAAATTTGGCCCCAGCACTGAAGAGCACGACTATAACTTCAAGAAAAACAATGCTATTAAGTTTTTGAAACAGCACAACAAGGTGAAATTCACCGTGCGTTTCCGAGGACGTCAAATGGCGCACAAAGAGCTTGGCTACAACGTATTGGAAAAGCTGAAGACCGATCTTGCCCAGATCGCAGATGTAGATTCAGAGCCAGTAGCCGAGAGAAATCTGCTTTCGATGATCGTGTCCCCTAAGAAGGACATAGACAAGATTGTCGCAAAGATGCAGCAGCCCGAGGGAGCACCCATACAGCCGGAAACTGAAGAGCCGGTTGCCAGCCCCGAAAGTAATAATTAGATCCAGATAGATCGCTGCATTCCTGTAGTATCACCTGCATGGATGAAGCTACAGTGTAGATAAATTAGATAAAAACCAAGGAGATAAAAATGCCAAAGATCAAAACAAACAGATCTGCCGCCAAGCGTTTCAAGGTTACCGGAAGCGGTAAAATTGTACGTCATCACGCTAAATCGGCCCATATCAAAACTAAAAAATCACCAAAACTGAAACGGAATCTCCGTCAAAGTGCCATCGTCCGTAAATCAGACGAAAACAGAATCCAACGGATGTTGGTAATCTAAGGAGGATAAAATGCCAAGAGCAACAAATAATGTAGCAGCACATCGTAGAAGAAAATCCTATTTAAAGGCAGCCCGTGGATATTTTGGACGTCGTAGCAAGACTTACAGAGTGGCGCGTCAAACCGTGGAACGCGGTATGGCCTTTGCCTTTAGCGGCCGTAAACAGAAGAAAAGACAGTTCCGTCGCCTCTGGATCACCCGTATCAATGCCGCCTGCCGCCTCAATGATATGTCTTACAGCAGATTTATCAATGGCTTGCACAAAGCCAATATCGATATCAACCGTAAAACTCTGGCTCACTTGGCCTGGCACGATGCTCCGGCCTTCAGCAAACTCGTGGAAATCGCCAAAAGCGTATAAAAAACAGAGGAACTATAGTGCAACAAAAACTTGTGGATCTTGTCAATCAAGCCAGAGAATCTATTCAGCAATGTGTTTCAACCAATGATATACTCAATGCTCGATCTGCTTTTCTGGGTAAGAAGAGTGTATTAAATGGTCTGTTTGCCCAGATGAAGGAGCTTTCTCCAGAGGAGAGGCCAGCTTTTGGGCAAAAGATCAATGATGCACGGGCAATCATCGAAAAAGAGATTGCCAGCCAGGAAGAAAAAGTCAGACAAGAGGCTTGGAAGAAACAGAGCGGTACCCAAAATATCGATCTTTCAATGCCAGGCAGACCCATCCTGAAAGGCGGTCTTCACCCGCTTACGATCATCAACCGTAAGATCGAAGACACCTTTATCAGTATGGGTTTCGAAGTGGCTGAAGGTTTTGACATTGAAGACGAGTTCCACAATTTTGACGCATTAAACACTCCCGAAGATCACCCTTCGAGAAACCTCTCCGATACCTTTTATCTGGAAAATGGGTTCTTATTGAGAACCCAGACTTCCACTGTCCAGATCCGGGTAATGGAGAGCTTCAAGCCTCCGATCAAGATCATCTCTCCCGGCCGTTGTTATCGAAACGACAAGCCGGATCCCTCCCATTCCCCCGTCTTCAGCCAGGTGGAAGCCCTGGTGATCGATGAGGGAATATCCATGTCCGATCTCCAGGATACGCTTCAAAACTTTGCTACCCTCATGTTTGGCAACAAAGTTCGCTCCCGGATCAGGCCCCATTTCTTTCCCTTTACAGAGCCCAGCGCCGAAATGGACATCAGTTGTGTAAATTGTGGAGGTTCGGGCTGCAGAATATGCAAATATTCTGGATGGCTGGAGATGGGTGGAGCCGGAATGGTGGACCCCAATGTACTTCAAATCGTGGGGATCGATCCCGAGAAGTACAGTGGATTTGCCTTCGGTCTTGGGATCGAGAGAATTACCATGCTCAAATATAACATCCCCGATATGAGAATTCTCTTTGAGAACGACATTCGCATGATGAGTCAGTTCAAGTAGGTGGAGAAAAATGAAGATATCTAAAAATTGGCTCAAAGAGTATATAGACATAGACCATAGCACCGATGAACTGAAACAGATTCTCACCTTCTCCGGGATAGAAGTGGAAGCCGTACAAGAGCTTGGCATGCTGCCGGATACCGTTGTCACCGCAAGAGTGCTTTCTGCTGATCCCTTGCCCAAATCTGATCACCTGCAAGTATGTAATATAGATACTGGCTCTGAAACAGTACAGGTAGTCTGCGGTGCTTCAAATTGTCGTGCCGGGATGATAGCTGTATTGGCTCTGCCAGGTACAGACATGGGTGGGTTCCAGATCCAAAAGACCAAAATCCGGGGCGTGGAATCCTCGGGCATGCTCTGTTCTGAAAAGGAACTGGGGCTGTCTGAAGATCACGAGGGTATAATCGAACTGGCTGCTGATATACCAATCGGTATGAGTGTCAACGAGCTTTACGGACTTCCGGATGTGGTATTCGAGCTTGAAATCACCCCCAATCGCAGTGATCTGCTGGGCTATATCGGGATTGCCAGAGACCTCTCTGCCAGTACCGGCCTTCCGATCAAGATGCCAGAACCAAGTTTGCTGGAAAGTGGAACAAATGCCGCAGACGAGCTTCTGGTCACGATTCAAAATGCGAAACTTTGCCCCAGATATACTGCCCGAGTGATAAGGGGAGTAAAGGTCTCAGAATCACCACAATGGCTCAAAAACCGCCTGCTCCGATCAGGGACCAGACCTATCAATAACGTCGTGGACATCACAAACTACGTCATGCTGGAAACCGGACATCCCCTTCATGCCTTCGATATGAACTGCCTGAAGTCCTCCGGAAACATAAAGCAGATCATCGTGCGTAATGCCAGGCCAGGCGAAGAGATTGGAGCCCTGGACTCCAAGACTTATAAGCTGCTGGAGACTGATCTTGTCATTGCCGATGAATTCAGCCCCATAGCCATTGCCGGTGTGATCGGTGGAGCCAATTCGCAGATCGATGAAGCCACTGTCGATGTGGTTCTGGAATCTGCCGCTTTCCACCCCAGTTGCGTCCGTCGTACTGCCTATAGAAACAAGATTAATACGGATTCCTCATATCGTTTTGAACGTCATTTATCCGAGTATGAAACTGAGCTTGCCAGTGTGAGAGCGGCTGAATTGATCCTGCTCCTGGCTGGAGGCAAGCTTCTGCATGGAAACGTCGATGTGTGGCCCGCACCGCAGTCCGGTAGAATTTTGGGGATCAGACCCAAGCGTTTTGAAAGCATCATCGGTTATCGCATGGACGGAGATCAGATAATCCAGTATCTCTCAAACCTGGGCTTATCCTTCATCCAATATGCCAATTGGAAACCGGGAATCATCCACAGCCTGGATGAGCTCTATTGTTTTCATGCCGAGCAAGTTGCGCAAGGGATCACAGAGTTCAGCGAAGATGTGGATTGCATACACACTTTGTATTTCAGGATTCCATATTATCGGATAGATTTGGAGCGTGAAATAGATTTGATCGAAGAATTAGCCAGACTTGATGGCTACGATAAAGTCCCCCAGAAAACTCTGATATCTTCGATTATGGATAGGCATGCCCATTCGATCAGAAGGAAACTTCAGGACATCCTCGTGTCTTGCGGGGCGTACGAGACTGTCAGTTTCAGTTTTGTCGATCCGGAAAACACCAGACTGCTGAGTCTTGATAGTGCTGAGGCTGATAAGGTTACCTTGAAATTGAAAAACCCCCAAAGCATCAATCAATCTGTCATGCGGACCAGCCTGATCCCACAGTTGCTCCGGACGATGGAGTATAACCTGAACCATGGACAGAGAAATGTACGGATCTTTGAGCTGAATAAAGTCTATCTGGGAACCGGAGAGAAATCCTATCTGGAACCTTATAGATTATCAGCCCTGTTCACGGGAGCATCCGCTCAGGAGCACTGGCAGGAAAAGGGCCGGATGATGGACTTCTTTGATTTGAAGGGGTTCGTAGCTTTGATCCTGGACTCTCTTGTGATCCAGGAGGCGGAATTCAAGAGAAGCACACTTCCCTATCTGGCATCATCAGCAGCAATTAGCTGCGTCTGCCGCGATACGGAAATCCTCAATTTCGGATTGATAAAGCCCGAGATTGCGGCGACCTTTGGCATTGATCTGATCGACCTGAAGCAAGATCTTTGGTTGCTGGATCTGGATGTCGAAGCCATCGTCGCTGTCACCAGAGATTCTGAAAAGGTTTTTGCTGAGTTACCAAAGTTTCCTGCGATCGAGCGGGACATTTCGTTTTTGATATCTGCTTCTGTCTCGTACGAGCAGATCAACCAGAAAATCATGGAGCTGGATAGTTCTATTATAAAGAGTGTAAGCGTCTTTGATGAGTATCGCGGAAAGCAAGTCCCAGAGGACATGCGCAGCTTGAGCATGCATATAGTTTTTTATGATAGCGAAAAAACATTGACAGTTACACGCATAGATCAGCTCTTTGAATCAATACAAAATATGCTACAAAAAGAGTGGCAAATTAGAATGAGGTAAAAGATGGAAAATCATGTAGTAAACCTACAAGATAAAATTCAAAAACTGATCAATCAATATACCCTGGATAAAAAGAGACTGGAAGAACAGGAGAAGCTAAACAACGAGCTTACCGAAGAAAATTTACAGCTGATGCAGCAGATCGAAGATCAAACCAAACTCAAAGAGATCTCCGACCAAAAAATACAAGAGCTGGAGGCTCAGCTGGCAGCTCTGAACAATAAGAATTTGGAATTGGATAGTATGCTGGGCGCCTTCGATGCTCTGGCTACTGAAGCAATTAAGGCAATAGACGAGTTCGTCCCTAGTTCCTCGTAAGGTAAAGAGACAAAATGAATTCAGTTGAAGTAGAGATTTTTGGTCGAAAGTATCGCCTTCGAAGCGATGACCCTCAGATGACAACCAGTATTGCTGAGGCTATCAATGCCCAGATTGAGGAGTTGCGAGAGAAATACGAAACCCTCGATTTTACCAAGCTACTACTGCTAATCTCTCTTCAGCAACAAGAGTCCATTATCCGTTTAAGTGAGAAGAATCAAGAGCTCAGCAAAGATTTGGATCGCTTGAATCAGATGATTTCAAAGATAATTGGCGAAATATAAAGTTCCTGCGAAATGCGTGATATGGATTGTACAAAAGCTATGAAAAAACAGGGAATCAAGCCATTAGTGGCGTGCAGGCCGACTCGTTTCGGATTCACAAAGCTGACAAGGTAGATGCCCACCTTGAGTTTGGCTTTTCGGGTCAAACATACACGGTTTCGCGGGTTTTTATTGAGCCTGTATACATGTCTGATAGAGCCTACTCTATGCTCTCAAAATAAAGAGGTTAACATCAATGAATAGATTAATAATAGTGGCCATTGGCATGGCAATCGGCTTTCTTATAGCCGTCATTATCTATGTAATCCAACGTAATACCAGTTTTAAAGTGATCGCTCATGCCAAGCAGATCGCCGAACAGATTTCCCAAGATGCAAAGAAGGATGCCGAAACGGCAAAGAAAGCCGCCCTTCTAGAAGCACGGGATGAGCTGTTCAAACAGAAACGCATCCACGAAGATGAAATCAAAGAGCGTCAGAAAGAGCTCCGGATCCAGGAAAAGAAGTATAATGACAGACTCAGTAGCCTGGATAAGAGATTAGATTCCCTGGACAAAAAGGAGAATGGCCTCTCTGATCAGGAACGAAAACTGAAGCAGAAAGAAGATGAGCTGGGCAAGAAGCAGCTTGAGTATCAAGATTTATTGAATCAGCAAAAGGAAAAGCTGGCGGAAGTCGCAGGCCTGACCAGAGAAGAAGCCTTACAAAGGCTGAAAGAAGAGCTCCTGCTCCAGGCCAGACACATCGCTGCCAATGAAGCCAAGATCGCAATTGAACAGATCAAACTCGATGCAAATCAGAAAGCTGCCGAAGTCTTATCCACTGCAATTCAAAGAATGGCTGTGGATCACGTATCGGAGACCACCGTATCCGTAGTATCTCTCCCCAGCGATGAAATGAAGGGGCGGATAATCGGAAGAGAAGGACGCAACATTCGTACTTTTGAAAAGGCTTCCGGCGTTGATCTGATCATCGACGATACTCCTGAAGCGGTTGTACTGTCTTGCTTTGACCCCGTACGCAGGGAGATTGCCCGTCTTTCTCTGGAAAAACTGATCTCAGACGGCAGAATCCATCCCGGACGGATCGAAGAAGTCATCTCCAAGACCGGTAAAGAAATGGAAGAAAACCTGATCAAGATCGGTGAAAAGGCCGTTCTGGAAACCAATATCCACAACATCTCCCCGAACCTGATCAAGATCCTCGGTCGCCTTCACTATCGCACCAGCTATGGTCAGAACGTGCTACAACACTCCATCGAAGCCGCCTGGATCTGTGGGATTCTGGCTGCCGAATTGGGCCTCGACCAGGAAGTAGCCCGCAGAGCTGGCATGCTCCATGATATTGGAAAGGCTCTGGATCACGAGTTTGACGGTACTCACGCAGCCATCGGAGCAAACCTGGCTAGAAAGAACGGCGAGAATAAGACGATAATCAATGCCATCGAAGCACATCACGAGGAAGTAGAAGCCACTTCTGTTTACGGAGCTCTCGTACAGGCTTCTGATGCCATCTCTGGAGCCAGACCCGGTGCCCGTCGCGAAATGCTGGAGACCTACATGCAGCGCCTGGCAAAGCTGGAAGAAATTGCCAATTCAGTGGAAGGCGTTACCAAGTCTTATGCCATACAGGCCGGCCGTGAACTTCGTATCATTGTTGAGCCAGGTTTGGTGGAAGACGTACAAACACCCCTGATTGCCACAGAGATTGCAGCCCAGATCGAGAAAGAAGTCCAATATCCGGGCCAGATAAAGGTAACCGTCATCAGAGAAACCCGCCAAGTGGCCATGGCAAAATAATGTTAGTTCTATTTCTGGGAGATGTCTTTGGCAAGCCAGGCAGAAAACTCCTCGTCGATCACCTGGAGAGTATAATTCAGGAGAATGCAATAGACTTTTGCATCATCAATGGCGAGAATCTGGCAGACGGTAAAGGCCTCACAGAGAAGACGACAAAGCCCCTCTTTGAGCTTGGAGTCGATGCCATCACAGGGGGAAATCATCTCTGGGACAGGGCGGAGTCTCTTAGCTATATTGGGCGGACGCCTTGCATCGTCAAACCTCTCAATTATCCGGAAAGTGCTCCGGGTAGTAAGTGGTTTACAATCTGCAAAGGCGAGCTGTCCCTCACCGTAATCAGCCTCTCTGGCCAGGTCTATATGCCTCCAGCAGATTCACCCTTCGCAGCTTTTGACAGGCACTTTGAATCCTTCCGCAAGCAGACCAAGGCTGTTCTATTGGATTTCCATGCCGAATCAACAGCAGAAAAGAGAGCTTTGGGATGGTATGTGGATGGCAGAGTTTCAGCCCTGATAGGCACTCACACTCATATCCAGACAGCCGATGAAGAGCTCCTCCCAAACGGAACAGCCTACATCACAGATGCCGGTATGACGGGGCCTCACGACTCTGTAATCGGCATTAAAAAGAAGATTATCATCGATAAAATGACGAGCTCTGTCCCGATTCGCTATGAAGTCTCGGATCAAGGCTTGCAGATAAATGGAGTTATCCTGGATATAGACAATATCACGGGACAGGCCGCCGGGATCAAACGACTTCGAATCAGCACAGGAGATTGATACTATGGAAAAGAATTTACTGGGCAAACCCATCGCAGCAGAGATCAAGACAAGAGTAGCTGATCAAATTGCACAAATAGGTAAGTCACCAGTCATGCTCCTGATTCAGGTAGGCAGTGACCCTGCGTCTGCGTATTATGTACAGAATATTATCAAGACCGGCCGTAAACTGGGCTGTGAGGTAAGATTTTTGGAGCTTCCTGCTGAGGCTAGGGAAAAGGATCTCAAAGCAGAAATCCAAGCAGCCAATAGTGACCCCGAGATACATGGGATCATGCTGCAAAAACCTCTTCCCAGAGGATTTGACAGCTCCAGGATAGACCTATTGATAGACCCCACAAAAGATGTGGATGGAATCCATCCTATGAACCTGGGTAAGATTATGCTGGGATCTGGCAAGCTCCTGCCCTGTACTGCCGCTGCTGTAATTGAGACTCTGGTTCACTACGACATCAAGACTCAAGGCAAGAATGTCGTGATCCTCGGTCGCAGCACCGTATTGGGCAAGCCTCTGGCCAATTTATTGATCCAAAAAGGCGAGTATGCCGATGCCACTCTTACCATCTGTCATAGCAAGACTCAAAATATAGAGTTCGTAACCAGAAATGCCGATATTTTGATTGCTGCGATAGGTGTACCCAATTTTGTTAGAGCCGAAATGATCAAAGCTGGGGCAGTCTTAATCGATGTGGGAATAAACCTGATCACTGCGCCTGATGGAGCGCTGATCTACGTCGGTGATATAGATTATAATGATTGTTATGACAAAGCCTTAGCAATAACTCCAGTTCCGGGTGGAATCGGTACTATTACTACTGCTGTGTTGTTTGAAAACCTCATCAAAACCATGGATACAAACGCTGAGCTGAATAAATCTATTGACGATTTTTCCTAGCTCGTTTTTAATGATAATAGAATGAAAAAGACGATTCCGATTTTGGGAGGAATGATGCTAAAGAAGAGTTCAATGCTCTTAGTTGTAGTCGCAATTTTGGCTTTATTGATGCTTAGCCTTACAGGTTGCGGCAAATCTGGCAGTCGGTTTGCCAACCAATTACCTACTATCAGGATTACTTCTTATGAAGGTTACGATCCTTTATCAGAGGTTTACAATGTCCAGGATACGCTGGTGTTTCAGCAACGTATATACTGGCATGCTGTAGATACAGATGGTACGATTGCCGGTTATGCATATCGTGTGATGGATGCGAACTACAACCCGATTTCGACCCCAGGTAACAAGTATTTTGACGCTGATGGATCTGATACACCTCCAGAGCTTTTGAGCAGTCTTGGCGCTGGATGGATTCTGCATTATAAACCAGGTGCAGATCAGAATATCCCCCTCAGCAGTCCACAAGCAAACAGAACTATATGGACTACTCAGAAGTATGCTGTGATAAACTTCCCCTCAGCCGACGAAAATGGACAGCAAGCCATCAAGACCAGTAAGTTTGAGGTAGTAGCCATAGACAATCGGGGCGGCGTTACAGAAGTTCCGGCCTCTCGCTATTTTACAACCCAATCTGCAAGACCAACTTGTAATGTTCAGACCACCAAAGGTGACCCACGGGGCGGAGAAGTCGGTACTGGGATCAGATTAAGCTTTTCCATGCACGACTTTGATCCATTCCTGGCCTCAACTCCATGGTATTATGAATTCAAAATCAACAAGCGTCAAGGTATATATACTCCCCCGGCGACTGAAAATATCGTTTATGACGATAGTGTAAATCCAATCATCTCCTCGACTGAATGGATCAGCACCTATGGAACAGAGAGACTGAATCAGTTCTTGCTTACCCTTACTTCAAATCCAGCCATCTCGCCGGATTTTGATGCAAACGGAAATCAGCTCACGCATACCGAGGTTGTAGGACGAGTTTACGATTTGGCTGGGATTGTATCCGATACCCTCAAGTATCGTGACTCCGACGGAGCAGTCATCGGCAAAACATCTGTTCGCTTTGCAGTGAAAGATGGTTTCCACCCTCGCACGGTGATCTATCCTCAGAAAGTCTATGGACTGGGAGACTATCATTTTGTAGATTACGCTGATGAAGGTGCGCTGGAGATTTATCCGTTTACCATCGTGGGCGGTGTACAGAGATATGCCACAAACATGTTCAGAGATACTACCAATACTTTAACAGCAGTTAACAGTCCAAATTTCAAAGCCTGGATCAGATGGGGCTGGTGGGGCGAGTATGCCCGTGTACTGGCATCCGGAGCAGTTATCTATATGGAAGACCCCTACGAGAAAAAAGTCGATGCCGTGCTGCATTCCAACACTCTGAAAAACTATTATAGCGAGATAACCCACTTCGATCTCAGGTTTAATGGCGAGCCCTACAATTTCCCACCTCTGGCCCAAAATATCATAACTGATAACGACACTGGCAAGAGATGGCTCAGAATACCTTTGAACTCACCTCTGGGACAGACTGTCGTGCTGACGACTCTTGAAAGCAAGACTCATACGTTCGAAGTCAGAGCTGTCGACCTCCAAGGTGTGGTAGATCCAAATCCTGCAGTATATCAATTTAAGCTGGTTGATCTGATTCCTGCCTCACAAAGACAGGGCATCCTGATCATCGACGACGACCCCAACCACACTTCATTCTCTCCAGATGATATTGTAGCCCCAAAATACGAAGCAGCCCTGGCAGGTTTTACTGGCACGAAGAAATTCATCACCAGAACGACGGAGCAAAACCCCGGTCACACACTGCCTGATCAAAGATCAAGACATCTTGCCTTCAGTGATCTAATGAGCTATAAGCTGGTGATTCATCACAGTGACAGCCCCAATAGCGGTAGTACCCTGCCCAAAGATCACGATGGCCTCTACTTGTACGTGAACAATGGTGGAAACCTTCTCATGTCTGGTACCTATCTGATGTCCTCTATGCTAAATACGATGGTCACCAATACACAGTTTGGCTTCATGAGAAATATTGGTTTGCTTCCCGTTCAAAATAGTGGCGTCAGTCTCCTGGGTAACAACACTGGTATTCAAAATAATCCCTTTATGCAAAGAGCTGTCGGCCAGACGGGATTCCCAGATGTCTTTGTCAAATACCAGGACGATAATAATCTTGCCAACTACCCAGAACCAGGATTTAACAATATCGTAAACCTTCGTAAGGGATTATCAGCCGTTACTTACTTTACCCAGTATTCCGGCACACCAATTTATAGGCTTGGTTGCAAACCAACAGATTATCCCCTGTTCCCACCCACCCAGGATCAGTACAATCTATTCAACAACCAACCGATCGGAATCAAGAACGTAAATGGCCTCGGCAAGACCTATCTGATTGGCTTCCCTCTCTCCTACATGAGTGATGCCAGTATTGCAGAGCTGTTCAACAAGGTTGTAAGCGAAGTCATGTAATACAATAAAAATACTAGATAATCATACAAGCCCGGTTTCGACCGGGCTTTTTTACTAATGGCTCTCTTATCCTTCACCTCAGTTTCGACTCGTGTTCCCCTCGAGATGGCCTCGAGTACTCGAGGGGATCTCGAGGCAATCTTGAGGGCAATACGAGCTAAAGTCTCAGGGATGCTATCATAAACCTCGATAAATTGACCTTCCTCTAGGGGGGATTTTTTTATTGACGGATACAAGCCCTGGTGGGAGTTGGGAAGAATACTACGAGGTTCATCACAATTGTGTACCTTGAGAGTAGAAGATAGTATATAAAGAGGTAAAAAATGTCCAAAAAGATTCACCTGGAAATCAGAAGCCAATTGGATTCGATTGTCGAAGCAGGAATGTATAAGACCGAGCGAATCCTGGCCACAGCCCAAAGCCCGGAGATTACACTTTCCAATGGGCACAAAGTCCTGAATTTTTGTGCTAACAATTATTTGGGACTCTCCAATCACCCAGAAGTAATCAAAGCTGCCCAAGAAACCATGAACACATGGGGATTTGGTCTGTCCTCTGTACGTTTTATCTGCGGAACTCAGGAGATTCATAAGCAGTTGGAAGCCAAAGTATCTGAGTTTCTGGGTATGGAAGATACCATCCTCTATTCCTCTTGTTTTGATGCCAATGGTGGGATTTTTGAGCCTCTCCTCATGGACGACAGTGCTATCATTTCTGATGCCCTGAACCATGCCTCGATAATTGACGGAGTGAGACTTTGCAAAGCACAACGCTTCAGATACAAACACTCCGATATGGCAGAATTGGAAGAGATTCTGGCCAAAACCCAGGATCTAAAATTTAGAATGATCGTAACCGACGGTGTATTCTCTATGGACGGAGATATTGCCAGATTACAGGAGATTTGCGATCTGGCCGATAAATATGATGCCCTGGTCATGGTTGATGATTCTCACGCCACCGGTTACATCGGAGAGACTGGCCGCGGCAGCGCTGAATACTGTGGAGTACTCGGCAGAGTAGATTTGATTTCTACCACTTTTGGGAAAGCCCTGGGTGGCGCTTCTGGAGGCTGCATCTCTGGATCCAGGGATATTATTGACATTCTCAGACAACGCTCTCGCCCCTACCTCTTTTCCAATACCCTGGCCCCCGCTATCGCAGGAGGAGTAATCAAAGTATTGGATTTGATCACCGAATCGGCAAGTTTCCGCAATAATGTAAAGGCAAATGCAAACTATTTCCGCAAAGCCATGAAAGAAGCCGGATTTGATATCATCCTCTCTGATACAGCCATTGTACCTGTGATGATCTATAATGAACCCCTGGCTGTTCAGATGGCAGATCGCCTTCTCAAAGAAGGTATCTACGTAATTGGTTTTACTTACCCAGTGGTAGCAGTGGGCAAAGCCAGAATCAGAGTACAGCTCTCTGCTGCGCACTCACTCCATCATCTGGATCGAGCCATTGAATCCTTTATCAAAATCGGTAAAGAACTCCAGATTATAGCCCAGTAGAAATCCATGGTAACTCGTCGCGACGCAGGAACTCTATACCTTGTTCCCACTCCAATCGGGAATCTGGGGGATATGACTCTGCGCGCTCTTGAGACCCTGAAAAACGTTCATGTGATAGCTGCTGAAGATACCAGAACGACTGGGGTTTTATTGAAACACTTCGAAATTAAGACGAAGCAAATCAGTTACCACAAATTTAACGAACAAGCACGTGTGGAGAAGCTCCTGGCCATCCTGGACGAAGGTCTGGATGTGGCAATTGTGACCGATGCCGGCTCACCGGGAATCTCAGATCCTGCCCAGATCCTGGTAAAAGCAGCCATAGACAGAGAGATCAATGTGACTGCCCTGCCAGGGGCTACGGCTCTAGTTCCTGCTCTTACTGCCTCCGGACTTAGCTGCGACCGCTTTACATTCTATGGTTTTTTACCTGCCAAGAAAGCCTTGCGCACACAGATCATCCGCCAGATCAAGCTAAGCCCCCACACCTGCCTGCTCTATGAAACATGCCCCAAGCTCTACACGACTCTAAAAGAGCTCTACGACCTTTGTGGTAATCGACGCATCAGCATCGCCAGAGAGATATCCAAGCTTTATGAAGAGTTTATTCGCAGTGATTTACAGCGCCTTCTAGAAGGAGAGAAGATCACCCTCAAAGGTGAACTGGTGCTCGTAGTAGAAGGCGCTTGGAACATTACCGATCCCGTCCCGGACTACGACGACCTCATCATTCAAATGCTAAAAGACGGCCAAAAAGCCAGCAGTATTTTGGATCATCTCGTGGGGGATTTGAAGCAAAACAAGAATGAATGCTATCAACGGATACTAAAATTGAAAAAGGAGCTCCAGCCGTGAAACCCTATCTCCTCTTCGACTTTGATGGAACAATCGCAGATTCCTTTGGTTTGGGATTGGAGATTATAAACAAACTGGCTCCTAAGTACAACCTGAAACCATTTACTCCAGACCAGGTTGCCGAGTTTCGTTCAATTCCCACCCACAAAGCGATCAAGCAAATGAAGATCCCCTTTTACAAGCTTCCGGTTCTAATCCCCGTATTCTTGCATGAATTCAAGCATGTACTGCCCCATCTGGAGCCGTTTGAGGGTATCAGAGAGTGTCTTACTGCCTTGAAAGAGGCAGGTTTTTCCATGGCGCTGTTGACCTCTAATTCCAGAGACAACGTCGTAAGCTTTCTGGATAATCACGACCTCAATTGTTTCGATTGGATAGAAGGGGGCTCTGGCCTCTTCAATAAACAGGTCACCATCAAGAAGCAGATTCATAAACACAAACTGAACAAAGATAGCCTGTTCTACGTCGGCGATGAGACCAGGGATATCATTGCAGCCAAGAAGACCGGGATCAAGATCATATCTGTCACCTGGGGATTTCACACCCCGGTAAACCTGGCTTCCTACGAGCCGGATTTTATGGCTGATAAACCCATGGATATATTTCATTACATCAGCCAATTTGGATTGTGAGCTGAATCCTCCTGCCTGCAGTAAGGCGAGTCCATCTGTGTCTGGGGCCTGAACCGGACCCAAATACCTTTTGCCAACCCCTAAGAACACATTAGTATATATGTATAACCTGATAAGGATTCAAACGTTTATGTTATATAAATCTCTAATATTAGTTCTAATGACAATGCTGATGTCTTCGTGCACAATTCTGAGGGTCAAGCCCATTGAGAAAGACCTGCAGACCAGGATCAATGAGTTTCCGATTAGCGACATCCCCCTGGAGCATGATGCTACCATTCGCTGGAATCAATACCAGATTCCATTTATCAAAGCCGATAGCGATCGTGATGCGGCTTTACTATTGGGCATGGTGCATGCCCATTTGAGACTTGGACAGATGTATATGTTCCGTGAAGTCGTAAATCACCGTCTTTCCAAGCATATCGGCCCCTTTGGCAGATCGATAGACCACAGCCTGATGGCGATGGATCTCTTTGCAGCAGTTCCAGAGATTGAAAGCAAAATGGATTCTGAGACCAAAGCCTGGATAGTCTCCTTTGTCCAGGGAATCAATCTCTACCAGGAAAGGCTGAAAGATCTGCCTGTCGAGCTCAAGCTACTGAGTCTTGAACCCAGCCCCTGGTCAACCACTGATATCATCAAAATCGGCAGGATGATCAGTGCAGATGTCAATTGGTTCAGTTGGTTCAGCTACCTCAAATTGCAGGACGAGCCGGGTTGGGATCAGTTTTGGGATAAAATTCTGGCAGGTGGAGGCGAAAGCATAAACAGCAGTGATAATGCTCTCTCGCAGATGTTTAGAGGTATGAGCAAGTCTGGCAGTAATGCCTTTGTCATCTCCGGGGCAAAATCTTCTGAGAACTCCGCTATAATGGCCTCCGACCCGCATCTGGGCTTGATGATACCCAATATGTGGTTGCTGGCTGGAATCCATAGCCCTTCTTATCACGTGGTGGGCTTGATGTTCCCTGCCTTACCCATGGTACTGGTGGGCAGAAATGAAGACATCTCCTTTAGCGGAACGAACATGCGCAGTGCCAGCAGTGATCTGTATGAACTGACTCCAGCAGAGCAGAAGCAGATTACTACTACCGAGCGCAAGATCGAGGTAAAGGGCTGGTTCGATAGAAAAGTCAAGCTACGCCACCACCCGATCGGTCCCATCATCTCTGATGCCCCTCTCTTCAAATCTAACGGAAGAGTAATCGCCATGAAATGGGTGGGTCACCAGCATAGCGACGAACTCAGTGCAGCCCTAAAGATGAACAGAGCCCGGAACTGGCAGGAGTTTGTCCTATCTTTCGAAGATTATGCCGTATCAGGCCAGAACTATTTGTATGCAGACACCAAAGGCAATATCGGGCTCTTACCCGCAGTAAAAATCCCCATCCGGAATTACACAGTCCCGACCGAAGTCGTTTATCCCTCCGACGACGAGAGTAAAGCCTGGCAAGGATTCCTCCATCCCGGTGAGTTGCCAAACATCTACAATCCAGTCCAGGGTTTTATCGCCAGTGCCAATAACAGCCCTGTGGAGGCACAAACACCTCTGGGCTTCTTTTTCTCCTCAAACGACAGGATCAGTCGTCTGAACGAATATCTGGGAAGTCGGGAATTGATCAGCAGGGAAGACATCTCAACGCTTCATCTGGATACCTATGTGGAGAGCTCTTATCTGGCTGCCAAAGCCCTGGCAAGAGCGATCTTACAACACCAGAATTCGCTCCCGGGCTCTGCCCTTGAGCTAGCGGATCAACTATCAAACTGGGATGGATACTATGAAACTGATAGTAAGGCAGCTCTTATCTATCAGCTGCTACTCAGCTATTTTAGCAAAGCCTACTACGATCAGCTCTATGACAAGGTCTTTGTGGAAAGACTCCGCTCCTCAGACAAACTGGAAACCCATCTGAGCAAGGATCTGGAGACTGCCAATCCCTCAATCGTCCTCATCAGTCTTCAAAAGGCTATCCCCCAGACAATCAGACTCAGCAAGAAGTTTGATAATTGGGGCGAAATGCACCGTCTTTCGATCAATCACACCCTGGGCATGATACCAGTCGTGGGCAGGAGATTTCGTTTCGCAGAATACCCTGTAGGCGGCTCTTCCAATTCGCTCATGAAGACGGCGCACAGTCTGGAGACAAAGAGACATCGCAGCACCTATGGAGCCAATTCCAGATTCTATTCTGTGATGAACGATCCCAACGAAAACTATTTTGTCCTCATGGGAGGACAGGATGGCTGGGTCGGAAGTGCCAATATGATCGACCAGGTTCCTCTCTGGCAGAATGGTCAATACATCAGAATCCCTCTCGAGTGGAGCGCAGTAGAAAAGGAATTCACCTATGAAACAGCAATCCCGAGGCCTGCAAAATAAAGATTATATTGACTTAAACCCTGCATTGATTAAGTTTGTAATTGGATTTTGATGTATTATTTACGGAGACTTCGGATAGTTTCTCGGGGCTGATAGTGAGTATTTGCATAGGAGCAAAGATGAAATATGAGAAGTTAGCTTATGGCTGGTTTGGCAAGAGCAGTTCCAGCCGTATGTGTCAAATCATCATACTGGTCTTGTTTCTACAGATTTGCTGCTCCTGGATGTTTGGACAGATTGTGGATGATTACGAGCTCATGAGGAGCTACAACCTACCCCAAGACGCCCTGGAAATGCAGAAGCTGGTGCAGGTCGATTCTTTGATGTATCATCAGAAACAGCCCTTTACCGGCACTGCTTATGAGCTATACCCCACTAAGAAGCTATATCGGGTTCTAAATTACCGGAATGGATATCAGCATGGGCCCCTGATGCTTTGGTACCCCGAGGGAGAACCACAGCTGTTTACAAACTACTATCGCGGTGCACCCCACGGCAGGTTTGTAGGGTGGTACACCAATGGCAGATTGATTTACAACATTGTATTGAACCGGGGCAAGCTCGGTGGTGACTTTTTGTATGATGAAGACGAGAGCCGTCGCGAATCTGAAGTCGAGACTACAGAACCTGAAGGAACAGATAATGATTAAGAACAAAGACACAGCTCTAAACATAAATAGCTTTGAAGCCATGAAGAGAAAAGGCGAAAAGATCACTATGATGACAGCCTACGATTTCTCCATGGCAAAAAATGTAGCCCAGACCGATATGGACATTATCCTCGTAGGTGATAGCCTTGGAATGGTGGTATTGGGATATGAAAATACTCTCCAGGTCACTACTGAGGATATCATTTACCACTGCGCGGCAGTAAGAAGAGGTGCTCCCAAATCCTTTATCATCGCGGATATGCCCTATATGAGCTATCATTTGAGCGACAAGAAGACAAGGCAGAATGCCTCCCGTCTTATCATCGAGGGTGGAGCCAATGCTGTCAAGCTGGAGGGAGGCTCGTCTTCCCGAATCGAGGCGATCAAATCCATCATCGATTGTGAGATTCCCGTCTGTGCTCATCTGGGACTCACCCCCCAATCTGTACACAAATTTGGTGGCTACAAAGTCCAGGGCAAGTCGGACAGTGCCTATCAAAGCCTCCGGTCACAGGCTCTGGAAGTAGAGGCTGCAGGAGCTTTCATGCTGGTATTGGAAGGAATCCCGGAGCTCCTGGGCAAAGAGATTAGCCAGAATCTTCACATTCCCACCATCGGGATCGGGGCAGGCCGTTACTGTGACGGGCAGGTGCTCGTTTACCATGATCTCCTGGGCCTGGGAGAGACTAGCTTCAAGTTTGTAAAAAAGTATGCCGATATAAACGCGGAGATTGTAAAAGCTCTGGGCGAATACAGTGAGGAAGTCCGTAGCGGTAGCTTCCCTGCCAGGGAGCACGTTTATTACCCCCTAGACAAAGAATAAATCTTTTTAAGGATATAGAAAATGGAACATAACCCTGCTTACTCTGAAACAATGACTCCAGACGAAAAGTTTGATGCGATCAATAACCTGAAAAACAAGCTCGAAGAGAATTTCGTAGCCTTGGGACAGCTTCTTGCTGAAATCAAAAGAACAAAGCTCTATCGCTTTAAGGGTTATGAGAATTTTAAGGACTTCGTAGAAGCCGAGTACAATTTGAGCGGAACGATGGCTGGCAAGCTCGCCCAGACCTATGAGCTCTACATTGAAGAAATGGATATGCCGGATACCACGGTCAAAGAGATTGGTTTTGATCGCCTGCAGATGATCAAACCCCTGATCAATAAAGCCGAGTGGGAAATACGAGACAAATGGGTACAGCTCGCTGAGACAATGCCTACAAACGATCTGAGAGATCACATCAAAGAGATCAAAGACAAGAACAAAGAAAAAGACAAAGACCTCAAAGAGGTCTATATAGAACAATATATGGAGAGAATGCTTACATGGTTTAATTGCTCAAAGAAAGAACTGAATTTCAAGCTCGCGTTATATTTTCAGGACGCTGACCTCGAACAGATCAAAAAAGTGGTAAAAGAGCGACAAAGGCTCTTTGAAACCGATCTTCAAACCAACAAGGAGGATTAGAACATGAAGCAAATGAGAATCATGTGGGTAGACGACGAGATTGATCTCCTCAAGCCATTCGTGCTCTTTCTGGAAGAGAGAAATTACCATGTCGAAACCTGCAACAACGGAAATGATGCCATAGAGAAAGTAATAGAGCATAAATATGACCTGATCATTATGGATGAGATGATGCCCGGCCTGGATGGTCTCGCTACCCTTCAGGAGATCAAAAGGATCAACCCTGCCATCCCAATTATCATGGTCACCAAAAGTGAAGAAGAAGGCCTGATGGACAAGGCTATCGCTTCTCAGATATCAGACTATCTGATCAAACCCATCAATCCAAACCAGATCATCATGGCCATCAAAAAAATCTTCCAGGCCGATGAAATCCGCTCCAATCAGATAGGCGAACAGTACACCAGATATATGTCCCAGCTCAATCAGAGGCTCTTTAGTAGCCCAAATTGGGAAGAGTGGTCAAACATCTACCGCGAAATGGCCTATTGGGAACTCAAGATCGACCAGGTGAACGATGAAAACCTGCACCAGACCCATTTTTTGGAAAAGCGGAATTGCAATACTGAATTCACCAATTACGTGGAACGGAACTACAAGAAATGGCTGGTCTCGGACGATAGACCAAACATGTCCTTCGATCTGATATCACAGTATATTGCGCCCCATTTTGAAGAGAAAGTACCGGTCTATTTTATCATTGTGGACTGCATGCGCCTGGATCAGTATCTATCGATCCAGCCCTATATCCAGGAACTCTTTGATGAAGAGCTCGATCTTTACTACTCTATCCTGCCCACAGCTACACCATACTCCAGAAATTCCATCTTTAGCGGTCTGCTGCCCATAGATATCGCCAAACGCTATCCCGAATACTGGGTAAGCTCCGGGGAGATGGATAATAGCCGCAATCGCAACGAACACCAACTCTTGGACGCCCATATCAACGATCTGGGCTATAGACTCGACCCCACTTCAAAGTACGTAAAGATATTCAATATGGAAGAGGGGAATTTTGTCCTCCGCAAGATCGAGACCTGGAAGCAGGACAACCTCATCGTATTGGTGTACAACTTCCTGGATTTACTGGCACATCACAGATCAAGAGATCAAATCCTCCAGGAAACCATCCCCCATGAAGAGGGTTTGAGAGCCTTTACCAAGCATTGGTTCCTGCACTCCTCTCTCTATGAAGCGCTCAAACAGATCTCCAAACAGGATGCAATCGTTGTAATCTCCACAGACCATGGTTCCATCAAGGTCAATAGAGCCACCCAGGTGATAGGAGATAAAGACACTTCCGTGACCGTACGCTACAAGGAAGGGAAAAACCTGTCTGCCAACGATAGACACGCCCTCTACGTAAAGAAGCCATCAGAATTTGGCTTGCCTACAAAGAGTATCGTGGACAACTATATATTTGCCAAAGACGACTAC
>CAZZCS010000036.1:0-21130 GCA_964652645.1 uncultured Candidatus Cloacimonadota bacterium | reverse complement strand
ATCGTGGATTTCGGTAGTCCCGAAACCCCGGATGGACAGATTCATTTTGCCTTTACAGCAGCGGATGTGATGGATGGATTTGATGGGCGTACTGAACCGGGATTTAAGGTGATAGTACCACCTTCCATTGATATTGTGATGGCGTTGGACTGCTCACCAAGTCTGGGCGATCGCAACAAATTAGAAAGAACGGCGAGGCAGTTCGTTGCTCAATTGCTGAATTACGATCGAGTGGGGGTGTTTGGATTTGCCTCGATGGTTGATCAAAACCAATTCCTGCAACACGTAACTGTGCAGATGATACCAAATAATACACATGGACTTATCCAGATTCTTAACAACAAGGAATACCTGTGTGGCCCTGGCGTCATAACGTTTCCAAACTCATACCCTTATCAAACTTACTCAACCAACATGAGATCCCCATTCTACAATGGCATTGTATACTTTGATACACAAGATAGACCCAAACATTTTATTACTCTATCTGATGGATGGCATTGCTTACCAAACAACTTTCCTGCAGATGACCCAACAAGTTACATTCGTGATTTTATTCTAGATTTTTTCGTGCCAGGCATTCAAACTCATACGATGCGCTATAAATCTTATCCAACAAACAATACAGGAAACTTTCCCTACATTGAAGAACAATGTACTATGCTCATGAATAACATAGCCGAATGGGGAAACGGAACATCTTGGAGCAGAAAATATGTATCGGATAATTTCTGGGATATCAATTCTATCCTGGATGACATAAGGCATAGCTCTTCAAGTGTAGATCAAAGAGGCTCCTACACAGGTCAAAATCCTGTACAGGATACAGAGATCATTCACTTTGTTGTAGATAAAAACGCCCACCGCTTATCTGCTAATTTTGCCATTGATTGGTTATGTGCTGATAATACCGGAATTATTGATTTCAGCCTTGTAAGCCCTTCGGGGATTGATGTAACACAAAATCCTGATAACTACAAATTCTATACATCACTGGGCAGGGTTGATGTCCCCTTTCCAGAAGATGGCCTTTGGGAAGCTATCATCACACGCCCTCCATCAAACTCCGACGTCACAAGCTATAGTTTTTCAGCCAAAGTTATGTCTGATTTGGAAGTACAGTTCACTGATCCACCAAGAAAGCACAAGATGAACATGCCTTTGTCCCTGACTGTGAGAGCATTTGATTATTTAGAGCCAGTAACTGATGCCCAGGTTAAGGTTTACTTACAAAGAGATGATTGGTCATTCGAATTGAGTATGTTTGATGATGGTTTTCATAATGATGGACAGGCACATGATGGAGTTTATAGTAATTACTTGTATGCTTATGCTGAGATATTGCAAGAGTTTCCAGATATTGCAGCGGGTATGTATGACCTTTTGTTTGAAGTTAATGTTCCATCACTCCTTGCCAGAAGAGTCAAACGATGCAGAATAGAGCTTGAAGCACCAGATGAATTCCCCTATTCTACAACAGGTAGATTATTACACAAAGGATGGAACTGGGTAGGTTATCCTCGACTCCAAAGAGACGAAATCGGATCAACGATTGATTATGCTAGCGCCTCATTGTCCCCATTTCTTACGGATATTCTATCATCTGTTGGGACTGCGGAATACCGAAATAATCACTGGAGCTATAACGGATTGGTTTCTCTGAAAAGCAATGATGGGTATAAACTGCGTATAAATGATATCGATAACATAAGCTTGTTTGAACTTGGTACAATTATTGACACTCTTATGGTGCACCAATTATACGAAGGGCAGTGGAACTGGTTCACTTATCCCTGTTATGAAAAAGTCTATCCATGGGAAGCCTTATCAGAGGTTTTTAACAGCATTGATTATATCATGGCTGAAGATTGGAGTATGAAGAAGGATGAGGGTGTCTGGATTTATGATGGGTTTTCTCGTCCTCATTTAAAATATGGGGATTCAATTCTGATTAGAACTACAAGGGATTGCACATTTGTTTGGAATAGTCCGCTAACAGCCCCAGACATAGCTATACCGCAGAAACCAGCCCACTTTTCATATAATGATAAACCTGATTATGAAACGATAATGATTGAGTCAATTGAAGGCACTTCGGATTATACTGAGATTGGCGTATTCCAGGATGATATATGTATAGGAGCAAGAGTGATTGAGAACTATCCCATTCAGATACTTACATATTCGGTACCAGAGGAAGAGGGTGGTGGAGAACTTAGCTTCATGCTATATACTGAGAGCAAAGGCGCAATTGCTGCCGTTCCTGCTAGTATACGACCAGGCACCTATAATGCGAATTCTCCAACGGTAGAGCCTGAATTATATGGTTTTCGTACACTTTCGTTGAAAACCAATGATTTACATATTCCATCAATACTAACACTACATTCAAATTATCCAAATCCTTTTAATCCTTCAACGACGATCAATTTTTCTATACCAACCACCGCAAATGTAAAGCTGACCATCTACAATGTTCGGGGTCAAAAAGTGAGAGAATTGGTTAATCATAAGCTGTTGTATGGCAGCCACAAGGTTGTGTGGAATGGAAGGGATGATAAAAATCGTCCAGCTAGTTCAGGTGTATATTTCACACGTTTGGAGCACAATGGTGATGTTAAGATTAAGAAAATGATGCTTCTAAAATAGCTCAAGCGTGTTTTTCGTGGTGCATCATGTAATCTGGGGGGATGATCATTAGGCAAATAACTGAAACACGCTCTCAACGCTCTCTACTCATCTTATTGTTTTCGACAATTACAGATCGTGGCGTACGTCTTTCATGCAACTTCATAGAAAAAAAGGATTTGACAAATTCCTGTTTCACGTATTTTGTGTCACTTACTTAGAAAAAGCGATTTAACGCGTAGCACAAGTCCTAAATATTGCAAGGACTTATAGTTCTTTAGGAGGAACCATGACATCCTACTCAAAGGATGCCTGTTTCAGGCACCAGAGTGGTCGAGTGTTTTACTACGACCCGCAAATTACAAAGAATTTCAAGCAGAATGATCTCCTGCCGGCGCAGGATAGTTGCGTCCGTGTATTGATAGGATCATTATGTCTCAATAATGGAGGATCCAGTGAGTAAACTAGACAATCGTATTCGTATCAAGTTGAAAGCTTATGACCACCGTCTATTGGATCAATCTGTCAGTGAAATCGTGAATAGCACCCGCAATACCGGAGCCAAGGTAGTAGGCCCTATTCCATTACCGACAGACAGAACCATCTACACGGTTCTTCGTTCCCCCCACGCCGACAAGAAATCTCAGGATCAGTTTCAGATGCTTGTACACAAGCGTTTGATCGATATCCTGAATCCTACTCAGCAGACAACCAGTGCCCTCAAGAAGCTCAGCCTACCCGCCGGAGTTCACGTCGAGATCAAGGCAAATACAAGGAGCTAAGCATGATAGGACTTATTGGAAAGAAGATTGGGATGACGCAGATATTTGATGCCAATGGCGTAGTGATACCCGTTACCGTGATTAAAGCCGGTCCCTGCCGCATCATCTGCAAACGTACCAAAGAAAAAGATGGATATGAAGCCCTACAAATCGGTTATGAAGAATTAGCCGATAAAAAGACTACTCAGCCCATGCGTGGTCACTTTAAGAAAAATGACAGCCCAAACTACCGCTATGTACGTGAATTTCGCCCTGCCTTTGGTCATGAAACATCAGACTTCAAGGTCGGAGACGAGCTCAAAGCGGACTTTTTCAGTGCCGATGAATATGTATGCGTCTCCGGTACTTCGAAAGGTCGTGGATTTACTGGTGTGATGAAACGTCACGGTTTTGCCGGTTTCGAGCAGAGCCATGGTGTTCATGAATCCTTCCGTGGTGGTGGTTCAATCGGTCAATGTGCACAGCCTTCCAGAGTTTTGAAGGGTGTGAAGATGGCTGGTCAGCATGGTAACAAACGCTCCACAGTGAAACACCTTCGGGTCGTGAAAGTGGATGCAGAACAGAATTTGATCATGGTGAGAGGTGCAATACCCGGTCATCGTAATGGTCTTATTTTCATAAAGAAAGAGCAATAAACGGGAGATTGAAAATGGTTAAAGCACAAAAATTCAATGCTCAAGGCGATAGAATAGAAGAAGTGATTCTCCCGGAAGCTATATTTGATGTCGATGTCAATTCACCCAAAGTCTTGTTGCACGAAGTCATCACCATGTACCTCGGCAACCAGAGACAGGGAAACGTCCAAAAGAAAAACCGCTCTATGACTGCTGGCAGCACCCGCAAGCTCTTCAAACAGAAGGGTACTGGTAATGCCCGTGTGGGTACTCGTCGTTCCCCGATTCGCGTTCATGGTGGAAAAGCTTTTGCGATCTACCCCAAAGATTGGTATCGCAAAATTCCGAAGACAAAGAAACGTCAGGCTCTCTTAGTAGCGCTTACAGATCGTGCTCGTGAAGGCAGAATCTTTGTCATAGAATCACTCAATTTTGACCAGCCCAGCACAAAAAAGGCTATTGAACTGATCGGAAAGATCCTTCCTGAAAAAGGACGTAAACTCGTGGTTACAAACGGTCACGACGTTCCCACAGTAAAGTCTTTCCAGAACATCCCTTACGTGGAAACTGATCGCGCTGATAGTCTTTTTGCCTACGAAATACTCAAGAGCAGCTATATCCTGATGACTCAGGACGCTCTTAATAAGGTAGAGGAGGTATTCGGCTCATGATACATCCACGACAGATAATTGTAGCTCCGATGATTACCGAGAAGACCGGAATCCAATTGCAAACTAATAATACATATACATTCAAAGTAAGCATGAATGCCAATAAAATTGAGATCAAGAAAGCGATTGAAGCTATCTTCGCAGTCAAAGTTCTCAATGTAAATACAATCACCATGATGGGAAAGCCAAAACGTCTTGGTAAATACAATGGCAAGCGCCCGGATTGGAAGAAAGCAATCGTGACCTTACGCGAAGGTGACAAAATTGCGGATTTTGAGGTATAAAGATGGGAATTAAGAAATATAAACCTGTAACGCCGACCCTTCGCTTCCGCACCGGTTACACCTTTGCCGAGATTACTACTGATTCTCCAGAGAAATCTTTGCTGAAGCCGGTCCGCAAATCTGGCGGAAGAAACAACATGGGTCGCATCACATGCCGTCACCGTGGTGGTGGAACCCGTCGTCACTATCGTATCATAGATTTCAAGCGCGACAAAGCTGGGATTCCTGCCAAAGTCGCCACTATAGAATATGACCCCAATCGTACTGCCCGCATCGCCCTCCTGCATTATGTAGATGGCGAAAAGAGATACATCATAGCTCCAGAAGGTCTGGTGGTAGGTGCCACTGTGATGTCTGGTGCCACTGCTGAAGTCTCTGTGGGTAATGCTCTTCCTCTCGAAAGAATCCCGCTGGGTTCATTTGTGCACAATATTGAGCTTAAAAAGGGAAGAGGCGGTCAGATCGCTCGTAGTGCTGGCACCTACGGTCAAGTAGTAGCCAAGGACGGCGATTATGTTCACGTCAAAATGCCTTCGAACGATGTACATCTCATCCGCAAGGAATGTCTTGCTACTATCGGTCAGGTATCAAATCAAGACCACAACCTTATTCAACTTGGTAAAGCCGGTCGTAAACGCTGGATGGGTATTCGTCCCACCGTTCGCGGTGTTGTGATGAATCCTGTTGATCACCCCATGGGTGGTGGTGAAGGTAAGACCTCTGGTGGACGTCATCCTGTCTCACCTTGGGGAAAACCTGCCAAGGGCGGAAAGACTCGTAAGAACAAGAAATACTCCGATAAGTATATCGTGAAATCCACCAAGAAGAAGAGATAGGGGAGGAAGAATAAATGGCACGTTCAGTAAAAAAAGGTCCTTTTGTTGATGGTCACCTCCTCAGCAAAGTAGATACCTTAAATAAAGAAACAAAGAAAACCGTGATAAAGACATGGTCCCGGCGCTCTGTAATCCTGCCGGATTTCATAGGTCACACCTTTTCCGTGCATAACGGTCACAAATTTGTGCCTGTATATGTCACAGAAAACATGGTGGGTCACAAGCTTGGTGAGTTTTCTCCGACCCGTACCTATCGCGGCCATAAAGAAAAGAAGAAAAAAGGCAGATAGGAGTAGATAATGGAAGCAACATCAAAACTTCGTTTTGCCCGTGGCTCAGCTCGTAAAGCACGCCTGGTACTCGATCAGATTCGTTACAAAAATGTAAACGAAGCAAAGAACATTCTTCGGTTCTCACGCCGCCGTGCAGCCCAGCAGATTTTCAAATTATTGGAATCTGCGATAGCTAATGCCCATGTCAAAGAAGCTAAATTGGATTTGAACGAGGTCTTCGTTACAAAGGCTACTGCCGATGAAGGGCCTCAGATGAAACGTTACATGCCCAGAGCCCAGGGTAGAGCTTTTATGATCAGAAAACAAACCTGTCATATCGCCCTGGAAATTCAAACCATCAAATAGGAGGAACCCTTGGGACAGAAAGTACATCCAGTCCTGTACCGTCTTGGTGTAAACAAAGACACTGAATCCATATGGTTTGCGCAGGGATCTTCTTATGTCGAATTTCTTCAGGAAGACATCAAGATTCGGACCTATGTCCGTAAACGTCTTTCCGATAAGATGGTTTCGAAGATCAAGATCTCACGCAAGACCAGTTCTATTGTTATCGATATCCACACAGCCAGACCCGGCTTGGTGATCGGTAAGAAAGGCGAAGATATAGACAAGCTTCGCAACGAACTAAACGTCCTGATAAATAAAAACCGTAAATCGCCGATTAACGTCTCGATCAACATCGAACAGATCGACAGAGCTTGGTTGGATGCTCGTTTGGTTGGGCTCGAAATAGCCCGTCAGCTCGAAACTCGCGTCTCTTTCCGCCGGGCCATGAAAATGGCTATGCGTAATGCCACAAAAGACGGTGCCCAGGGTATCAAAGTTCAGGTTTCTGGACGCCTTGGTGGTGCTGAAATCGCTAGAACCGAACGTTACAAACAAGGTAGAACCCCTCTTCACACTCTGAGAGCCAATATCGATTATGCTCATGTGGAAGCCTCCACTACGTATGGTATCATTGGAATCAAGGTGTGGATATACAAAGGCGATATTTTAGGTTAGGAGAGATTAATGTTAGCCCCGAAAAAGGTAAAATTTCGTAAGCAGATGAAGGGTAGAAGGACAGGCCTGGCCTGGACCGGATCTACCGTCAGTTTTGGTGATTATGGTCTGATCGCTCTTGAAGACGCGTGGATCACCAGTCGCCAGATCGAAGCTGCTCGTATAGCCATTACCCGTCACATGAAACGTTTAGGAAAAGTATGGATCCGCATTTTTCCGGATAAGCCCGTCACCAAAAAAGCTGCCGAAACCCGTATGGGTAAAGGTAAAGGTGCACCCGAGTATTGGGTAGCCGTAGTCAGACCCGGTAGAGTGATGTTTGAGCTCGATGGTGTAGATCCCAAAATCGCCAAGGAAGCCATGCGTCTTGCAGCCCACAAGTTGCCGATCAAGACTCGCTTGGTAGCACGTGAAGGAGTAGAAATATGAAAGCTGAAGATATCCGTGAAATGAGCATCCAGGAGATGCACGACAAGCTTGAAGAGCTGAGAATTGAGCTCTTTAACCTTCGCTTTCAAAAGGCAAAGAATCTATTGGACAGGACAGACAGACTCCGTTTTGTCAAAAGAGACATTGCTAGAATCTTGACCGTATTAAAGCAAAAAGCCCAAGCGTAGTGAGGTAAATAATGGCAACAAATAAAATGATCAAACAGGGGATAGTCGTTAGTGACAAAAACGATAAGACAATCGTTGTGAAGGTCGAACGTCAGTTTATCCACCCGTTATACAAAAAGACAGTCCGCCGTCACAAGAAATTCATGGCGCATGATGAGATGAACGATGCCCAGGAAGGCGATACAGTTCAGATTATGGAATACCGCCCCATGAGTGCCAGTAAACGTTGGATTCTCCACAAAATAGTAGAAAGAAGAAAATAAAGGGGTATTGGAATGATTCAAGCTCAAACCATATTGAATATCGCCGATAACTCCGGCGCCAAAAAAGCAATGTGTATCAAAGTGCTTGGTGGCACCAGAAGGAAATACGCCTCAATCGGAGACGTAATAGTTATCGCGATCAAATCTGCCACACCTGGAGGAAAGATCAAAAAAGGTACCGTCGAAAAAGCCGTTATCGTACGAACTGCAAAAGAAGTACGCCGCGCAGACGGATCTTATATCCGCTTCCAGGATAATGCTGCCGTCATTATCGACGAAAAGCATGAGCCCAAAGGTACACGTATTTTTGGACCGGTTGCCCGTGAACTACGCGAACATCACTTTACAAAGATTGTCTCGCTGGCACCGGAAGTATTGTAGGAGAAATCATGACAAAGATGTTAAATCTGAAAAAAGGTGATTTCGTTGTCGTTATTTCCGGAGATGACAAAGGTAAAAAAGGCAGAGTTCTAAAAGCTTTTCCAAAGACAAACCGGGTTATCGTCGAGAAAGTAAACATGATCAAAAAGCATGCCAAACCCTCACAACGAAATCCTCAGGGTGGAATCATCACGAAAGAAGCTCCGGTAAACGCTTCTAACGTAATGCTCTTCAACGAAAAACTCGCTACGGTGACCAAGCCGATCATCGTTCCCAGAGATGGACGCCGAGTCCGTGTCTGCAAGAAAAGCGGCGACGAATTGTAAGGAGAGCGAAATGAACCGATTAAAAGAACATTA
This sequence comes from uncultured Candidatus Cloacimonadota bacterium, assembly GCA_964652645.1. Lineage (GTDB taxonomy): Bacteria > Cloacimonadota > Cloacimonadia > Cloacimonadales > Cloacimonadaceae > CAZZCS01. Next base: position 12,400 of record CAZZCS010000036.1, on the reverse strand, counting down.
TCAGAAAGAAGTCATAGCTGCCTTGAATAAACGTTTTGGTTACAAAAACCTACACCAGGTACCGAAATTGGACAAGGTGATTGTAAGCATGGGCGTGGGTGCTGCCACCCAAAACAAAGCTATTCTGGATAACGCTGTCAAGGATATTGAACAGATTACCGGACGCAAAGCCATGATTACAAAAGCCCGTAAATCTATCTCTAATTTCAAGCTGCGTGAAGGCATGCCGATTGGCTGTAAAGTAACGCTTCGTGGTGAAATAATGTATGAATTTCTCGATCGCCTGATCTCTATCGTAATTCCTCGTATCAGAGACTTCAAAGGGCTGGCTGCCAATTCTTTTGACGGACGTGGAAACTATTCCCTCGGCCTCAAAGAACAGACGGTTTTCCCGGAAATTGAATATGATAAGATCGATGCCATTCGAGGCCTTAATATAGCAGTAGTAACCACGGCTCATACCGATGAAGAATGCCGTGAACTGCTTAAAGAACTTGGTATGCCATTCCAAAAGAACCAATAAGGAGATTATCTTGGCAAAGAAATCAATGATCTTAAAACAGCAAAGAACTCCCAAGTTCAAAGTAAGAAAGTACAACCGCTGTATGGTTTGCGGGCGTCCTCGCGCTTATATGCGTGATTTTGGAATGTGCCGCCTTTGTTTCCGTAAGTATGCTTCCCAAGGGCACATACCCGGAATAACCAGTTCCAGTTGGTAAAATAATGGAGGATATAAATGAGCGTAAGTGATCCGATAGCTGATGCATTAACAAAGATTCGCAATGCATATCGTGCCGGTCATACGCAGGTAATCGTCAACCACAACAAGCTTGTCGAAGCGATTGTGAAGATACTTGCCGATGAAAACTTTATCAATAACTCCCAAGTTTTGGATAAGGACCCGGAACAAAAGATTAACTACAGAAGAATATTAGTAAACCTGCGTTACACAAACGATGGTAACCCCATTATACAAGGTTTGGTAAGAGTATCAAAGCCCGGAAGACGTGTGTACGTCAAAGCCGGAAACATGCCCAGTATTTTCAATAATACCGGTTGTGCCATTATCTCCACCAGTGCTGGTGTGATGGTGGATAGAGATGCTCGAATCAAGCGCGTTGGCGGTGAATTCGTCTGCAAGGTTTGGTAGGAGGATATAATGTCACGAATTGGAAAAGCTCCTATTAAGATCCCCGCAGGTGTAAACGTAAAAATCGACGGTTCTCTCGTAACAATTAAAGGCTCACTTGGTGAGATGAGTTACGAACTTTTAGACGGAATCACTATTAATGAAGAAAATGGCATTCTCAGCGTATTAAGAGCCGATGAAAGCAGAAAGATTCGCGCTTTTCACGGCCTCAGTCGCGCTTTGCTCCAAAACATGGTTACCGGTGTCAGCGAAGGTTTTATGAAAACCCTGCAAGTGATCGGAACCGGATATTCTTCAGAAGTGAAAGGTCCTTGGTTGAGACTCTCTTTGGGATACTCCCACGACATCTTGCTCCAAATTCCGGAAGGACTTCAAGTCGAAGCTGAAGCCGTTCCACGTTCCAAGGGAACAAGAAATGACCTCCAAAGTATCATTCGCATCAAAGGCATAGACAAGCAATTAGTCGGCCATTTTGCTGCCCAGGTACGTGATTGCCGTCCTCCCGAAAACTACAAAGGTAAAGGCGTTCGTTATCACGACGAGCAGGTTACCATCAAAGCCGGTAAAGCCGGTTCCAAGTAATGGGGTGTTGAAATGATAAAACATAGTGCTTTAAAGAAAAACGTACTGCGCAAACGCCGTAGAGCCGCTATACGCAAGCGTCTGAGTGGGACTACCCAACGCCCGAGACTAGTTGTATTTCGCAGCTTGAACAATATCTATGCTCAGATTATAGACGATACCAAAGGTGTTACCCTCGTATCGGCCTCTACGATCGCCAAAGATATCGAGCTGGAAAAAGGCAAGAAGACCGCACAAAGCTTCCAAATCGGGCTCAAGCTCGGTGAGAAAGCTATTGCTGCCGGGATCACCACTGTCGCTTTTGATCGCGCCGGATACAAGTATCATGGCAGAGTAAAGGCATTGGCAGACGGTGCCCGCAAAGCCGGACTACAATTCTAAGGGAGGATAGCTTGAATTACGATCAACATGTAAATGAAGAAGATAAATTAGTCGAAAAGATTATCGAAACAAAACGCGTAGCCAAGGTGGTAAAAGGCGGAAGAAACTTCAGCTTCAGCGCCATCGTGGTAGTTGGTGACCGCAAAGGTAACGTCGGGGTGGGAACCGGAAAGGCAAACGAAATCGTTGATGCTATCCGCAAAGCCAAAGAAAAGGCTACCAAGTCCATGTTCCGCGTTCCGATCATCAAAGGGACCATTCCTCACGAGCTGTTTGCCCGTTATGGCGCCAGCAAAGTGATGATGAAACCCGCTGCTGCCGGTACTGGTGTTATCGCTGGTGGTACTACCCGTGCCATCTTTGAAGCAGCCGGAATCGAAAACATACTCTGCAAATCCCTTGGCTCAAACACACCCTGCAACGTTGTGAAAGCCACAGTGAACGGCTTGCGCTCCATGCGCACCATTCACGATATTGCCAAGCTGCGCAACAAATCTGTTGCCGAGCTTACTGGCAGGGAGGAAAAATGAAACTCAAGGTTACCCAAATAAAGAGTACTATCAAACGAATGGATTCCCACAAGCGCGTAGTCGCTTCCCTGGGATTGGGCCGGATCGGTAAGAGCCGGATCCACGATGATAATCCATGCATTCGCGGTATGATAAACAAAGTATCATACCTTCTCAAAGTCGAAACACTGCAGGGAGAATAATATGCTTACATTACACAATCTTGGAAAACCTGCCGGTAGAAAGAACAAAAAACGTCTTGGTAAAGGACAGGGAAGCGGAAGCGGACACCAGGCCGGTCGCGGTCACAAAGGTAGAAAAGCTCGCTCCGGTGGTAAGGTTCCATCCTGGTTTGAAGGTGGACAAATGCCAATCCAGCGTCGCCTGCCAAAACGTGGGTTCAAGAATATCTTCCGCGTGGAGTACCGTACTCTCAATCTGAGCCGTCTGCAGGACTTGGAAGAAACGAAATTCGATATTCAAACTTTGGAAGCTATGGGAATCATCCCTACCAAGGGAAAGAAATCTCACGCTCCATTGAAGGTCTTAGCCTCTACACAAGTAGAGTTCACCAAAGCCGTTCAAATCCAAGCCAATGCTTTTTCAAAACGTGCTATCGAAATCATCGAAAAGAACGGCGGAAAGGCGGAGGTAGTGTAACTTGATCAAAACTATTACGAATATGTTCCGCATACCGGATCTGAAAAAGAAGATCCTGTTTACGGCGCTATTTCTGATTCTCTATCGCATGGGTAGTTTCGTACCCATCCCAGGTGTAAATGCCACAGCACTCAAGGCTTTCTTCGAATCAGCTCGCAGCCAGGGCAACACGCTCTTTGGTCTGCTGGATCTATTTGTGGGAGGTAATTTCGAACGTGCATCAGTATTTGCCTTGGGTATCATGCCCTATATCACGGCGTCGATCGTGATGCAGCTTTTGGGAAGTATCATTCCTTACTTTGAAAAGCTGAAGAAAGAAGGCGCAGAAGGGCAGAAAAAGATGAATCAGATCACGCGTTACGGAACGGTTGGATTGGCATCATTCAATGCCATCACTATCACTATCTGGCTTACAAGCCTTAGTGGTGGCGTTGTACCCAGTGCAAATTTCCTCTTTCATTTTACTGGAATCGTAACCCTGGTGACAGGGACAATGATTGTGATGTGGATTGGAGAGCAGATTACAGAGAATGGCATTGGAAATGGAATCTCGCTGATCATCTTTGCCGGTATTATTGCCCGTTACCCTGCTGGATTTATGCTGATGTTCCAAAACATCGCCCTTGATAGTTCTTACTTGTGGAAAGCAGTAGTTGCCATTGGCTTGATGGTGGCAGTGACTGCAGCAGTTATTCTGGTTACTGAAGCCATCAGAAAGATTCCAGTCCAATATGCCAAGCGCATTGTAGGACGCAGAGTCTATGGTGGACAGAGCACTTATATCCCGCTCAGAGTCAATACAGCTGGCGTTATTCCGATCATCTTTGCCCAGTCTGTGATTATGTTCCCCGCTACCGTGATTGCCATCTTTGGCAAGAGTGGTGGATTCTGGAACACATTACAGTCCTGGTTATCTCCCGGAGCAGCGCTATACACGATTCTGTACGTGGGACTCATCATCTTCTTTGCCTATTTCTATACAGCGATCGTCTTGAATCCTACAGAAATGGCTGAAAATATGGTGAAGTATGGTGGCCACATTCCAGGAAAGAAACCTGGAAAGAAGACTGCAGAATACATCAATACCGTTTTGGTGAGAATCACTCTCCCCGGCGCGATATTCTTTGCCTTTGTAGCATTACTGCCAGAGATAATGAGCCACAGTTTCAATCTGCCATTCTATTTTGGCGGTACAGGTCTCATCATCGTTGTCGGTGTTGCCTTGGATACGCTCCAGCAGATTGAATCCCATTTGGTTATGCGCCATTATGACGGGTTCATGAAAAAGGGTAAGCTCCGCGGAAGATCAGGTTCCTAAATGATATATCTCAAGACTGCTTCGGAAATAGAAAAAATGAGAGCCAGCGGCAAGATCATTGCCGACCTCTTTGAAGCGCTGGAAAAGATGATAGTGCCAGGAGCAAACACTCTGGAGCTGGATCTTTTCGCGCAGGATTTCATCAAATCCAGAGGTGCCAGGGCGGCTTTTCTCGGTTATCAAGTAACCGGTCTGCCCCCCTTCCCAGGTGCAATATGCGCATCTGTCAATTCTGGGATTGTGCATGGTATTCCTTCCAGGGAGCAAGTCTTATCCGATGGTGATATTATTGGGATAGATGTTGGTGTATTGCTGAATTCATATTATGGAGATGCAGCGCGCACCTATGCTGTGGGAGCTATTTCCGAGAAGGCCCAGAGGTTAATGGATGTTACCCTCAAAGCCCTTGAAATCGGAATTGCTCAAGCAGTCCCCGGCGCCAGGATCGGAGATATTTCCGCCGCTATCGGTTCCTTCGTCCAATCCAAAGGCTACTACGTGGCAGATAATCTTACCGGTCACGGTATCGGTAAGAGCCTTCATGAAGAGCCCCAGATCCCTAACTTTGGTGTAAAGGGCAGAGGCCCCAGGATCAAAGCAGGGATGACTCTGGCAATCGAACCAATGGTAAATATCGGCACAAACCGTGTTAAAGAGCTGGGCTGGGAATTCTTTACAGCAGACGATTCTCTCTCTGCCCATTTTGAACACACCATCGCAGTTACCGATGGCGAACCTGAAATTTTAACAAAGAACTGAGGTTTAAGTATGTCTAAAGCCGGTGTTATTGAAGTCGAAGGAATCGTGGTTGACGCACTTCCAAACACTACTTTTCGCGTTGAACTGGAGAATGGCCATGAAATACTGGCTCATAGTTCCGGTAAAATGCGTATGAACTATATCCGTATCCTGCCCGGAGACAAGGTAAAAGTGGAGCTCTCTCCATACGATCTCTCCCGCGGCAGAATTACATATCGTTATAAATAATGAGCATTGCAAAAGGCGATGCAGGGAGATTACAATGAAAGTACAAGCATCTGTAAAAGTCATCTGCAAAGACTGCAGGATTATAAAACGCCACGGCGTGATTAGAGTAATCTGTAGCTCTCAGCCAAAACATAAGCAGAGACAAGGATAAAAGGAGGACCAACTTGGCACATATTGCAGGTATTGAGCTTCCCAGAAATAAAAGGATCTTCATTGGTCTTACCTATATTTATGGTATCGGACGGACTTTGGCAGTAGAAATATGCCAAAAAGCCAACATCGATGAAATGAAAAAGGTACAAGACCTGAGTATTGAAGAAGAAAAAGCTCTTCGTGACATCATTCAAAATGAATACATAGTAGAGGGTTCATTACGCACCCAGATCGCTATGAATATTAAAAGACTCATGGAAATCGGTAGCTATCGCGGTTTGAGACACAAACGCGGTCTTCCAGTCCGTGGTCAACGTACGCACACTAACGCTCGCACCCGTAAGGGTCCACGTGCCGGCGCTATCAAAAAGAAGAAATAGGAGCGATAAATGGCAAAGAAAACCAGAGTAAAGAAAAAACGCGTACGTCTTGCCTTTGACGAAGGAATCATTTTTGTGCATTCCAGCTTCAATAACACCATTATCTCGCTGACCGACAAAGCCGGAAACGTGCTTGCCTGGTCCAGCGGTGGTAAGATAGGATATAAAGGTTCCCGTAAAAGCACTCCATTTGCGGCACAGCTTGCTGCCGGTGAAGTTGCCAAAGTCGGGCAGGAAATGGGTATCACCAGAGTCAGCATGATCGTTAAAGGCCCCGGTGGTGGACGTGAATCCGCCATCCGTGCCGTCAATGCTGCTGGTATCCGTGTTACAATGATTAAAGACGAGACGCCAATCCCGCATAACGGTTGCCGTCCACCCAAGACCAGAAGAATCTAAGGGAGGTGTAATTTGGCAAGATATACAGGACCAAAAGCAAAAGTCTGTCGAAAGTTTGGTGAAAACATTTTTGGAACAGCCAAATACGACCGCATCCTTGCAAAACGGAATTATCCTTCCGGACAGCATGGTAAGAATCCTCGCCGCAAATTTAGCGACTATGGACTTCATTTGAAGGAAAAGCAAAAACTCAGGCTCACCTATTGCCTCATGGAAAAGCAGTTTAGAAACTACTTCTTCAAAGCTGCTCAGATGCAGGGCGTTACCGGTGACAACCTGATGCAAATGCTGGAAAGAAGACTGGATAACGTAGTTTACCGCCTCGGCTTTGCCGTCACTAGAATGCAGGCCAGACAGTTCGTTACCCACGGGCATTTTGCAGTTAACGGCAAAAAAGCCGACATTCCTTCAATGCTGCTCAAAGCTGGTGACATTGTAGAAGTCCGCGAAGCCAGCCGCGGGATGAAAATGCTGCTCGACGCCATGGACAGAACTGAAATCAGCTCCCCCTATTCATGGCTTACGGTTGATAAAGAACACAAGCGCGGTCAATTCCTCTCGATACCTGCTGCCACGGAAATTCCTACTAACGTTGATATCAGACTGATCGTTGAGTTCTACTCCAAATAATGCTCATAGCAAGGAGTCTCTTATGATGTATCTCGAACCCTTACAAATGCCAGAGACTGTCGACTTTGATAAAGCGACATACAACAAAAACTTTGGCAGATTTGAAATTGGACCTCTTGAACCAGGTTTTGGTACAACCCTGGGCAATACTCTACGTCGCGTCTTACTGTCCTCCATTCAGGGAGCTGCAGTACGCTTTGTGAGAATTGAAGGTTTGCATCATGAATTTGCCCCAATCCCGGGAACAAATTCAGATTATATCGATCTGATCCTCAGGCTCAAGCAGTTGGTAATCTACTCGAATTCAGTCGAAGAGGTTACGGTAGTGCTGGAGCACAAAGGTAATGGGATTGTGACCGCAGCCATGATTCAAGAAAACACTCACGTCAAAATCATCAATAAAGATCTCTATCTTCTGGAAGTTACCGAGGATGTGGAACTCAAGATTGAGCTCATCATCGGTATCGGAAGAGGCTATGTGCCTGCCGATCGTCAGAACATTGAAGGTAAATCCGTGGGATTCATCCCTATTGATTCGATCTATTCCCCAATCCTCAAGGTAAATTATAGCGTTACTCATCAGCGCGTGAAAGAAAGAATGAACTTCGACAGACTTATAGTCGAAATCCACTCCAACGGAGCAGTTGAGCCCAATCATGCTCTCTATCTTTCTGCCAAAATCCTCAAGGATATGTTCGCCAAAATGTCTCTCTTTGAGACAGAACCGGAATATATCCAAGAGCTTGAGCTGGATCCTGATCTGGAAGAAAAAGAACGCATAATGAACCTCAGCGTCAAAGAAATCGAGCTTACCGTTCGAGCTGCCAACTGCCTTGCTGCAGCGGAGATCGAAACTATCGGTGAACTCGTCTCCAAGACCGAGGCTGATATGTTAAAATTCCGCAATTTCGGAAAGAAATCCCTAGAAGAAATTGTGCAAAAACTTAAAAAATACGATCTGGAACTGGGCATGGATGTTGATTCCATCTTTCAAAAGATCAAAGAGGCTCGCAGCAGAGGAATAAAAACTCTCGGGGACAACAGTGAACCTGTTGCTTCTGAAGAGGTTGCGATCTCTGCCAAGACTCCTCCCAAAAAACCCGTTCCAACTGCTAAGAAGAAGGTGAAACATGCGACACAGAGTTGAAGGTAGAAAGTTCGGACGTGAAATGGATCAACGTCGCCTGATGATGCGTAACTTGGTCAAATCGCTGGTCGATTATGGCAGAATTACCACTACGCTCGCCAAGGCAAAAGAAATGAGACGCTTTGCAGACCGCATCGTGACTTATGGAAAAAAAGATTCCGTTCATGCTCGCAGGCTTGCCTATAGCTTTTTGGGCGACAGAGACCTGGTCAAGAAACTGTTCGACGAAATTGCTCCCAAGATGAAAGATAGAAACGGTGGCTATACCCGTGTACTCAAAGCCGGCTTCCGCCGCGGAGATTCTGCACCGATGGCCATCATCGAATTCGTTCAATCCGAAGAAGCAGCACCCCAAAAAGAACACATCAAAGCCAAAGATCTTGCCAAATAGGTAAGACCTGATCTATATAGAAAAAGGAGATCCAGATTTGGATCTCCTTTTCTGTTATGTGGTGGCAAAATCCGCTTGCAACAAAGAGTAGAGCTACGCTACAAGTCCTCTTTGGGCTATCGAGCTCCCGGTCGACAGAGGCTGCGAAGCTGCCCCCCGTAACGTAGCATTCCAATGCTACATTGTTTTACTGACCTCCGCTATTTGTGGCGACGGGACGTCTCCAATCCAAAGTTTGGGCTCCCTTCCCTGCATATGGACTTCTCTCTATCTCACCTGTATCATACCTGTATCAAGTGTGTTCGAGAACACACTTGATACACGCCTGATACACGCTTGATACACGTCTGATACACGGATGACTGTATGGTTCATAGGATTGTTCAGCGGTCGCCGTACCGCCTATCCACTTGATAGGGCAACGCTGTTGTCCTGCAAGAGCACAGGTTTTTCGTCGTTTTGGAGGCTCAGATATACAGACTCAATCCCCTACCCAGCATCAGTCCCTTACCGCGATCACCCGGAAGAACATCCTCTCCTGCCCGGGAATGAATACCTCCGTCTCTGTCGTTACCAGGCTGGGTTCTGCTTCCCAAAGGTCTGGCAGGGGGGAACAAAATACCTGATAAAGATCTGCCCCGGCTATCTCCTGCCAGGAGATCATTACACCTCCGGCACAAGCTGCCAAGCATAGTTCTGGCTGTGATAGTCCCACACCAAAAGCAGTAAAGCTGCCCTCATCTGCTCCGATATCGGGACGCAGGGAGTCTCTGGGTTCTGCATCAAAATCTGTGGTGATCGCAGCAAAGGGATTGGCATTGCCCTCTGCCAGAGTGGGTACAGCGGGATTGATATGTAGATCGTAGGGGAGGCTCACGCTCAGAAATGGCACATCCTCTGTGTAGGAACCTTGGTCTTTGCCAGGATTTGCCAGCTGGTAATCTTCGAGGCTTTGATAGCCAGTTGTTCCATTGTAGCAGATCAGGTTTTTTACTCCTGGCTCCCCTGCATAATAGATATTGCAGTTGCTCTGAGGCAGCAGGTTGGCAAAGCCTGTCCCAGTTTTCCAAAAGGCGACGGATCTGGCATTGCTGCCGGTTCCAGGGCTACTCATGTTGACGATGATGTTGTTCTGGAGATTTAGGGATCCTCCGGTGCTGCTCATATAAAGACCTGCAGACGAAAACGTGGCGTTTGAACCTCCGGGAAATGCATCGAGAAAGATGCTGTTGTAATAGACGCCGAGATTCGTTCCTCCCCCTAATTGCAGACCGCGGATTTGGGGTATTGAAGCGGTAGCTGGGGCGCGGAGATCGCAGATCATGTTATTGGCTACACAGATGGTTTGCCCCGCTTCGATGGTGATGCCGCTAATATGGGTGGCTGCGGAGCCCTGGCTGGATAAGCCTCGAATGTTATTGCCAAGAATGGAAACAGTTCCCCCATTCTGCAGAAAGATGCCATGCGCGCTTCCATTTACTTGCAGGTCTCCAATGGTATTGTTCTGGAGCAGATGATTACCGTTTGAAATGTAGATTCCATAGGCACTGGCAGATGTGAAACCCCCGCTGATACTGTTGTTCTGAAGAGTGGCGGATGAGGTAGAGCCATTGAGGCGGATACCCTCGAAGGTGGAAGATGAGCCAGGGTGCAGGCTGATGGCATTTGCTGCGATGGAAGCGTTTGTCCCAAAGCCATGCAGGATCCCGGCTTGATATACGTCCTGGATGTTATTGCCAAAAATTTGGCAATTTTCGGATAAACTGCTGCTGGGGCTGGATACGTAGATGCCAGTCATGGCCTGGCTGATGGTGTTAGCAGAAAAAGAGTTATTGTTATTGGGCAATCCGGTTGTGGATTGGGAGTAAATGCCGATCCTGCTACCGGAGCTGGCATTCACAAAGGAGATGTCGCAATTGATAATGGAATTGTTGCCAGACCCTCCATCCAGCCAGATTCCATAGCTTAAACTGTTGCCAGATATGATGGATAGGGATTCAAAGGTGAGATAGCTGGCTGCTACGAGCTTGAGCCCATAAGAGTTCGTAGCTCCACTGGCTCGGAGTATGGGCTTGGAATCTGGATTATCTGCCACAAAGGTGATGGGTGCATTCTCAGTTCCGGTGGTCATAATAGCCGGAGGATTCTCCTGGTAGAGACCGCTATCGATGACAAACACGACTCCAGGCGGGCACACTCCATTGGTGTTCAAAGCGTTAATCGCCTCTGTAAAGCTGGCATAATCGGCATTTAACCCGATCCTCAGAGTGCCAGAGAGGGGATCGCTGGAGCTTGAGATGAGGATGGCCGAGATCCAGAGAATATACACCACAATAATTATTCGCTTCATATTGTTTCCTTCTTGCAGGACAGTTATCTATCTTGATTGGTAAAGCCAGGCTGGGATAGGACGCAGCCTTTATACCCGCTCAGACAGACTGGCGCAAAGGGGCAGGGACATATCTTAAGTGTCAAGCAGAAACTCAATTGCAGCACCTGTTGTGGAATAAAATCACACTCTATAGAAATAAAAGGAATTTAGAGCTTGACAGCTATATAGAGCTGCGCTAAGTTATGACCACAGTCGAAAAGACATCTGTAGATAAGGCTTTATAGTTATTTTTGTATTTGGTTTTTTGGGAGAGTTATCGCCAATTGGCGGTACAGTTTCGAAAAAAATGTCGAGTTCAGGTAGAAACAAAACACTGAAGGAGATTGCCCATGGGTTTTTGCTTTAAGTCCGGCCAGGATTATTACACCGGATTGATGAAAGAAGAGCTGTGTACAGATTCAGCAGTTTTGTTTAATGACCCTTTGTTTTATAATCTTCACTTATCAGGGCAGCACGCCTGGCAGATTTCGCTGTCATGCATGTTGCAGCACCTACGCAAGCTTTCAAAATTAATCCGTGAAATAGAACCTGCGATAGCTGTATCTATATGGCAGAAGGCGGGCTTTTCACGACCATCACTTCACAATTCTTCATTTAAAATTACACATCTTAAGGAGTTTCTAATATGAAGAAGTTATTATTGATCTTGTCGATAATGGTTATGACAGTATATGCCTTCGCTCAAATACCGGGATCGACGTGTCAAAACCCCATGATTTTACCCTTGCCGATAGAGAACTACATGGGGAATACAGAGGCCTATGGAAATAATTACACGAATGCTATGGTGACTGGTTCTCCAAGCAACTACTATTTGGGTGGTTACGATTTTGTAGTTAAATTTACTTTAACTGCTGAAAGCTTCCTCTCAGGTAGTGTGACTGGTAGCTGGACGGGAGTTCACATCCTAAACCAAGAGCCATCGCTTGCTAATCCTGTGCCGATATTGGCCCAAGGAAGCGGTTCAGCTGGTGGTAGTTTCACAAATGTAGTGTTGCCAATGGGTGATTACTTTGCCATTGTCAGCACTTGGCCAACGCCAGACTATACTGACTTTACACTTAATATCTCTGCCGTTGCTATTCCATCAACACCTGAACTGACTGTGACACCAGCCTCAAAAGACTTTGGTGTTTTGGCAGTCAATCAATCTGCAAGCCAATTGTTTACATTGGCAAACATTGGGGGAGGAACATTATCAATATCAAATATCACAATATCTGGAGACCAATACTTTTCGTTGATCAACCTCCCAGCCTTCCCGGTTAACTTGACGATTGGTCAGACTACTACTTTCACAGCGGTTTATAATCCAACAGCA
>CAZZCS010000035.1:0-21253 GCA_964652645.1 uncultured Candidatus Cloacimonadota bacterium | reverse complement strand
GTCTTCGCAGGCTCAGCCCTGGGGGCCCCGGCTGTTACGCCCTCCGGGCTGTACCGCCACGTTCGGCGCTTCAGGCGAGCGCCGATACGCTGAGACCGTCCCCACATTCTGCTTGACAGATATCTGGATTGCAGCCTCTTATGCTCCGGGAGCATTCAAAATTGGGGTCTCTATTATCGGCTGCATGCACTCAAGACTAATCCTGAGGTACAAGGAGTATAATCCAAAATGAGAAGAATTTTTATTTTAGTGTTATTAGTAGCTATAGCCCTTAGCTCCGTTCTGACCGCGACTGAGGTCAGATTTGGGGAGCGCCCCTTCATCGACATTCATACTGTTCCGGACACTGCTCTGGAGGCGGGTCAGATCAAAATCAAATTGAGTGGTGAATATGCCACTCTCGTGGACGAGATGCTGTCCGATAATGGCAAAATCTACCGTTTTGGGATAGAGGAACTGGATAATCTCAATCTCCACTTTGGGATCAAGGAGATCACACAGCGTTTTTATAGCTCAGCTTTCAAAAATACTTTTAGCGATCGTCATAAGGCCTGGGGTTTCCCTCTGTGGTTTGAGCTTCGTTTCGACGAGGGCCAGGATCTGCGGGCAATGGTGATGGCCTATCGGGATCTCAAGGGAGTAGTCGCCTGGGCTGAGCCCGAGTACAAGAAGATCCAGATTGCCGATAAAGATAGTTTTATTCCCTATACTCCCAGAGAAGAATCGCGCTGGTCTTCAAACGATCAGTATCTATCCTACCAATGGCATTACAACAATACAGGCCAGAGTAATGGCACTCCCGGAGCAGACATCAAGCTCTTTAACGCCTGGGATATTGAGAAGGGACACCCTTCGGTGATAGTTGCCATTATTGATGATGGCATCCAAACCAATCACCCCGATCTGGCAGCAAATATCTGGTCTGGAGTGGGCTACAATTTTGTGGCAGGTAATAGCACAATTGTCCCTGGTGATCATGGTACTCATGTAGCTGGCACCGTGGCAGCGGTCACCAATAACAGCGTTGGAGTGGCTGGAGTGGCCGGTGGTAATGGAGCCGGGACAGGGGCACGCCTGATGTCCTGCCAGGTTTTTACCTCCTCTACCAATGGGGGGTTTCATCTTGCCCCTATCTGGGCTGCTGATAATGGCGCTGCCATATCTCAGAATAGCTGGAGTTACAACGCTGTAAATGTCTACGAACAGGATGTTTTGGACGCGATAGATTATTTCAATACCAATGGTGGTGGCTCTGTTATGAACGGTGGGATCACGATCTTTGCCGCCGGAAATGAAAACTCAGAGGGTAACTGGTATCCCAGCTACTACAGCGGAGCTTTCTCCGTGGCCGGCACCACAAATCAGGACATCAGAGCTTATTATTCAAATTATGGTACCTGGGTAGATGTCTCAGCTCCGGGTGGAGAGACCATTTCCGTGAGCGCCCGCGGGGTGTTGAGCACGATCTCTGGCAGCTCTTATGCCTATTATCAGGGTACTTCAATGGCCTGTCCACATGTGTCTGGAATTGCGGCACTGCTGGTATCCTATGCCCATAGAAATGGGACGAGCCTTACGCGAACCCAAGTGGCAAACACCATTCGCAATACTACAGACAATCACTATGCCGTGAATCCTTCCTACAGCGGTAAGCTTGGCACCGGGCGGGTGAACGCCTTTGCCGCCCTGCAAGCCATTACGCCAGGAATGCCGAACTGTCAGATCACGGCTCCCGCTAGCGGAACCCACTATCAAATGGGGCAGATTGTTCAGGTGCAAGCCTCAGCGTCTGATTCGGACGGATACATTGTAAGAGTGGAATTTTATTTGAATGATGCTCAGACCCCAATCTCTACAGATACGACCGCTCCCTATGCCTGGAATTGGAACACCACAGGATACTCTCCCGGGCTGTATACGATCCGGGCAGAGGCAGTCGATAACGGCAATAACCGCGCTGTAAGCCAGATTGAAGTGCGTATAATCGGGCCCATCGACGAAGGTTTTGAAAGCGGCGATTTCTCGGCTTATCCCTGGACTCATGGTGGAGCCTTGCCCTGGGTGGTACAGAGTGCTGAGAGTTTTTCTGGCACCTATGCTGCCAAATCCGGGGCCATTACTCATAATGAATCGAGTACGCTAACGCTTCCACTGGAAGTGACGGCCAATGGAACAATTAGCTTTATGAAGCGGATCTCCTCGGAATCTGGCTACGATTATCTGAGGTTTTACATAGACGGAAACCAGGTTGCCAGTTGGTCTGGAGACGGTGTCTGGGAAGAGCACAGTTATACGGTAAATGCAGGAAGCAGGACTTTTTCCTGGGTTTATTCCAAAGACGGCTCTGTCAATAACTTCAGCGACTGTGCCTGGATCGACAATATCACTTTCCCGCCCCATACAGTACCAATCTTGCCACCCCACAGCCTGACAGCCGTTCCCGGGAATGGGTTTGTAACTCTGAACTGGGCTGCCCCTGCCCGCTCGCTTGATCTGCGTGCTTTAAGCGGTTACAAGGTATATCGCAACAATTCTCTCCTGGCAAATACCACAACGGTGGGCTTTACGGATAACAACGTGGTCAATGAAACGACTTATTCATATTATGTCACAGCAGTTTATTCAAATCCTGATGGTGAATCTGAGCCCTCAAACACAGTGCAGGTAATGCCCACAGCCGTAGTGCCTCAGAATGTAATTCTGGGTATTGGGACTGCAAATACGGGAAGTCAGGAAGGGGCGCCCATCAATATCTATTACAAGAGCTTGCATGGGCAATCTATCTATACAGCCTCGGAGCTCAATTCTGCAGGAGTCTATGGCCCGGTTTATATCACCCGCCTCGGATTTTTCATCGCATCTGCTCCCAGCCTGAGCCTGCCCAATTTCATTGTCCGGCTAAAGCATACTGCCGATGCCAATGTGGCAAACTGGCAGACGCAGGCAGGTATGATTACAGTATATAGCAACAGCTCTTATACGCCTCAAGCCGGGGGCTATGAAATGCTGGATCTGAGCACGCCTTTCTTGTGGAACGGAACAGATAACATCGTGGTGGATACTGCCTTTGATATGGTACACACCTATTATTCGACCGGTACAGTTCAGTATACTGCTGTTTCAAACGGATATCGATTTGCAAGAAGTGACAATTCAAACCAATCAAATGTATTCACCGGTGGAAGTGCTACCGCTTTCAGGCCAAACCTGAAGCTTACCTTGCTCCCCTACCAGGTAAATCCTATGATTTCTGTGACTCCGGAAGTGTTGGATTTTGGGGTTCAGACCACTGGAAGTTCCACTACTCTGCCGTTTACGATCTCGAACACTGGGAATACCACTCTTATCGGCACAATTACCTCTCCGGCCGCTTATACAGTAGCATCAGCAGCCAGAAGGGAGATGCCAGCCCTGCAGAGCAGTTCAGAGCGCAATACTATCAATTTCTCCATTGGGGCGGGAGATAGCAGGAGCTTCGATCTGACCTTCGAGCCTGTGGCTGCGATCTCATACAATGGACTTTTGCAGATCCTGAGCAATGCCGAAAACTCCCCCTCGCTCTCTCTGCCCTTGGTAGCCAGTGGCGTGAATCCTGCCACCATTGCGGTGAATACTACTGCCATCGAGGCCCAGATATTACCGGATAGTCAGAGCTCTGGCAGTTTTATGATCAATAATACGGGTGGCTTGAGCCTGAATTATAATATCTCAGTTCAAGAGCTGCGGACTGCCCGGATTTCGGCATTGAGTTCTACAAGCTCTGGCCGAAACATCACAGGCAGTACCCTGAACCTGAATGCAGAGGATTACCTGCCCGGCAGTACGGTAGATTGGACTTTTTCTCTTTATAATGACAGTAATGACGAAGAGTGGCTACAGGGTCTTACGCTCACATTTCCAGCAGGAGTGACGGTTAATAGCGCTACGAACTTTTCTGGTGGCTCAAATGGAGATATGATCCCAGACGCCACCAGCGGTAACGGCATAACTATCTATTGGGAGGGTACGACTGATGGCGGATGGGGAGTTGTGATTCCCGGAGAGACTGCCACAGCAACGGTGAACGTCTCCATCAATCACTCATTTTCTGGCATCCTGGAGCTTCCCTTTAGAATTGATGGGGATGTTTATGGCACTGAGCCGCATTTCCTAACCGGTTCTCTGACGCTCAATCAAGCGGCTGCTCCGATCACCTGGTTTGCCCTGCAACCCCAGAGCGGTAGCGTTGGAGCCGGCCAGGGACAGCAGGTAGTTTACAGTTTCGATGCCACTGGCCTGAGCGAAGGGAACTACCATGCCCTGGCAACCATTACCTCAAACGACCCTGCCAATCCCAGTATCGAGATCCCGATCAATCTGGAAGTTTCATTCCCTGCGACAATTCAGATCACTTCTCCCCAGGGCGGAGAGTCCTGGCTGGGAGGATCCACTCAAGCCATCACCTGGAACTATACAGGCTCGGGCAACAGTGTAAACTTCCATTATACTACAAATGGTGGAACCAGTTGGGTTTCTGGCGGCGTAAAAGCCAGTAATCCAGGGGTAAATTCCTTCAATTGGGTATTGCCTCTCTCTGCTTCGGAGAATTGTAAGGTGCGGCTTACTGACCGGGTCGCTCCCAACTATCAGGCTGTCAGCGCAACCTTTAGCATCATAGGCCCATCCATAGTAGTAGATCCGGGTACGATAAACTTTGGTACTGTCCTGATCGGCAGTACTGCCCAGGAGAGCTTTAGCATCTCAAACCCGGGCACAGCGACCCTGAGTGGCAATATCTCGACTCCGCTGGGGTATAGCGTTAGCAGTGCCGGGATGAACTCGTCCAGATCCGCCAGTGGCGACCGCAATACCTTGGCCTACACAATCCCTGCCGGATCATCCCTGGTGTATCACATCGGCTTTAGCCCCACAGCCCAGCAAGTATATCTGGGCAGTGTGATCATCACTCACAATGCAGGAGGGGCAAATAGGACTATCAACCTTACCGGAACCGGCGGAAAGCCAGTGATCAGCCTCTCGGCCAGTACCTTCAGTCAGATTTTGGATCCTGCTGGCAGTGCAGAACAGATGCTTACCATCTCCAATCTTGGAACCTACCAGCTTAGCTATAGTCTGGCCATTAGTGGCACCCCGGCCTGGCTCAATCTCAATGGAGGAAGCTCTGTAAATGGAGAGATCGCATCAGGAGCATCCAGCCAGAGCATCACTCTGGGCTTCGATTCCAGCCTGATGAGCCCCGGGATGCATACAGCGGTCATAAACGGTACTTCAAACGATTCTGCCAATCCTTCCTTTGTGATCAATGTCTCGCTCGTGGTGCGGATGGCCCTCAGTAGCCCTCAAAACCTCCAGGTTCAGATGGGAGCAAATTCCAGTATGATCCTCAGTTGGACTGCTTCACTGGGTGATCCGGATGGTTATATGATCTACGTGAGCGATACACCAGATTTTGAAGAAGGCCCTTCGACATTTCCTCTGGCCTATGTGGCTGGGACCCAGACCCATTACACGGATACTCAAGCCCCTCTGCGGCCGAAGGCATTCTACAGGGTAGTAGCCGTACGCAATACCAGAGAGGTAGATGAGCTGAAAGAGTAGTATTGCCTGCCTCAGTCCTGGGGTCGCTACAAACTCTTTATCAGTTTTGGGATAAAGGGGATAAAGCTGGGAGTATTACGAATGTAGTCCTGATATTCGGGATTACCTTCGTACTTCTTTTCCAGCATGGGTACGCCGGATATTTTGACCAGGGTAAAGGTGATCACGATGGGGCTGGCCAGTGCCCATAAGCCCTGGCCAAAGCCCAGGCTCAGAAAGAAGATGCCCCACCACATCGTTGCCTCGCCAAAGTAATTTGGGTGTCTGGTATAGCGCCAGAGTCCGCTGCGCATTACTTTACCCTTGTTTGAGGCTATTTTTTTGAATCTTCTCATTTGCTCGTCGCCTACTGCTTCAAAGAAGAAACCCAGGAACCACAAGGCGATGCCGAGCAGATCACTCCAGAAGAAGCCGGATCTGGACAGGCTTGTGGCCAGGACGATCGGATAGGCAATGGCGATCATGAATAGGCCTTGCAAGACAAAGACCTGCAGATAGCTGCGCAGGATGAGGTTCTTGCCCCATTCCTCGCGCCACTGGGCATATCTGAAATCCTCTGGTTTGCCTCTATTGCGAAAATAGATGTAGCCAGCAAGACGCAGCCCCCAGATGATTACGAGCAGCAGCACCAGTGCCCGGCGCCAGTTCAATTCCGGGGTCAGGACGAGGCTTAGCAAGCTCAGCATCACAAAGCCCAATCCCCAGGCAATATCTACGATATCGTTGCGCCTCAAGGCCTGGGACAAAAGGAAAAACAGATTCATATAAGCGAATACTGCGAGGATGGACACGAGACCCAGCTCAAACAGGCTCATATAATACTCCTATTGCTACGGCTCCGATGCCGTTGTGAACGCCGACGACCGGAGATAGAGGCATCGTATAGACTGGCTTCTTCCCGGTAATGGCTTGCAGTTTGGTGGCATATTCAGCGGCCCGGTCGGGTGCATAAGCATGGACGATGGCATAGTTCCAGACCTGGCGAGTATCCAGAGTGCGTCTGATGAGCTCCAGGATTTTCTTCATGTTTTGGCCTCTGCTAAAGCTTTTTCCCATCATTTCAGCCTTGCCGCTATTATCCACAGAGACAATTGGCTTTAGATTCAGGACTTTGGCTACAAAACCTGTGAGGGCCGGAACCCGACCACCCCGAACCATGCATTTCAGGGTATTCACATCTGTATAGATCTTGCTATTGTCGCACCAGGAATCCAGCCTGCCCACGATATCTTCATAGGGCATGCCCGCCTCGATGGCATGAGCCAAACGCAGGACGACCAGGCCTTCAGTCACCGAGAGCTGACGCGAATTGAGTAGATGGACGTTGTCCAGCCTGGCGGCCTCGATCTCTCTGGCAACTCCGGCATAGACGCCGCTCAGCTTGTTTGATAGATGCACGGCGATCACCTGCTCGTAGTTTTCAGAGAGCTGTACCAAAGCTGCCTTTATACTGGCCGGAGAAGGTTGGGAGCTGACGGGATGGTGGGGGTTTGTGCGCAGCATCTGGTAGAAAGTATCAGCCGTGATGCTGGCTCGATCCAGATAGAAGCGATCGCCAAAATTTATTCCCAGAGCCAGCCGAACGATCTGGTATCTGTCCATAAGCTCATCTGGCAGGTCGCAAGCGCTGTCTGTGAGGATGCCAATCTTGTATTTGCGGGCGTGGCTGATCTCGTATTGACGCTGCATATCATCTATCTTGAGGGAATTCACTTTGCCCCGGTCAAAGAGGGTTCCAAAGACATCCTCCGGTTTTTGGCTGTGGATGTGGATATGCGCTTTTTCTTTGCTGCCAGCCAGGATGAGGGAATCTCCCAGCTCTGTCAGTTTCGCCTTTACCTCTTCCAGCTCTCCCACATCCAGTTTGTACATGGCTTCAATGCAGTAACGATGTGTCTTGGGAGCCTCAGAGTGGACCTCGACCCTATCCTCAATAGCCATTTGGGGTATGATGGTCTTTGCCTGGCGCATAGAGCCTCTTTCCATGAAGTCGACAATCGCCTCCAGGAAATAGACTATGCCTTTGGCTCCGGCATCCACCACGTTCGATTCTGCCAGAATACCCAGCTTGGAGGGCGTCTCCCTCAGGGATTTCCTGGCTGTCTCCAGAGAAGATCTCAGCAGAAGGTGAAAATCGTCCACCTGTTTGCTGTGCTCGGCCAGAAACTCGCTCCACTCCCTTAGAACCGTTAGCATCGTACCCTCTACGGGGTTCATGAGGGAAGAGTACATGTGGCGGACTGCGCGTCTGGCACTCTCGGCAAATTCGCGGGCAGAGACGTTTGAAAGATCCGGTAGCTCGATTCTGAGCCCATGCAGATATTGGGCGAGAATGATCCCCGAATTGCCTCTAGCGCCCATCAAAGCAGAATCGGCAACCAGTTTGATTGTTTCTTTGAGGCCACGCTTTTGCTCACTCCGCGATAGCACCGCTTCGATGGTCGAGGCCAGGTTTATTCCGGTATCCGCATCGGCTACAGGAAACACGTTTATCCGGTCCAGTTCCTTCTGATTGCGGATAATCGCCGCTCCACCCACTCTAAAAGCACGATAAAATCTATTCCCATCCAGATAGGCAATCTTCATATAGAGTACTCCAATTATTATCTAGCCAGTCAGTTAATGCCTCAGATGCAGAGGCTGCTATTTTGCGAGCGCTCTAGTAAGATCGGCTATCACTTCTGCGTCCATTGGCTTCGTCTGCGAGGAATAGCGTGCCAGAATCTTACCGTCCCTGCCGATGAGGAACTTATTGAAGTTCCAGCTTATCTTTCCAGAGAACTCCTTATTGGTGCTCTTCTCGGTCAGAAATTTGTAGAGGGGATCAATGTCCTTGCCACGCACGGATATTTTGGCAAACATGGGGAAGCTGACTCCGTAATTGAGCTGGCAAAAGCCCAGAATCTCTTCGTTTGTCCCAGGATCCTGGTTCATAAAGTTATTGGCAGGAAAACCCAGGATTACCAGGCCATCATCTGCATATTTCTCGTAAAGCTCTTGCAATTCACCAAACTGCTTGGTAAAGCCGCATTTGCTGGCGGTATTTACTATTAGTAGCACCTTGCCTTTGTACTCCGCAAGGCTGATGCTGCTGCCATTCATCTTTGTAATGTTAATGTCGTATATGCTCTTTGCTTCCATCAGGCTCAAACCTCCGCTTAATAGGATTATCGCGATTATTATTATCATTCTCATGTTATTGTGCTCCTGCCCTACAAGATATTCAACAACAATCTTTTTGCCAACCGGTCTTGCAGGAGTGCTGGAATGTTTGTGCTCAAAAACGGGCTTGACATAAAGAGCTATTATGGTTTTTGGAGCTCATAAAAGTCGTGATTGACGATATGGAACGATCCTGCCGTGCCTGTGGCTTCAGTGATTTGCTTGCTGCTGAGGCTGCTATTGCAATGCTGGCAGGACAAATGGTGATGGAGTTCGCCAAAACCGCCTCAGGCTGATGACTCCTAATAAAGAAAAGGAGAACTCCATGTCTTTCAGTACCACATTCGCTGCAATCCTGCTCTTGGGATGGCTGGGAAGCCGCCTGGCAAATAGAGCTGCGATCCCCCACGTGCTGGGGATGTTAATCGCCGGGATTCTTTTTGGAATAGCTATCAATCAACAGATGCCCCAATCCCTGGCGGCAGTCGAGCCCTTTCTCAAATCCTTTGCCCTGATCGTAATCCTCTTACGGGCAGGACTGGGGATCAACCGCAAAACTCTCAAACAAACGAGCCTCACGGCCATACTGCTCTCTGCTATTCCCTGTTTACTAGAGGGCACTTTTCTGTTTTTTGCCTTCCAGCATATCTTTGGTTTTTCCTATGCTGTAGCGGGGATGAGCGCATTTCTTCTGTCCGCTGTCTCACCCGCTGTGATTGTGCCGTCCATGCTAAACCTGAAGGAGCTGGGATACGGCGCCAATAAGCAGGTGCCTACTTTAGTGCTGGCCGGGGCCTCTCTGGATGATGTGTTTGCAATTACGCTCTTTGGAGTCTTTCTCAGAATTTATCAGGGTGGTGCTTCCTTCGGTTTTGGTGACCTGCTTCGGGTGCCATACTCCATCTTGATGGGAGTGCTATTGGGGGTCTGTTTTGGGTTTCTGATCGTGCAGCTGTTTCGTAGGGTCAAGCAGATCCGAGCCACAGAAAAGGTGATAGTACTACTTGGTTTGTGTCTGGTGATGATAGAGCTCGGGGATTCCATCCAGATTGCTTCCTTTCTGGGGGCTATGACCATCGGTTATATCTTGTTTGAGAAAGAGAATAGAATAGCGCATGAGATCGCCAATAAACTCAGCAAGATTTGGATCTTTGCAGAGATTGTACTCTTTGTCCTGATCGGCATGTCGCTCAATCCGAAGTACCTGCAAGAGGCAGGATTCAAGGGATTGCTGCTCATCATCTCGGGCTTGCTGGCCAGATCGATCGGGGTCATGATCGCTACCATGGGCTCAAAATTGAATCGCAAGGAACGTCTCTTCTGCGTGATCTCATATCTCCCCAAGGCAACAGTGCAGGCAGCATTGGGTTCGATCCCACTATCAATGGGCGTTGCTGATGGCAACCTGATCCTGGCTATTGCCGTGATGTCCATCTGTGTAAGCGCTCCTCTGGGGCTGGTGCTGATTAGACGGTTTGGCCCGTCTCTATTGGGAAGCAGATAAGAGCATCGGGCAGTGAACCATCCCGGGCTCTCTGGGATCTGGAATCAGGCCCCCGCTTGAGTAATCAATAGCCTTACTGCAGGCCGTGCCTGGCTTTTTCAGAGCGGGAACGCCGCGTGGGGCCAAAAAACGTCTTGCCAAATATGAGCGCTGAGCGTTTCGTGCACAGATAAACATTCCAGCGCTACCAGGGCAGCACAAGGAGCTCCTGGCTAAATCTAGCGTATTAACGAGCTTTGCGAGGTGGTTATGGCAAGACAGACATTGTATCTGATAGATGGAACGGCTCTCCTGTATAGAGCTTACTATGCCTTTATCAAGAATCCTCTGGTCAATTCCAAAGGCCAGAACACCAGCGCTATCTATGGAGTGGCAAATTCCTTCTTACACTTTTTGGATACACACAATCCGGAGCATATCATAGTATCCTTCGATCGCAAGGGGCCCACCTTCCGTCATGAGATGAGCGAGGCGTACAAGGCCAATCGCCCCCCCATGCCAGATGATCTGATCTCTCAGGTGGAGCCGGTAAAGGAGTTTTTCTCCTCCATTACCCTGCCGGAGATTAGTGCCGAAGGGTACGAGGCAGACGACGTTCTGGCCACTCTGGCCTGCCACTTCAAGCGCGAGTACGACGTGGTAATCGTCACCGGCGACAAGGACTATTCCCAGCTTGTCGATGAGCAGGTGAGGCTCTACGATCCCATGAAGGATGCCGAAATCGATCGAGAAGCGGTAATTGCCAAATTTGGAGTAAGCCCGGAGCAGTTCATAGACTATCTGGCCCTGGTGGGAGACGCTTCGGATAACATCCCCGGAGTGAAAGGCATTGGCCCCAAGACGGCAGCAGACCTTTTGAACAGCTACCAAAGCCTGGACGGCATCTATGCCAGTATCGAGAGCATCAAAGGCAAGGTGCAAGAAAAGCTGGTGGCAGATAAAGAGAGTGCCTATCTCTCTCAGGAACTGGCAAGGATCGTCCTGGATGTTCCCATTCAGATGCCAGATCTGGAGCGGATCAGCTTTGACCACCGGGATCTCGTAAAAGCCCTGCCCCTGCTTTCTGAATACGAAGTTACCAGCATCAGGCGCAGGATAGAGGCCATAGGGAAAAACCTGGGAGTGGAGGCATCGACTCCTGTTCCTGAAGCAGAGCTGAAGCAAGGCGATTTGTTTGCGGATCTGAACCCCAGTTCTGCCAATATCCCGCCTCAGGCCGGGATATTAGCTGAAAGCCCGAAGCCATTTGAGGCGATCCTGGCGGATCAGCAGAGCATGGCTACTCTCCTCTCCACAATCCAAAAATCCTCAGTCGTTAGCATTGATTGTGAGACTGATGCCATCGATCCCATGCGGGCCAATCTGGTGGGTATCTCCATCTGCTGTGAAGACAAGCGTTCCTGGTACCTGCCCCTGGCTCATCAAATGGCCGATAATCTCGATATGCAGGCAGTCCTGGCCGATCTTGGCAGAGCCCTTGGCGGCAAGACCCTGCTGGGGCATAACCTGAAGTACGATCTTATAGTCTTTGACAGGCATGGCCTGAAGCTGGAAAACGAGATCTTTGATACGATGCTCGCAGCCTATATCCTCGATCCCGGGGTGAATCAATATTCCCTGGATGAGTGTGCAACGCAAGAGTTGGCCTATACCATGAAACCAATCAAAGAACTGATTGGAAGCGGCAAAAACCAGATCACCTTTGACCTAGTGGATGTAAACGATGCCTGCTTCTATGCCGCAGAAGACGCCTGGGCAGTCTATATGCTATATCCGATATACCGCTCAAAGCTGGATAAACTGGGGCTGAGATCCATCTTTACTGAGATCGAGATCCCCCTGGTGCCCGTGCTCCAGAGCATGGAACAAAGTGGAGTCTACATCAATGAAAGTGTTCTCGGGAGCATCTCCAAACAGATCCAGCACGAGCTCAAAACTCTCACAGACCTGATCTACAAAGTCGCAGGATATCAGTTTAACCTGAATTCTACCCAGCAACTTGCCAAACTCCTCTTTGAAGAGCTGAAGCTACCCTCCAAAAAGAAGACCAAGACGGGTTTTTCCACGGATAATTCAGTTCTGGAGGAGCTGGCAGATGATTATGAGATTGCGGCCTTCATCAGCCAATACAGGATGCTGGCAAAGCTGGAATCCACCTACGTAAGCGCTTTACCCAGGATGCAAAACCCTGATACCGGCAGGATTCACTCCTCCTTCAACCAAACCATTGCCTCCACTGGAAGGCTCTCTTCCTCAAATCCAAATCTCCAAAATATCCCAATTCGCACAGAACTCGGCCGCCAGATCCGAAAAGCTTTTGTGAGTGCTTCTGAAGACTGGTATATAGTCTCGGCAGACTACTCCCAGATAGAGCTGCGTCTGCTCGCCCTGATGAGCGAAGACGATGTGCTGCTCCAGGCCTTCAAGTCCGGGGCAGATATCCACCGGCAGATGGCCGCCAGCATCTCTGGCAAAGAGCCAGAGCAGGTAACCGCAGACGAACGCCGGGCTGCCAAGACGATCAATTTCGGAATCCTCTATGGGATGGGGCAAGTAAAGCTCTCTCGCGAACTGGGCATCACCCAGACCGAAGCCAAAGAGATCATCAAAAACTACTTTGACCGTTTCCCCGGGATCAGGGCTTTTCTGGATAGATGCGTTGCGCTGGCACGTCAGAACCACTATTGCGAGACGATCTTCGGACGCAGGCTCTACCTGCCCTATATCAATAGCACAAACAACCGATTGAAGAGTGAAGCGGAGAGGGTAGCCGTCAATATGCCCATCCAGGGAACCGCAGCAGATCTGATCAAGATCGCCATGATCAATATCTATAAGCGGATCAAAGGCAGAGGCCAAAGCATTCGCATGATTCTGCAAGTACACGATGAATTGGTATTTGAAGTGATAGAAGATGCCATGGATGAGGCTCGGGAACTGATCGTATCAGAGATGGAGGCAGCACTTCCGGAGATCTATAGGGACAGGATCGAGCTCAAAGCAGAGCTGGGCTTTGGTAGAAGCTGGTTTGAAGCCCACTAAAGAGTTTGTGTGAAAAAAGGTGGAGCGAAGCTTCTATGATGCGAACTGCGTTCGCAGTGGCGGCGAGACATCTCCACCCCCCAAGCCTGAGGCCGCTACTGCACTTCTGCATGCGGCTCTAGCTCTGGTCTTCTTCCTTACTCTCCAGAATCCAATCCAGAAGGTGTGAGCGTCTGGCTATTCTTACGAGCCAGAAGATACTGATCGCCACTATGACAATCCCCAGGACGCCAAGGATATAAACCAGCCAGGGCAGGTCTTTCTGCATCTCGACGGTCATGTATTGGGTCTTGTTCCACATATAGCCAGTATCATACTGCCAGGAGATCGTCCTGGTCTTACGGTCTATATTCTCGGCCAGGGCATTAGCCGAGATAATCTTCCATGGGACGTGCAGCTTATAGCTCCAGACCGGGCTTTTGGAGATCTGAGTCCGGAAAATGTCTTCGATCTCATCTTCACCTTCAAGGCTGCCCAGAGAGATCCTGCGCTTGAACACGATGGTACGGTCGTTACCTTTGTTGAGAGTGATTTTTCCCCAAAAATCTGCCGAACCAAGCCGGTCGTTCACATTGTTGAAAGCTTCTACATTGCTAAATTTGAAGTACACTGTATAGATTACATCTGGGCCGATCCGTTCAATATCGTACTTTTGGAGGTGAATGCCGGGCATAGAGGCCTGTTTCAGGATCTCTTCCGGGTTGTCATATTGTGAACGGTGAACAAGGCGCAGCTTCGCCCTTCCGGAACCATCCCGGTTTATCCAGAGCTCTTCATCATAATGAACGCATCCACTGATCATTAAAAGCAGCAATGCGTAGAAAATACAGCGTTTCATTTCTTATTATCCCTTATCGAAACTGTGACTCCGAATCATTAAAAACTTGTGTGTTTTTTTGGCAAGAAAAATATTAGAGCAGTTAAATGGCAAGAATTTCTGTTGACAAGATGTGAGGCCATGCTTAGATTTGAAATATAAGCAAAATCTATGGGAGGAATTATGATTGCTATACGTCAGATATACCATTGCCAGATTTGTGGCAATGTAGTGGAAGTCTTGTATGCAGGTGCCGATGCGCTTGTTTGCTGTGGCCAGCCTATGAATCTCTTAAAAGAAAACTCAGTAGATGCAGCCAAAGAAAAGCACGTCCCAATAATCGAAGATATGGGAGATAAGATCAAAGTAAAAGTAGGATCAGTAGCTCATCCCATGGAAGAAAAACACTATATTGTAATGATCGAAGTAATCACCAAAGACTTGATACTTCGGGCAGAGCTATCCCCTGGTGATGCACCGGAAGCCGTCTTCCCGGTCAAAATGGCAGAAGTGGAATTCGTACGTGAATACTGCAACCTGCACGGTTTATGGAAAAATGCCTAAAAAAGGAGAACAATAAACATGGGTTTTAAAGATAGTAAGACTTTGGGAAACCTGATGAAGTCGTTCGCTGGCGAGAGCCAGGCCCGGATGCGCTACAATTACGCAGCCAAGACTGCCAAGAAAGAAGGCTATGAGCAGATTGCCAACATATTCAATGAAACCGCCGAAAACGAAAAAGAACATGCCAAGCTCTTCTTCAAACACATGCAGAAGAACGGCGTAGAAGGCGAAATGATCAATATCATGGCTTCTTATCCGGTAGCATGGTCACCAGAAAGTACCCTGAAAAACCTCGAGTATGCCGCCAATGGTGAGCATGAAGAATGGACAGAGCTCTATCCCTTCTTTGCCGATATCGCTGAAGAAGAAGGGTACAAGGAAATTGCCAACACCTGGCGTCAGGTTTCAAAAGTAGAAAGAGAGCACGAGAACCGTTTTCGCAAGCTCTATAACAACATTAAAGATTTGAAAGTATTCAAAAAAGACAGCAAAGTCTTTTGGAAATGCCTGAATTGTGGTTACATCCACGAAGCGGAAGCCGCTCCCAACCTTTGTCCTTGCTGCTTGCATCCCCAAGCGCATTTCGAAATATTCCTAGAAACCTATTAATGGAGGAAACATGCAAAAGTATCAATGCATCGCCTGTGGATATATCTACGACCCTGCAGAAAACGATAACGTAGCTTTCGAAGATCTACCTGAAGATTACGTATGCCCTGAATGTGGAGTTGGCAAAGATATGTTCGAACCTATCGACTAGGTCGCATACCCTTTCGGAAGGTGGGACGCGCCCGCCTTCCGAAGCTTTTTTGGCATCCGCTCTGGGTTACCCGGTAGTGCAAAGCAGATTCCAAATATATATTCCTAGCGAGGTAGTGTTTATGACCACACAAGATTTCCACGAGATTCTGGATTTCGCCGTATCCCGCGAGCAAGAGGCTGTTGCCTTTTATCGCAACCTGCAAAAAGAAGTCAAATTCAAGGACCAGATCGAGATGCTCAAAGAACTCGAATCCATGGAGATGGGGCACATTGTAGTGATTGAGAACGTTCGTAAAAAAGGCGTTTCCGAAGAAGATATAAAGAAAGTCCCCAATCTCAAGATCAGCGAGTACCTTACAACAGAGGCAGACAACCTTGATCTCAACTATCAAAACGTCCTGATTAAGGCCATGAAGCGTGAAGAAGCATCCGTAAAGCTATACTCCGAAATGAGTACCAGATTTCATGACAACGAAATCAGTACCCTCTTTCGCAGGCTTGCCTCCGAAGAAGCCCAGCACAAATACCGCTTTGAAAAGATCTACGACGATTGGATCAGTAAAGGAAATTAGATATTGACACTGGGGCAGACTTTCCTGGGTTTCCAGCATCACCGCCCCAAAAAGCATTTGGACGGGCAGGAATACTGCCCGTTTTGCAATTTTAACACACAAAGGATCTTATGATATTAGCACTTGATACATCTCAAACCTCAGGCTCCATTGCCCTCGAAAAAGACGGCGATCTGGTTTACAGCGCGTTTTTTGACCTCAGTATCACTCACTCCGAGACCCTGATGCCCCAGATCGACTATGCCCTGAGCTTCTGTGGACTCCGCAAGACGGAGCTAAGCGCCATAGTTCTGAGCATAGGGCCGGGCTCCTTCACTGGTCTGAGGATCGGACTCTCCACCGCCAAGGGAATCGCCTTTGGGCTTCAGATCCCGGTGCATACATTCAATTCGCTGGAGATGACAGCATTCTCTGCCTACGCTGGAGATAGACCGATCGTAAGCATCATAGACGCCAAAATGAAGGAAGTCTATGCTGCGATCTACGACCCCCTTCTGAACGATCTGGAGCCACCAAGAGTTTGCCTCCCTCAGGACTTGGCCCCCCTTATCCCAGCAGGTTCCATCCTCTTGGGCAGCGGCAGCCATCTGCTCGGCCCGCTGCTGGCGGAGCATGGAATCCATACCAAAGGCCTCTTGAAATACCAAAATCTCCCCTCAGCGGTAAATCTGCTGGGGCTTCTCCAGCTCAGGCCCCAAAAAGATGTTTACAATTTCGAGTCCCTGGCAGAATTGGAACCGCTTTACCTGAGAGAATCCACTGCTCAGATCAAACGTAAAGAAATGGAGACCCAAAAGTGCTAATTAACGGAAACGAATATAGAAGCGTCTGGTTCGATGATAAAAGAGTATTTATGATCAACCAGAACCTGCTGCCTTTCAAATTTGAAATCGTGTCTTTCGAGACCTTTGAAGCTGTTGCCGAAGCGATCCGGAATATGACGGTTCGCGGAGCTCCGGCGATTGGAGCTGCTGCTGCTTTTGCGATGGCTCTGGCTGCTCAAAGTGCTCCGGAAAATAAGTTTCGAAACTACCTCCGCGCAGCCAGCGAGTTACTGGCACGCACCCGCCCCACTGCCATCGATCTCATCAATGGGATCAATTCTGTCTATGAGAATACCCTAAAGTTTATCCCCGATACGGTTCATGCCCGGCAGGTTGCCATCCTGTCAGCGCACGAATTTGCCAATAAAAGCGCCGAGGACTGCCGCCGCATTGGCCTCACAGGCCAGGAGGTCATTCCCGATGGAGCTCGCATCCTCACTCACTGCAATGCCGGGGCACTGGCAACTGTGGACTGGGGAACTTCCCTCTCGGCGATCCGTATGGCGCATCGCAAGGGCAAGAAGATCTTCGTGTATGTGAGCGAAACCCGTCCCCGTCTTCAGGGATCTCGCCTCACGGCTTTCGAGCTTGAGCAGGAAGGCATAGATCATGCCATTATTGCCGATGCCGCTTCCGGCTTTTACTTCTGGAAGAATGCCATCGATCTAGTGATCACGGGGGCAGACAGAGTTTGCCTCAATGGTGATATTGCCAATAAAATCGGGACTTATGAGAAGGCAGTACTGGCCAAAGAGCACAAAATCCCCTTCTATATCGCAGCTCCGCTCAGTACCTTCGATTTTACCTGTAACAAAGGTAGCGATATCCCGATCGAGATCCGGAACGACGACGAACTCAAACTCTTTGGGGATCTGCCAATTGCCAATCCTGGGAGCTCTGCCCTGAATCCATCTTTCGATATCACACCGGCCAGGCTCATCACGGGGATCATCACCCACAGGGCTATTTTCAAGCCCAAAGATGCCGCTCAACATATCCAAAAATAAGGAATTCCAGCCATGAAACAAGCAGCCGAATTAATAGTAAAAGGTGGCACTATCCTCAGTATGGATGCCAACCTGCAAGTATATGAAGATCATAGCATTGCGATGTCTGGAGGCAAGATCCTGGCGATTTACCCCAGTATCGAGGAAAGATATCAGGCTCCGGAGCTGATAGACGCTACAGATTGCATCGTAATCCCAGGTTTGATCAATGCCCATACCCACATGCCGATGACCTATTTTCGTGGTCTGGCAGATGATCTCCCGCTGGATACCTGGCTGAACAAGTATATCTGGCCCCTGGAAGCCAGGATGGTGAAGCCCAAATTTGTCTACGACGCCTCCCTTCATGCTGCGGCAGAGATGCTGCTCTCTGGGACTGTGCTGGCAAACGACATGTATTTTCATATCAGAGAAACCGCCAAAGCAGTTACCCGAGCTGGAATGCGGGCTATGTTTGGCGAAGCCGTGATCCAGGTGCAACTCAATGAAAGCTTTGGAGTAGCCCCCATCTGCAGGGCTGCAGTCGAGCTAAATCAGGAATTTGCCGATAACCCGCTGGTAAGCTTTGTCCTCACTCCGCATGCTATCTATACCTGCGACAAAAAGATCCTCTCCACCTGTGCAGATGTAGCGCAAAGGGAAGAGATGCTCTTGCATATTCATCTCTCGGAGACGAAGTTTGAAGTCGATTTCAGTCTCTCAAACTATGGGAAGAAGCCCGTAATGTACCTGGAAGAGATAGGCATGCTGGAGGCAAATGTAATCCTGGCTCATGGCATCTGGGTGGATGAGGATGAGATGGAAGTACTGGCCAAACATGACGTAAGCATTGCCTCATGCCTGGAAAGCAGCTTGAAACTCACAGCAGGCATCCTCCCGATGCAACAGTATAAAAAACATGGCGTCAATATCTGCCT
This sequence comes from uncultured Candidatus Cloacimonadota bacterium, assembly GCA_964652645.1. Lineage (GTDB taxonomy): Bacteria > Cloacimonadota > Cloacimonadia > Cloacimonadales > Cloacimonadaceae > CAZZCS01. The sequence goes on along the minus strand of CAZZCS010000035.1, from coordinate 2,484 downwards.
CGGTACCGATGGCGTGGCCAGCAATAACAATCTGGACATGTTTGCCGAAATGGATGTAAATGCCAAGCTCCACAAGGCCATAGCCGGAGATCCGGCCTTTCTGCCTGCCTCAGAAGTCTTGCAAATGGCCACCATCAAAGCAGCAAAAGCCCTGGGCATCGGAGATAAGACTGGTTCTCTGGAAGCCGGTAAATATGCCGATCTTGCCATTCTCTCCCTGAACTCGCTGTCCTCTCAACCCATCTACAACCCCTATTCCCACGTCGTATATGCCCTGAATTCTGATAGCGTCCGGGATGTGGTGGTAAACGGTAAAATCGTGGTCAGCAACCGCAAGCTTGTCAATCTCGACGAAGCGGAGCTGATCGAGACTGCCAAAAAATACAAGAAAGAGATCCTGAGTCAGTTATGAAATCGATAAAGAACCGCAAAGCTCTCCACGAATACTTCGTGATCCAGAAGTATGAAGCCGGGATAGTGCTCCTGGGTACGGAGATCAAATCCATCAGGGCCGGTAAGATAAACTTTAAGGATAGCTATGGCAAGATAGATGGGACAGAGTGCTGGCTTTTCAACCTGCACATCAGTCCTTGGGACAAAGCTGCCTTTTTCAATCACGATCCCGAACGCAAGCGCAAACTCCTGCTTCACAAAAGCGAGATCAGACGCCTCAAGAGCAAAGTGGAGGAACAGGGTATGACCCTCGTCCCTCTGGAAGTCTTTATGAACGAGGCCGGGCTCTGTAAGGTCATCATAGCGCTCTGCAAGGGAAAGAAGTTTTACGACAAGCGCGATAGCCTGCACAAAAAAGATCTGGAGCGCGAGAAAGAACGTCAGTCCTGATCCCGGGATATTCCAATGTGCAGATCCTTGGATCTGCAGTATGCAAAGACCATAGTAATCGGGGCATGGGGCAGAGCCCCATACCAAAAGGGTGGTGCTTGGGCATTGGTAAGATCAAATCAAGCCCCAAAATTTGATGCCTCGCGGACAAATATTCGATTTCTATTGATGTAGGACGGGTCACACCCTTATCCTTCCCCTCGTCTTTGCCTCGTGTTCCCCTCGAGATCCCCTCGAGTACTCGAGGCCATCTCGAGGGGAACCTAAGGCCAAAACGAGGTAAAGTAACGAGGAGGATTATAGCTTCTCAGCTATCACCACTCTCCATTCCTGATCGTGCAGACGCACAGTGATCCAATCCGCTTTCTTCATTACTATTTCTCTATGCCCCAGAGCTTGAAAGACATAATCACCTGTTCCAGGACGAGGACTATTGCCAGGGTTATCGCCACTCGCTTTGTATCACCAGCATCAGTATCTGTCCTCGGATTTCCATGGCTTTGTTAAACGGTTTTTTATTTGATCTGATCCTCACATGGCGTCACGGACAATCAAAGAGCTAAAAACTAGCTTGACTTCTACAAATATATTGATGGGCAAGAATGAGAAAGAAAGTTATTGACAATCATGCGGATACATGTCAGCATGTTTCTGGCGAAATAATAAGGAGCTGATCAATGAATATATGCTGTAAATTACTAATCTTTTCATGTCTTGTTATATTGTTCAGTTACTCAACAGCCTGGGCAGCTACTTATGAAGATGACTCTCAATCGGAGTATGAGGCAAAAAAAGATATGCTTGCATATGTGCAATCAACTTTTCCTTATCGATTTGGAGGTGACCTGCAAGCAGGAGATTATGTCCAATACGAGATAGCCGACCACCATTCAGAAGGAGTAGAGCCGGAAATGTGCAGTCTGGAGGTGACAGAGCGTAATGCCAATGTTGCTACAATCAAAGAGGATTTTGAAGGCAATATACTCCATTACAAAATTGATCTTCAGAGTAATACCCTGCTAGAGTATTGGGGATTTGATGAGGAGGGGATAGAACAAAGACCACAACTGCTCTCATCTGATGAAGTGGAAACAAGATTGCTGACTATGAAAAGTCAAAACAGCAGATCAACTAATCCCAGTTTCTCGCAAGACATGGCAATGCCAGTGTATTCGAGTTTAACTCAAAGAGAGAACATCTCGCTAGGAAGGTCAAGCTTGAATTGCATAGTGAGAGCACTTGATGTTCCAATTGTGGAAGGCATTACTCCAGAAATCAGACAGGCCGTGCAGGAACTAACCAAGGTCTATTTCTCGGAATCGGTTCCTAAACTGCTGCCTGCCAAACTGATGGCGGTTTATCTGGACAATCCGGAAGTGTTTGAAGGTAACGCTGGTTTGGTGAAGCAAAGCAAGTACCAGATCAGCAACTACACCAAAGTGGGTAGATAGGAGGAATAAATGAAAAGAGGACTTTACCTATTGAGCATGTTGGGTCTCTTGCTTGTATTGAACTCATGCTTGTTGACCGAACCTTCTTATCCGCGTTCTGAGCCCTGGCTCTGCAGCATCAATGCCGACGGCACCGGATTCAGGAAGATCAAAGAAGTGGACTCAAACTTCGGCACCACCGGTTTCTGGG
>CAZZCS010000034.1:0-22038 GCA_964652645.1 uncultured Candidatus Cloacimonadota bacterium | reverse complement strand
CTGGTTACAGGTGGAAAGTCCATAAGTAACAAAATGCTGCTGATGAAGTAGTATATATAGTGTATGGAGCGGTGCCGGGCACCGCTCCATTTGAGTCTTGGGACGGCACCAAACGTATTAGCCCGGAGGGCGTAACAAGCGTATTTATAGATACGGGGTTATCGATTGAGCGCAGCACTTGTAACGGATAACGCGTAACGGATAACGAATCGCTTCGCCGTTTTCGCACAAGCTCTTTAGCCGGATTTGATGTTTTAGGGTTTTCGAGTTTTGGTGGTGTAAGGATTTGGGGTGGAGACGTCTCGTCGACACAAAGACCGGAGGTCTTTAAATAGGCAGCTCCGCTGCCTCTGTCGACCGGGAGCTCGACAGCCTAAACGGGGCTTATAGCGCTCACTTTTTTGGATCATACCGATCAATATGGGCCAACCCAACTGATTTGGGTATACCAGCCGATAAAATTCGGCGTTCCAAGCGAAGTAATTAACCGCCCTCTTTCCCAAGACGTCAAGCGTGAATCCAGACTGAAGAGCTTGTGCTACAGGGACTTACCCCAAATCCCAGTATGACTTCTCCCAAGGCCAAAATATCAGGCCATTGCAAGTTAATTATATCAATCACTGTAATTTCACAGCCTCAGATTTGGGCAGATATAGCAGCTGTCAATAAAGTTTGCGTTTTGGCACGATACTTGCAAAACATTACCATGAACGCATTCACTACCTTGAAGGAGGTATGAGATGAAAGCTAAAGTGATGTTATTGGCGATTTTAACATGCCTATCGCTGCAGATATTCGCAACCGGAGTAATGGTAACAGGTACGTATAATAATCAATTCTACTCCGTTTTCATGAGCGAGGTATCCGTGGATATTGAAGACCAAGTGGCCATCATTACCAGCACCCAGCATTTTTCGAACGACTATTCTTCCGGTACACCCAAATACATTTTCCCTCTGCCGGAAGGAGCGAGCGCCACGCAATTGCGTTGGTGTTATAATGAAATCTGGCATGTGGCAGATTTCGCTCCCGTACCCCAGGATTCTATACCACCGAATCCACCCGCCGGATGGCCGGCTAACCTGCAATCATATATGGGCAGAACTCCGCTCTTCTTCAATATTCCTCATTCTGTTGCCGCCGGTGGGGAGATTTTGGTAGAGCTGACCTATGTGATGCTGCTGCCATATCGTTGGGGAACAGTCAATTTTGAGTATCCTGCAGATTACCATATGATCCAGAGCAATCCCTATCCCCTGATGCTGGATTTCAACCTCAGCTCTCAGCGCACAATCCTGAGCGTGAGTGTGAGCGGAGTGCAGGTGAATGTAAACAATGATGGTCAAAACGCGAGCTTTGCCTTTGAGGGGACCAGTCAATCGGTTGATCTGGCTGTATACTATGTTCTTGATCCAGAGCAATTCGGTTTGTATTCTCTTAGCACCCAGATAGATGAAGTGCCGGATGGGCACCCAGATGGCTTCTTTGTCTTTATTGCCGAGCCTGACCCCGGTAACAGCTCAGTGGTAATCAACAAGACTTTTTCGCTCCTAGTCGATACTTCCGGCAGTATGATCGGACAAAGAATCATCCATGCCAGGAATGCCGCCAGATACATCGTTGAACACCTGAATCCCAATGACTTGTTCAATATCATCCAGTTCAACAATTCAGCTTCTCCCTTATGGACCCAACACATGGTGGCCAATCCTGACAACATATTCACAGCCATCAATTATATCAATGCTTTACAAGCTAACGGCATGACCAATATGAGTCAGGCTTTCACGACAACGGTACCACAGTTTTACGAAACAAATCCCGATAATGCCAACATCATCATTTTTATCACCGATGGTCTGCCCACCGAGGGTATTACAGATACAGAGGGTTTGAGGCAACATGTGTATAATCTGATACAAGCCGCCCCCTTAACGATCAATCTCTTTACTTTCGGCGTGGGATCAAGCTTTTCTCAGCAACTGCTGACCCTGCTTGCAACCGATAACAACGGCAGCGCTGCCTTCGTCAGCGATAACAATTTTGAAACAGCAATCACGGAATTTTACAGCCAGATTGCCAATCCTGTGCTGCTGCATCCCACTATCAGCTTTTCCCCCAATGCCCAGATCTGTGAAGTTTATCCCAATCCCCTTCCAAATGTATATCAGGGCTCTCAGATGCTGGTCTCGGGACGCTATGCCAATGGCGGACCCTCCAGCCTGACTCTCATCGGCCAGAACTATGAAACAGAGGTAACTTACGAATACAATATGGATCTGGCCGATAGCCTGGTCACCGGCAAACAGTTCCTCACCAAAATCTGGGCTAAGCTGAAGATTGAGTATCTGCTCACTCAATACTACAGTTGCACTCCCAATTCACAGGAAGCTGAAGCCTTCAAGCAGATGATCATCGAAATCAGCCTGGCCTATGGAGTGTTATCTCCATTTACCAGTTTCATCGGTGGAGACGTCTCTATTGATGAAGACACTCTGGTTCCGGAATTGAACCAAAGCTACACTCTCAAAGGAAACTTTCCCAATCCCTTCAATCCCAGCACCACCATCCGTTTTAGCGTCTACAAGGACATCTCTAAACTGGTGAAAGTGCGGGTGTATAACCTGCGCGGTCAGTTGGTGAAGACTATGGCCTTAAATATTGATGGCAAGGGAGACTATGATATCGTATGGGATGGCAAAGACATGCATGGTAAACAGCAACCCAGCGCTGTTTATTTCTATGTGATAGACTTTGGTGATGCTCAACTGAGTGGCCGCATGACAATGTGTAAATAAGCATAAAATGTAAAAAAAGACTTTTCCCGGATCCGAAAGGAAATGCGGAATGTCTATTGATTACCCGAGGTTTCGGCCTCGGGTTTTGTATGCCATCATGCTCCTGTGAGGGTGATTATTGGTCTCGGAGAGATGGGCTAGGATAATGGTCTTGAGTCCGGAGCGGAGCGAAGGACGACACAATTTCACTTCAGATCCATGGTTTATATACACCAATACGTCTCAATATGGGCCAACCCAACTGATTTGGGTATTCCAGCCGATTGAAGAGCTTGTACTAAAATGGCGAAGCGAGTCGCGGGGACTCATGGTGTCGCCCTCAAGGGACTAATTCATAACGCATTCTGTACGCCCTCCGGGCTTTACCACCCCACAAAGCCAAACTGCACTATTTTTCGCACAAGCTCTAAATTCGACGCTCCCAGTTCAATATTCAGCCTCCTTCCCTGCTTGAAAGCGTTAATCAAGTGTCCATCAAGCCTTAATCAAGCGTTAATTGTTAATGCTTGATTAAGGCTTGATGGACACTTGATTAACGCTTTGACCCAGGCAGGAGCAGAGAAATGACCATAGAAGACATGGATTTTACATTGGATTTCACAAGGATTTCGTGGATTTTCTTAGTGGATTTTCTTAGCTTTTACGGGTGACAGATCACTTAGATTTTCAGGACTTCCAGTATTCGTTCGAAGATATAGCCCACGTGGATGCGATTGGTGAGATCCAGCTTTTCCACGTCAATTTCCAGAACGGGGCCATCGTGGAATCCGAGCTTGACCACATTGGTGCCATAGGTTTTGTACCAGCGGTTCAGGTTGTTTATCTCTGCATACTGCCAGCCGCCTTCAATCTCCATTTCCCTGCCGCGCTGCTGGATGCGCTCCCAAGCCAGGGATGGGTTCCCCTGGAGCAGGATAATCAGGTCTGCAGATGGAAGCTGTCTGTTTACCATTTGGAAACGGGTGATCAGGTTATCCAGTTCGTCCTCTGTGAGTAAGCCATCAGCGTGGAACTGGTTGCAAAAAACCAATAAATCTTCTGGTAGTGAGCGATCTTTCACATAGCTGGCTTTACCGCTTTTACCGATCCGGCGTTGCTGGGCCCTCATCTCCAGAAAGTGGAGCTGAAGATCGTAGCAATATGTCTTCTTGTCCCCCAAAAACTTTTCCAGAAGCGGGTTTGTTTCCGGTTTTTCATAGAGAGTATTGATCTTGAGGCTGCGCCCCATAATTGCAGTGAGGGTGGATTTCCCCAAGCCTACATTGCCGGCGATGGTAATCAGCTTCGGGTTCTCTGCCAGATACTGTTCCAGAGTGCGCTCCACGTCGATAGCTCTTAGCGTAGCCTCGGTTTGAGGCAAGGTGACCCACTCGCTGATACCGGGGCTGGATACCCGGAGTTCCAGGGCTTTCACCTGTTCTGCAATCAGGTTTACGGTGCGACGTTGCCACACAGTCTTATCCACCTCTTTGTCGGCATCGATGATCAGCACCGGGCAATCTACATGATGGGCGATAAAGTCCTCGTACAGATTGTTTAGCAGTTCCAGGTATTCGGCAGGAATGGAGAGTTCACTTTCGCGTCCTCGCTCTTTAATCCTTTCCTGGAGGGTGGGAACATCTGCTTTGAAGTACACCAGGAGATCGGGCTCTTTGATCTGCTCTGTCATCAGTCTGAAGGTGCGCTGGTAGGCGATGAATTCCGGCTCGGACATATTGTGCAGGATGCGTTGCGCTTTGCCAAAGATGTGGTAATCCTCGGCCAGGGTTCGATCTTCCAGGACGATTCCCCGGCAGGAATGGATCAGTTTTTGCCTGTCCAATCTGCCATTGAAAAACTCTATTTGGGCCATAAATGCATTGGCAATGGGATCGCGGTAAAAAGAATCCAGCACGATGGGATTGAATTTCTCCGGGAAGGCATATACTCCTTCCGTACCATTGGGTTTGGGATATGCAGAGCACAGAATCTTGTTCAGGGGTGCAGAGCTGGCTGCTTTGATAAAGGTGGATTTACCGACGCCAATGTTTCCCACTATGCCAATACGGATGTTCTCCATGATAATTCCTCTCACTAAGTCTTTCTTCCAGAAATCTGCTGAGGCTGTTCAAGTCAAGAGATTCTTTGAGTGCCTTAGTGATTCTCCTCCATTAACGTCTAAACATCATGGAGCTTTTCTGCTTTGTGTTTGAAATGGTTGCTGCACAATTTATCTTGACAGATGTTTATAGTTATCTTATCTATGTGTCATCAGCAAAATATACTGTATCCATAAAACAAGGAGGATGTAATGTTTAGACGCATCATTAATGGAGCACTGATTTATGGGGGAAATAAAGGTCTGAACCTCGTAGTAGCCTTAGTCTTGATTTCTCTAATAACCTCACTAAGTGGAGTAACCCTCAAACGCTTTAAAAACGGTACTTATGATAGCATCTTGTTTTCGACAATCCAGGATGCAATATCGCACTCAATACTAAACCAGACAGATTTTGATGAATATGTATTGGAAGTAGATGGCACATTCTACGAAAATCTAGTAATTGATGGTCTTGATACTACAATGACAATTGAAGGCCAAAATGCTGTTATTGATGGTAATTCATTTGATTCTGTTATCAAGATTCTGAATTCAACTCAAGTATCATTAAAAAATCTTTCCGTTACAAATGGAAAAGCATCTGGATCAGTACAGACTACTAGAATAAGACATATGCTGGTAGACGGAAACTGGACATATATAGGAGCATATCCAGTGCACGACAGCCCTGGTGGTGGGGTGTTGCTATGCGATGTAAATAGTGTCAACATTGAAAACTGTAATATCCATAACAACCAAGCAGCTTATGGAGGGGGCATATACTCGTATAAGTGCACAAACCTTAATATTTCCAATAGTATAATTCGTCACAATACTAATGTTGATGATGTGACCACTAATTATGGCACGGCGATTGGATCGTATGCCTCAAATTTGAATATCAATAATAGCCAGATAAACTACAACTATTTCACAAATGAAACAAACTATGCCGTTATCTTTGTCGATGCGTATCAAGAGAATCATCCATATAGCTTCTCAATGCTTGACACTGAAGTCTCTTTCAATACATCTAAGTTTTATAGTATGTACATTCTAAATACTCCAAATCGTCATGTGAATATTGAGAACTGCACTATAACAAAAAACACGACATCATTCTACAGTCCCATCTATGTGCGTGGATATGAAAGTAATACTACTCACAGAGTTCTAGCTAATCTCACAAATTGCATAGTATGGGACAATACATTTGAAGGTACAACATTAGCCCCACCCCAGATATCAGGCCAATATGTAACTTTTACCATGAATAATTGCATTCTTGAAGACTTATCCGATATCGGCAATCAATTTCTATATTATGGATCAGTATCGTGTTACAATTGCATCGATCTAGATCCTCAGTTTACCGATGTTTCCGTTAATGACCTCACTTTGAGTTGGGATGAAACCCGTCGAAGTCCGGCAATATTGAGCGCCTATGTGGATGGCTTGACGGTAGATTCACACGAAAATCCAGATATTGGCGCTCATCAATTTGATCTATATCCACATGAATATCGCACCTATAGATTTCCTTCTGGGAATGAAAGAAATGGCATCAAATGGATGAGCTTCCCCTCTTTGGATCGTGTTTTTGCCAATGCCGATATGGCGCACACTTTCTTTGATCCTTTACGACACCCTTTATATCTTGAGAATATTAGCTGGAAAGTATTGAACGGCCCGATTAATAACCTATCATTGAATTATGATGAATGGGTCGGTACAAACCATGATATACAACCTCAGATAGGATACAAATTTCAGATGAACCAAAACCTGCAAAATCAGATTACAATCTCTACTCCTGCAATCAAGCCGGATCCCAATCTTAGCATACTCCTCAAGGCAAAAACCGATCAACGAAGCAGCATCCCTGATAATGAAAACTGGTTGGGATACTTCGTAGAAAGGACAGCCCACCCTTTTGAGGCTTTCGAGGATATTTTGGATAACCTCTGGTTCATACAGTCTCAAGACTGGACAATCAGCCGAATGAGTATAAGTCCCTCCAGCCCATGGATATATGTCGCGTATCAGGGTTCGAAGTCACCCACCCTTCGTTATGGCGATATGGTAATTGTGAAATGTTTTGAAGACGCTGAGTTTAGTTGGAATTCCGATGCAGAAGAGCGGGAACCATTCGAAAAGATGCAAACGCAACACTTTCTTTACACAGAAAAGATAGACTACCTGCCAGTATTTGTCGAGTTTGAAGACCCAGATCTACCCAAAGAAGCAGCCATTTATGTAGCAGGTTTATGCAAAGGGGCTGCTGTTGTCGAGGGAAGCATAGTAGAGATTCCTACTTATATAATGGACGAGATCTTCGAGGGCATGGAACTCGAACTGAGGGTCTTCTACGATAATAAGAGCAGCTACAATCCTATCCCCCAATATCAGAGGTGGAATGACGATACTGCATCATTTGAGCCTGCTTTCGTGATTGTCGGAGAGAGGGAACACCTATACTATTTGAAAGTTGGCAAAGATTCGCTTGAATCTATTCCAACTCCACGATTATACTTGGGAGCATACCCCAATCCCTTTAATCCGGAAACTACGCTACGATTCTATATTCCTGATGAGGCAAGCGTCCGCCTGGATATTTATAATATCAAAGGTCAAAAAGTACGAGATATGATAAATGAATCCTGCCAAGCTGGTACTTACACGGCAATATGGAACGGAAGAGATAGTGCTGGCAAGCAAGCCTCAAGCGGAATGTACTTTGCTGTTCTCACAGCTGGTGGAAACCAATTGAGCCGAAAACTCATGCTGCTAAAGTAGGGCATCATGAGATGGAGCAGTCTTTTTTTGGCATTACTCTTTAGTTACTGCCTTCACGCAACTACCTGGAGAGTAGTTCAAGATGGCAGCGGCCATTTTGTGGACATTCAGAGTGCCATAGATGCCTCCGCGCACTCAGACAGCATCAAGGTATATCCTGGAATATATAGAGAGAACATTGATTTTGACGGTAAAAATATCTTTATCTATAGTATGGAGTTTACCACAGGTATTAGTGCGTATCGTGACAGCACAATCCTGGATGGCAATGATAGCGGGTCTGTAGTGAAATCGATAGTAGCGACCCAAAATTGTGGACTATATGGCTTCACCATCCAGAATGGCAGGGGCGATCTGCTTGTACCAGCGTTTGGCACCGATATGGAAACGGGTGGTGGGATTCTGGTAATGTCTGGTGCTCATTTTTCTGTCTCAGCATGTACCATCAAAAACAATCAAGCCTATCACGGTGGCGGCATGTTCGTAAATTGGTCCCAAGTGTATCTTAGTAATTGTGAAATTACACAAAATTTTAGTGTGATAGGAGGGGGTATCTATATTGTGTCGGATTCTCAAGTGCATTTCGATCCTGTGGCAAGATCAAGTGTCTATAACAACATTGCTGGCTCTGCAAATGATATCGCTGCCATAAATACGGGGCTTGATGTGGAGATATTTCTGGATATGGGTACCGTTAACTACCACAATTCATACTACATCAAATATATTAACAGCATACATTCATCGTCTTATACAGGTGAACTACTTGGTGTGGACATTCAAAGGGGATACCTTACTGAAATCAATGCAGACTTGTATGTATCTCCGCAGGGTAGTAATAATAACGATGGATTGAGTGCAACATCTCCCCTAAAGAGTATTTTCAAAGCTTTGCAGCTGGTCTATTCTGATAGTCTCAACCCCAAAATAATTCATCTTGCCCCTGGAGAATACTCTTCGGAAGATGATCAATTCTTTCCCCTGGGCCTCAAATCTCATGTGAAGGTCCAAGGTGCCGGCATAGGAGAAACAAATCTGGTAAATAACAGCTATGTAGGTACTATATATGGTTTTAGAGTAAACGACGTAGAAGCAGATGGCTTTAGCATCAGCTTATCCAATAACCCCAATGCGTACACTGTAATCTCCTTTGGGCGGGTTGTGAATGGAAAACTTTCAAATATCTATATAGGGGAGTATGATTCGCCGGGCTGTGCAGGCATTTTCTTTGGATCGAGCTCAGATTATTACGCAAATAGCACTATTGAGAATCTGACTCTATATGGTAACACTTCCGGTGTCAGGTCTGGACTTTTTTGCAACGTGGGAAACCTGGACATAGAAGGACTTACCATCGAAAGTAACACGTTGACCCTGAGTGGTCATCCGTCTCCCAGTACTCTACTATATTTTATGTGCAACAGATTGACAATGAAGAATTCGAAAATCATTAATAACACAGTGTTACCTATCGATACTCACATCATGAGTGTCGGGTTTTATGGGGATGAAGTAACGCGAGAATTGAAGCTTGATAACGTTCTAATCTCAAATAATGTTACTGGCGGAGCTCAGACGGCGTTTATAGCTGCGTTCAACGATAATCCTGCGATTATAAACAATTGTACCTTTGCCAATAACAGCGGAGCCTATTATGCCTTTCAACTAAACGGTAACATTGAGATCAACAATAGCATCTTTCACAACAATACTCAAGCCGAGATAAGGAGTTCCGGCGCTAGCTCCGACCTCAGATTCCGAAACAACTACATTAGAAACTACCCTCTCACTACTAACTTTCAAGGGATTAGTAACATTAGCGTAGAGGGTGTAATGCTGACAGAGAATCCTGGATTTCGAAGTACCATAGTAACAGATCCCCTCAGCTACATGCTGGGAAACTCATCGGCTTGTAGGGATCAGGGTAATGCAGAAGGTCTGGTGATACCCGATACGGATCTGGCAGGAAATCCCCGCATATATGGCCTGGCTATAGATCTGGGTTGCTATGAATGGAACTATCCTGTGGGCATAGAAAATAACCTGATCCCAGAGACTATCCAACTAAACACCTATCCAAATCCTTTCACCGAACAACTGACGCTTTTCTTTGATCTCAAACAGCAGGGAGACCTCAGATGTGATTTCTACAATATTAAAGGACAGTTGGTTCGTAGCTTGACTAATGCACATTATTTTGGAGGAGAACATCTTCTGGTCTGGGATGCTTGCGATAACGCCGGCAATAAACTTGGCAGTGGAATCTACTTCATGAAGATGAGCTTAAATTCACAGACTATTGCCACTCGTAAGCATATACTTATCAGATAACTCTTCTAATCGGGGCTTGGAGCAGCGCTTCAAGCCCCATTCGATTGAGAGGAATCAGTTACTCCTTCTATCAATCCCCAAATCGGATGCTGCTCATCTCTTTGATCAGGTTTTGCATACCATGGGAGGTGATCTCATAATCGTTGTGTTGCGCAAAGGGCATCGTGTACATATTTGCCTCCAGGTTTAGATGCTTGCCATTAGCTCTTTCTGCGGCAAGGGTACCAAGACGGTACCCCAGGAGTTTATCGTAGTTTTTGGACTTCCCGATACAAGGGTTGAGTACCAAAAACTTGATCCCTGTTTCGGCGATTTTGTCGCAAACATGCAAGAGCTCCTGACATACTGGTTCGTCCATCTGATCTGCATATTCACCGCTGAGAGGTTCCGGAAAACAATCTGAGAGCAATACAATGGCATTGGTCATTCCCACTACTTGAAATCTGCTATGTTCCAGGGCTTGCAAAGCGATTTTTACCCCCTCGGCCAATGGGGATTTACCTTTGGGTTGAAGCGTGTTTATTGTGCCGATCACATGCTTGATATTAATGGTGGGATAGTGCATTATCTGAGCTCTGTCATTATTGAATACTATCAAACCGAGCTTATCTTTGGATGCTCTGGCCTGGATGGTGAGAGCAGAGATGACTTTTTCGATAAACTTCAGGATCCACTTGATGGAATTGCTGATATCCAGTACGAGCATGGTGTTCAAACTCTGTTTACTTTGGTAAACCGGGTATCTCAAGTGCCTGTCGTCGATAGAGATATGCAGGGGATCACGTACAAATGAACCATCGGTTATAGCCGCTTTGATGCTTTGATATACATTGACTTTTCTGTCAAACAAGTCCTTGTTTGTCCAGGCAACCACTGCTCCCCGAGCCGTTTTTTGCTGGGCCTTACTACGCAAGATCGAAACATTTTTACGCTTGAAACCAATCTGACGAAAGCCGGAATCCACAATTTCCACGTCGAAGGTAGTGCTGTCCTGGTCGCTCTTTGCTGCCTCATCGATCACGCCTTTGATGATAGTCTTTATCTCTGCCAGGTTTTCCACCTTGCCCTTTACTTTTTTCAAGGCAAGTTTGATCACTTCCCTAAGACTGAGTGGGTCGCTAAGCTCATCAAGCTCAATATGTTTCAGATCAGGATTTGATAATAAAAAGTAGATGCCCTGCAGAGCGTAGAGAGTATCAGCTTTGTTTTCGTAGTGCTGCCACACACTGTCCCAATACTTCAGTATGGCCAGCTCCACTGGTGTAAGCTCTTTGCCTTGTACTTTTTGAAAAATCAGTTTGACCAGGTTACGCCGATCGACATAGCCATCGTATGCCCCGGCAGAAATAAGCAGGCTTAGTTCTGCGAGGCTTTCTCTGATTTTTTTGATGGGTTTACAAGGCCTCCTTTGAGAATGGTGAGATTTTCCGGATTGTAGTCCAAGCTGAAGCTTTGCTCGGATGGCTTGGCATCTTTGGTATCCTTGAACCAGGATTCAATGTCCTGGCTGCAAACAGCTTTCTTGAGCCCTCCATCCCGAGTGCGATGCAGAAGCGTAAGCTTCATAGCAAATATCACATGTTTTAGCTCCACCTGTTCCTTGAGTTCCAGAGCTGCGTAGGCTCTGGCCGTCTTTACAACTACAATCTCAGGACGGTGGCCATCCACCAAATAGTGGATACAAAAAGCAATGATCCGCTGCACCAATTCCTTTGATATAGTGGTTTTGGGCAAGCACTTACGAGCCTGCTCAATAGTACTCATCATCATGGTGCTCACATCCGTAAAGCTCTGAACAAAGGACTTTGAATCTGCTTCAAAGGCAAGGTTGCGGCGGATTATCTCTTCTCTATCTTCGAGGTTGGTATTGGTGCTGACGGTTACGGAAAGGGGGAAGCGATCCAGGATTTGGGGCCTCAATTCACCCTCTTCACTATTCATGGATCCGATCAGGATACACCTGGCCGGATGCTCCACAGAAAAGCCTTCGCGCTCCACAGTGTTTACACCGGACGCCACCACGTCCAGGAGGCTATCGGTAATATGATCCGGAATCAGGTTTACTTCATCGATATAGAGGATCTGTCTGTGTGCTTTGGCCATTAACCCCGGGATAAACACCTTTTCTGCGCTCTTTAGTAGTCTTTCCACATCAATTCTGCCGGCCAGATTCTCCTCCGAGATGTTCATTGGTAAGGCCACTACTTCTACCGGTTTTTGGATCACTGTGTGGTTTGGAACGCTCTTACAGTCCGCACACCATGTCTCCGGTTCATCGATTGAGCAATTGTAAGCGCAGGATTGATGAACGCTGATCATGGGGGCAATTTGCGATAAACCGTAGACGGCAGTGCTTTTACCCGTTCCTTTGGTGCCCCGAATCAAAACCCCTCCAATTTGGGGATTTACCAGGTTCAAGATCAGAGCCAGACTCAGCTCTTCCTGACCCATTATTGCCATAAATGGAAAGCGTGTTTTATTCATAACTACTCCCTAGTGCAAAAGTTATCCACCAAATGTGAGCGTACAAACCACCCTGGTTTTGGCAGTATAAACATTGCCCCGATCAAGATTCTACTCGTTTCGAACATCAGGATATAGCACAATTCTGTCAAGGTAATTTCTGCCCGTTTATCTGAGAATCCCGCTTGTACCCACCCCTCTATCTAATCTGTATCAAAGCTGTATCAGGTGTGTTCGAGAACACACTTGATACACGCCTGATACACGCCTGATACACGTCTGATACACGGATGACTCTATGTGACCTAGGATTGTTCATCGTAGGGTAGCATTCCAATGCTACCTTTGTGATAAAGACCTCACAACTGCGTAGGCGGTACGGCGACAGCCTGTACTTGGGCTATACCACTGGCTTTCAGAGCTTGTGCGAAAAACGGCGTAGGGAGTCCCAACCGGGTAAATAATAAGCATCGGCGCAGCCGATACCTTATGAGTGCGAAGCACGTCAGCTTCTGCCGGAGGCAGAGCATAGCCCCGCAGTTCGACTGCGGGGAGAAGAGACACCCCCCCCATTGAGTCCGGAGCAAAGCGGAGGACGGCACAAAGTAGGAGATCATGTCATACAGCCATACGAGCATGAATGTCCATTTATAGTCATAATCAGGAAGAACATCATTGACGTTATACGTTTTAGATAGATACTGCAAGTTTATGGAATAATACGAGATGCGAGAGGTAGTGCCGTCCTTCACTACGCTCTGGACTCGGGGTTCTTGGAGTGGTCGTGAACCCCGCACTCAAAGATGCGGGGCTATGCTGAGCCTCCCCACGAAGCCACTTCGTGTCTTTGTGGGGGCCCCGGCTACAGCTGCCGTGCTCCGCACTCGAAAGAGATCTACTGTGCCAATGCTACCTTTGTGATAAAGACCTCACAACTGCGTAGGCGGTACGGCTACAGCCTGTACTTGGGCTTACCGTGTTTTCCTTTGACAAAATGGGGCTGTAATAATCTTTGTCCATGAGATATTTCATCAAGATGCAGTTACCAGCAGATGAGATCTCACTCTGGTCTGCCCCCGGACGAGATCTGGCGGAAGTGGACCTGTCGGATTTTTAAAAGGAGAATCATGCGTACTTTCGATACCGTATTGCCCTACCTGAAAAAGAGTTACAAACGCATAGCTCTGGGCATTGTGATGCTAATACTGGTTGATATTGTCCAGATTGCCATGCCCAAGGTCATGCAATATGCCATCGACGGGATACAGCTTCGTACAATCGATCAAACCGGGCTGATCTGGGTGGGATTGATCCTCTTGGGTCTGGCCGTATGCGTGATGGGCTTGCGCTATATGTGGCGCGTTCTCATCATTGGCAATTCTTTCAAGATCGAGCAGAGCCTGCGCCAGGATTTCTATGATCACCTCCTGCGTTTATCCCAAAACTTCTTCAACAAGAGCAAGACCGGGGATCTGATGGCCTATGCCACCAATGATCTCAATGCGGTGCGAATGCTCTTTGGGATTGGCTTGATCGCTGCTTCGGACATAATCTTGATGACAGTAGCAGCCTTTTCCATCATGATGTCCATCGATTGGCGGCTCACGCTCCTGGCCATCATCCCCATGCCCTTTTTGTCGCTCACTATTGGGTACTTTGGCAAGAAGATGCACAAGCGTTTTACCAAGGTGCAGGAAGCCTTTGCCAGCATGAGTGGTTCGGTGCAGGAAAGCATCTCGGGGATCAGGGTCGTCAAAGCCTTTTGCCAGGAAGATGCAGAGATCCAGAAAGTGGACGATGTCTCCCTGAATTATGTAAAACAAAATATCTCAATGGCCAAGATCGCCGGCATCTTTCATCCCTTTATGAACTTCGTGGTGGGCTCCAGTATGATTATCACCCTCTATTTTGGTGGCAGAGCTGCCATCCGGGGCGACATCAGTATCGGTGAGTTTATCGCCTTTTTCCAGTATCTCGGAATGCTGGTATGGCCCATGATCGCCATCGGCTGGATCGTGGATATGTACCAGCGCGGAACAGCCTCTCTCAAACGACTGAACGAGATTTTCCTGACCGAGCCTGAAATCGATGATAGCGAGGCAGACCCCAAGATCACAGCCCTGACCGGTAAGGTAGACATCCGCGAGCTCAGCTTCCGCTATGGAGAAGATCTTCCTCACGTGTTCAATGGGATCAGCACCTGCATAAACGCTGGCAAGACTCTGGCGATTGTAGGCCCCACTGGCTGTGGAAAGACCACGTTGATCGAACTGCTCACTCGAATCTACAACCCGCCAAAGGGAAGTATCTTTATAGATGACAATGAATTGCACACTATTCCGCTCAATGTGCTGAGGCGGGATATGGTGATGGTGCCTCAGGACATCTTCCTCTTTTCCGATACCATTGCCAACAACATCCGCCTGGGAAATCCTGACCGCAGCAATGAAGACGTATACGAAGCTGCCAGAATCGCCAATATCTATCACGAGATTATGGATTTTGAAAATGGCTTTGATACCGTCGTCGGAGAAAGGGGTATCACCCTGTCTGGCGGCCAGAAACAACGCGTGGCCATAGCCCGGGCACTGCTGACGGATCCTCAGATCCTGATTCTGGATGATGCACTTTCCGCTGTTGATACCAAGACAGAGCGGCATATCCTGGAAAAACTAATCACAGAGCGAGTGGGCAAGACCACGATCATCATCGCCCACCGGATCTCCTCCATCCATCATGCAGACCGCATTGTCGTCCTGGGTGAAGGCCTGATCGCCGAAAGCGGAACGCACCAGGAACTGGTAGCTCAGCGCGGTCTTTACAACGATCTGGTAGAAAAACAAATGATCCGGGCCCGCCTGGAAGGGGAGGAGTTATGAACCACTGGGGTGGCGGTGGCGGAGGAGGCAGCTCTTTCCAAAAGGACGAACTGAAAGGCAGGATCTACGATCGCAGATTGTACGGCAAGATGCTTTGGTACCTCAAACCATACCTGTTTATGGTGTTTGTCTCCTTCTTTATCCTGATGCTGATCACGGCTTCAGAGGTGATCATCCCCATGATTACCAGAGTTGCCATCGACGATCACATAGTGTCGGACAAGACCGTGATCGTGTATGACGATCCTGCAGAAGCGCAGGAGTTTGCCCGGAAATACGAAGTACTAAAACTGCATGTTTACGATTCTAACGGCCAGTCCTACATCGTGTTATCCACCAAAGAGACCAATAAAATCGACGCCAGGGTCTTGCAGGAACTCAAATCAAGGAATCTACTCAGCCCTGTAAACATCTATATTGTAAAAAATACCGAGTCCAACCGGGAGATTCTGGCCCGCAATCTGGAACAGAACCTCAATCCCAGAATCAATCAAAACGGCATAGATGGCTGGTTTACGGTTGGAGAGGACAAGATCATCGTCTGCCAGTCCCAGATCAACACCCTGCCAGCCAGTGACCGGATAGCGCTCCGGGATGAATCCTCACGCAGCCTGATGATGCTGGCACTCCTGTATTTGGGCTTGATCTTCATCCGTCTGCTCAGTGGCTATGGCCAATCCGTGATGACGGCTACCTACTCCCAAAAGGCGATGAACGACCTGCGCCACGACGTCTTTGCCCACCTGCAAAGAATGCCGGTAAAGTTCTTTGACACCAATCCCGTTGGCAGGCTGGTTACCAGGGTAACAAACGACATCAGAACCATCGACGAAATGCTGGCCTCAGGCGTGATCACCATCGTCCAGGATGTGATCCTGGTGCTCACTCTCGTGGTCTTGATGCTCGTCCTGAACTGGAAGCTGGCCCTTATAAGCTTCCTCATTTTACCCTTGGTATTTCTGGCGATTAAGATTTACAAGGACAAGACCAGGGTCGTCTATCGCGAAGTAAGAAGGCATCTGGCCTCTCTCAATGCCACTCTGGCAGAGCATATTGCGGGACAGAAGATCATCCAGCTCTTCAATCAGTACTTCCACAAACGGGACGAATTTGCCAGGATAAACCAGGATTACTTCAATGTTTCGATCTCCCAGATGAAGCTCTTTGCCTTCTTCCGCCCCATCATCCACGTATCTTCCCAGATCTCTGTGGCTCTGATCATCTGGTTTGGAGGCGGACAGATCTTGCGCAATGTGATCACCATCGGTCTGCTGATGCAATTCATCGCCTACGTGCAAAAGCTTTTCCAGCCGATCAATGAGTTCAGCGAAAAGTTCAATCTCCTCCAGGGAGCGCTGGCGGGGGCAGAGCGCATCTTTGACCTCATGGATCAGAAACCGGAAGACTACAGGAGCGACCTGAAGCAGAGCCGCAAATTTGAGGGAGAGATCGAATTCAATAACGTCTGGCTTGCCTATAACGAGGGAGAATGGGTACTAAAGGACATCTCTTTCAAGATCAAGCCAGGAGAAAAAGTAGCGCTCGTGGGACACACCGGCAGCGGTAAGACCTCGATCGTGAACCTTGTCTTGGGGATGTATCCCTTCCAGAGAGGAAGCATCCTCGTCGATGGCAAATCCCTGAACAACTACTCTCTTGCCGATATCCGGAGTAACGTCGGGATTGTGCAGCAAGACGTCTTTATCTTCTCTGGCAATATCAAAGAAAACATCGCCCTGAATAACCATGAGCTCACAGATGAGCAGGTCGTGCAGGTCTCCAAATACGTCAATGCAGATAAGTTTATCTCCAAATTGCCGGCTGCTTACGACGAGCCTGTGATGGAACGTGGAGCAACTCTCTCCACTGGCCAGAGACAACTGATCGCCTTTGCCAGAGTGCTGGCTTATGATCCCAGCATCTTCGTGCTGGATGAAGCCACCTCCAATATCGATACCGACACCGAGATCCTGATCCAGGACGCTCTGCACAAGATCATGCAAGACAGGACTTCGATCATCATCGCCCATCGTCTTTCCACGATCCAGCATGTCGATCGGATCATTGTACTGCACAAGGGTGAGATTGTGGAAACAGGGACTCATTTCGAGCTCCTGGACAAGCGCGGATTGTACTATGATCTGTATAGACTGCAATATACCTGATACGGAACAAATCTTGCACGCTAAAAAAAGTTCTGGACAGAAAACAAGCTGTGCAGATAGTTATACTGTGATTAAAGAACTATATTCCTGAAGGGAGGAACAATGAAAAAAAGTTGGCTGATATTAATCGCCTTATTCGTCGTTACTGCCGTGTTCGCTAGTAACGTGACCCTGGCTCCGAGACGCAATGTCGTCACGACTCAGACCCGTTATGAAGTGGTAGCATGGCAAGAAGATTTTGAAGATGGTGCCACTGGCTGGACCCATTGGGATGGTGCCGAATCACCAAACAACTGGCATGTTTATGACAATGGAGATGCTCAGGGTAACGTTTGGTGGATGGGTGATCCCGCTTTGGCTCAGGGAGCCAATATCGGTGGTTATCACGACCATCAATACCTTGTAATGGATACCCCTGCCCGCACAATTACTGCTGGCAATACAAACCTCACTTTCAAAATGAGACACAATCTTGAAGATCCAGCAGGCGCAAGCGCTCCCTACAATGGATGGGATTCTGCAAACATAAGAATCTCTACCGATGGTGGCAATACCTGGACTCCGATCTCAGGAACCCCTGCCTATGATTTCACATCCTCTTATGCCTTTGGCTTTGAGCATGGCGAAGGCCCAAATATCCCTGCCTGGGGTGGTGTTCGCAATACCTGGACAAACTGCAGCTTCGATCTCAGTGCCTATGTAGGCCAAAACGTTAAAATCCGTTTTGCCTTTGCCTCAGATCCTGCTTATTCCACTGGTGATGCACCTGCTATGTATGGTATCATGATCGATGATATCGCTTTTGCAGATTACACAAACAACGGTGTGGACGACGGTCAGATGACCTGGTCTAGCCTTGTTCCTCTTGGTGGCGATTTGTGGCATCTTGCTGTAGAAGCAGGCGCACCATCACCCACCCATGTCATGAAAAACCAAAATGACCAGGGATCCTACAACATAAACATGATGAACTACCTCATGTCCCCTCCAATTCAGTTGCCCTCCAGTGGCGATATCCGGGTGGACTTCATGATCAAAGGTAGCTTCACAGATCCCAATACCTTCCCAGAAGTAGACTATTTTGGCTGGGAAATCTCTCCCAACGACGGTATTACCTGGTATGCCATGAGCAATCCCTATGGTACTGCCGGCGGTAACAACTATGTTTACTCCGATGCTCCACCAGAATGGGCTTCCATGTGTGATAGCTATTCTCTTGATGGATTCATCAGCGACTATGCCGGCGAGACCATCTATCTGCGCTGGTACTTCAAATCTGATTCTGATACACCTCAGGGAACTGGAATCATGATTGATGACGTCATTATTTACAACGATGTCTTTATCGCCGCACCAGAAAACCTCGTGGCTGAAGCAACTGGTAGCACAGTAGAACTGAACTGGAGTGCTCCCGGCGGCGGTGGCGGCGGCGGAGAACCCGGATGGCTCAGCTTTGATAACGGCTTGAACAACGATTCCATTGGAACCGGTGCTGCAGCCGATTTCGACGTAGCAGCCAAATGGGATCCAGCTGGTGATTATGGTATCAGCCCTTGGGTTGGCATGAATATCACCAAAATCAAATTCTGGCCAAACGAAGCAAACTGCGAATACTCCGTCCGTGTGTGGACTGGTGCTGCTTCAAACCTGATGGTCGATCAGGCAGTTACCAATCCTGTAATCGGATCCTGGAACGAAGTGGTTCTTACTACTCCTTACACCATCCCCAACGGCACTTACCTTTGGGCTGGTTATCGCTCCAACACACAGGCTGGCCATCCTGCAGGTATAGACAACAGTGAAACTGTCGAAGGTCATGGAAACATGATTCGCCTCAGCGGTTCATGGTCCACTTTGACTTCGCTCAATCCTGATCTCACTGGTAACTGGAACATCCAGATCTACGTCCAGGATGCAGACGGTCGTGAATACGTCCTCGGTCAACTGCCTCAGAATGAGCAGTTCACAACTGGTACACTTGCTGCTTCCGGAGTTCAAAACGTGAGACAGAATAGAGATGTCACAGCTTACAAGGTCTATCGTGACGAAGTGTATCTGGCAGAGGTTCCTGGAACCGAAACTACCTATATCGATTCAAACGTAAGCGGTGGCTTGCACACCTATTACGTAACAGCTATGTACGGTGCCAACGAATCAAACGCTTCAAACGTTGCCACAGTATTTATCACTCCTGCAGGCTTCGAAGAGATGATGCAAGATGATGGCACTGCCGAAAGCGGATACACAGTAGGGCCGACCAGACAGATGGCAGTGAAATATAGCCACACAGACCCAGTGTATATTCACTACGCCAAAGTATATGTCCATACTGTAAATCCTGCCGGAATCATCATCCGCGTTTGGGATACATCAGGTGCAAACGGCATGCCCGGAACTCAGCTTGCTCAGTTCCAATATCCTGCCAGTTCCGTCGTACAAGGCTGGAACTATGTGACTCTGCCCGAACCCGTCCTGATTCCTACCGGGCAGTTCTACATCGGTATCCTCGAGACTACCAACGCCTGCCTGATCGGATTGGATAACTCCTCCAATGGCTTCAGCTATTTCCGCATCGGTGCAGATCCTGGCTGGGAACCACTTACCTCTGGTGAGCTGATGATCCGTGCTATCGTCGAACTTACCACCAGTTCCGATGATCCTACAGTTCCTGCCCTCAGCCTGAGCGCTGCCAACTACCCGAACCCCTTCAACCCCACTACTACGATCAGCTACACAGTCCCGACTGCTGGTGACGTGAGCTTGAAAGTTTACAACATGAAGGGACAGGTCGTCCGCACTCTCGTCAATACCAGCGTCAATGCCGGTAACCACACCGTGACCTGGAACGGCACAGATGATAACGGCTCAGCCGTCTCCAGCGGATTGTACTTCTACAAAATCCAGAGCAACAACCAGACTCTTACCAAGAAAATGCTTCTGGCAAAATAAAACAACCCTTGTAAATACCAAGGCCCAGACCCTCAGTGGTTTGGGCCTTTTTCTTGTCTGGTGGCATAGTATCCCGATCTGCGTTCTCTTTATTCTCTTGACATGCTTCACTTGTTATTATCATTTGTATTTCTAATTGCGCTGAAGGAGAAACTTTTTATGAAACTAAAGACTGTATTGGCAATCCTGATGTTGGGCCTCGTTATCCTGGCTGGATGTAAAAACAAAACTACCGAGCCGGACACCTCACTGCCGAGTGTCCATTTGTATGAAGCGACCCAGGTCAATGTGGGCCTGCCAACTTTGATGTTTCTGGTAGAATCGGCAGGTGCTTCTCCGCTCATCAAGCTGACCTTGTGCTGGGGTGAACTGACAAATCCCGATCTGAATGGTTCTCATCAGAACTTTTCTCCCAGCAGCAGTGACAGTCCTTACCTGATGGGGATGTCTCTCTATCAACTGACCCCCGGTACGACCTATTATGCCAGAGTCTATGCGCAGAACTCGGATGGAGAGAAGTGGAGCAATGAGGTCAGCTTTACGACCCTGCCCCTCTTATGGGATAAGATCGATCTCGGCATTAGCAACCATTTGACCAGAGTACATTTCACCAGCGATACAAAGGGTTGGATCTGCGGCTCGAGCGGGCTCCTCAGGAAGACTTTGAATGGCGGGACATCCTGGACGAATGTAAACTTGGGCAATACAGCCTATCTGCTCGATATGCACTGGGTGGATTCCAACTATGGCTGGATTGTGGGAATGTCTCCCAATATCCTCCTCAAAACCGTCAATGGAGGCAACACCTGGTCTCAGGTAAATCTCGATTTTGAACCGGACAACCATCTGCAGGCAGTTTATTTTGAGAACCCCCAAACCGGCTACCTCCTTACCTGTTATGGAGGCGTGCATAAAACCACCAATGGCGGCACTTCCTGGGCCCGGATTCGCAACGATGGGGAATGGACCTATAATGACATTTGGAGCTCTGGAGAGACCATTATAATCGCCGGACAGGGAATCAGGATCAGCGACAACGGCGGCCAGACCTGGAGGGCCCAACTCGTAACCAGTCACGAGTACTATGGTATCACTTTCCGGGAGCCTTCCACCCTATGGGTAGCGGGAGACAATGAGGGACGGGGAGCACTCTACAGATCCGACGATCTGGGTGCGACCTGGACCAGTATCAACACAAACTCCGATCATGCTATCAGAAGTATCAGCTATGCCCCAAACTCGCAAAAGCTATGGCTCTCAGGGGATTACGGCAACATCCGTGAATCCACTGACGATGGGATGAACTGGCAGATAAACTATAACCTGTTCAATACTGTCATGCTCTACTCTGTCTTTGCCCAGAGCGAGACCAGGGCCTGGATCGCAGGCCAGTCTGGCACTCTGCTGCGCCTCAAAGAACAGCATAAAGACTTCTCGACGAAATAGCGGGCGATACAAATAGGACACAGAAAAAAGGGAAAAGAGGATTTTGGGGATTTGTAATAGAACGCAGATGACTGGATCGACTGGATCTGCGGGATATTTTTGGCGTGTTTTGTTTACGATAAACCATCGGC
>CAZZCS010000033.1:0-22240 GCA_964652645.1 uncultured Candidatus Cloacimonadota bacterium | reverse complement strand
ATCGTTAAAACCCTAAAACATCAAGGCGGTACGGCGACCGCCTGTACTCAACCCTCTCAACCCAAATTCCCTAAATATCGAAAATATCACAATTTCAGAGGTATGATAGCTGGTACTAAATAGCATGAGCGAATCACTTTAAACAAATTGCTTTACAAAAAGACGGTTCGTGAAAACGTGGCACTTCGAAATGTCGTTAGGAGTAACTTATGTCAGACAAGGTGCGTGAACAAAACAGCAAGCTCGCGCTGAAAGAATTGAAAGAAGATTACCTACGTATGTTGGAAGAATCCTTTCAAAAAACAGCAGAGATTAACAAGGGTGATGTCGTTGAAGCCCCAATATCCAGTATCAATGAGAGTTATATTATTGTAGATCTGGGTGGAAAATTCGACGCTTATGCCGAAATTGGTGATTTCACCGATGATAAAGGCAATTTGAATTATAACGTCGGCGATATTCTTAAAGGTTTTATCGTTGATAAAAACGATCAAGGTTATGTGATCGGCAAGAGCTTGACAAAGCAATACGTCGATAAATCATCCATACTTGACGCCTATGAGAAAAAGATCCCCGTCCAGGGCAAGGTAAATGCCATGACCAAGGGTGGGTTCAACGTCGATGTTTTAGGGGCTCGAGCATTTTGTCCTGCTTCCCAGATTTCTATGCGCTTTACAGAAGATAACAGCGTATTCATCGGGAAAACAATGGATTTTGCCATCATCGAGTGTTCCGAAAATTGCCGCCGGGTTGTTGTGTCTCATCGCGCCTTGGAAGAACAGCAGTATGAAGAACAAAAAGCCAAAGCCATGGAGCAGCTTTCCATTGGTGCCGTAGTGCCAGGAAAAGTAGTACGCATGGCAAATTTTGGCGCTTTTGTGGACCTGGGCGGAATCGAAGGTTTGATGCACGTATCAGAAATATCGTGGCATCATACTGTGAAACCACAGGATATCTTGACTATTGGTCAGGATATAGAAGTCAAGATCCTCGATATCAAAGGCGAAAAGATATCATTATCCATGAAAGCCCTCTTGGACAATCCCTTTGTGGAAGCCGTAAAAGAGCTCAAAGAAGGTGATAATATCAATTGTCGTGTGTTGCGCTTGCACAATTTTGGCGCTTTTGCAGAGCTGAAACCCGGTGTGGAAGGTCTGATCCCTGTTTCCGAAATGTCTCGCACCAGAAATGTATCACACCCCAAAGATATCCTCAAAGAGGGTGATTTCGTACAAGTACAAATTCTCAGAATAGACAATGACACTCAGAAGATCTCGCTGTCGCTCAAAGCACTGCAAGAAGATCCCTGGGATCACATAGAAGACATTATCAAAGTCGATGATGTAATCAATGGAATCGTTGAAAGCTCCACCAATTTCGGAGTATTCATTTCTATTCAGGATGGCATCACTGGTTTGCTGCCAAGATCCAGAGTCAGAAAAGACGATAACTTCAAAAGCGGTGACGAAGTGGCAATGCTGATCTCTGCTATTGATAATTCCAATCGCAGGATTACCCTGGATTACACCGATCGTACTGCCGACGAAATGGAAGAAATACGTCATCGCGAAGAAAGACCTCGCGGTGATAGAAACCGTGATCGAAGCGACAACGAACCTCGTGGCTTCTCCGATCGCCCCAGAAGTGGCCGCGGCAGAAGCAGATCCGATGAAGAATGGCGCAAGTATGCAAACCAAAAACAGGCGGATCCGGATAACCCATTCAAAAACCTATAATGCAGAATATAAATCAATTTGTAAAGCTTCGTAAAGAGAAGCTGGAAAAGATAAAGGCTCTATCAATAGAGCCTTTTCCTATTTCCTCTCACCGCTCCCACTATATAGCTGATGTCTTGATTGATAAGGAAAACTGGATCAACGGCGAAGCGCCAGTAAGCCTGGCTGGAAGATTGGTGGCCATGCGCCGTCAGGGAAAGATCGGTTTTGGTAATCTTGAAGATGCGAGTGCCAAAATCCAGATCTACGTTCAGCGAGACCTGGTAGGAGAAGAGAACTATGAGCTCTTCAAACTCTGCGATGCCGGAGATTTTGTCCAGATCGAGGGCACGATGTTTTACACTCAGGCTGGCGAATACTCGATCAAGGCCTCCAGAGTTACTCTTCTTACCAAAAACATCCGTCCCCTTCCCGCAGTGAAAGAAAAACAGGTGGATGGTAAAACTGTCCGTTACGACGAATTCGCCGATATCGAGCTTCGTTATCGTAAGCGCTATTTGGACTTACTGCTCAATCCCGGGCATCGCAAGGTCTTTGAAATGCGCTCCCGCATCATTTCTGCTATCCGCAAGTTTATGGATGAACGGGGATATATCGAGGTGGAGACGCCCATCCTGCAGCCTCTATATGGGGGAGCTAATGCGCGTCCTTTCATTACTCACCACAATACCCTGGATATCAGCCTCTACCTCAGAATTGCCACGGAGCTATACCTGAAGAGGTTGATCGTGGGCGGGTTTGAGCGCGTCTATGAAATCGGTAAGAACTTCCGCAATGAAGGTATGGATCGAACCCATAATCCAGAATTTACCCTGATGGAGTTTTACGAGGCTTTCTCGGACCTGCAGGGGATGATGAAGATCGCTGAAGATCTCTTTCAATATCTGGCTCTGCAAGTGGTGGGGAAGAGCGAATTCAAATATAACGGCCATCTGGTAAACCTGACAGAAAGTTTTAGAAAGGCTACGATGCTGGAGCTCGTAAAAGAGCATAGTGGATACGATGCCAGCGATCTGGACCTGGATAGAGCCACAGAGTTCTGTAAAAAACACAAGATCGAGATCCCACCTCAAGCAGGAATCGGAAAATTGATTGCCTTGCTGTTTGAGCATTTTGCCGAATCAAAGCTGATTCAGCCTACCTTTGTGTACGATTTTCCCAAGGAGATTTCTCCGCTTGCCAAGTCCATCCCTGGCAACCCGCTCTTTGCAGATAGATTCGAGCTCTTCATTGCTGGAAACGAATTTGCCAATGCTTTCAGCGAGCTAAACGATCCTCTCGACCAAAGAGAAAGGCTGGAAGCACAGTCCAAAATGCGAGACCTGGGAGACGAAGAGGCCAATGTGGTGGATGAAGATTTCCTGGAAGCCCTCGAATATGGCATGCCACCGATGGGGGGGCAGGGGATTGGTATCGATCGCCTGGTGATGCTTCTGACAGAGAATGACTCCATCAAAGAGGTTATTCTCTTTCCGCAAATGAAGCCAGAAGTATAGCCGCTTCAGTATAGTTAGATAACGAATGATGCAAGATCAGGATACAAGTCTATGAATTTTCTACAGATTATTAATTTCTTTGGTGGATTGGCTCTATTCCTTTTTGGAATGATGAAGATGACTGATAACCTTCAGGCAATTGCTGGCTCGGAAATGAGACGTATCCTGAAGAAACTGACGAATACACCACTCAGAGGCGTGTTTGTCGGTATCCTGGTCACTGGCATCATCCAAAGCTCATCTGCCACCTCAGTGATGATGATGGGGCTTGTAAATGCTGGGATCATGAGCTTGAACCAGGCTGTGGGAGTAATCATGGGGGCCAATATCGGCACCACCATCACGGCTCAACTGATAGCCTTCAAGCTCGGCCATTATGCCTTTGCCTTTATCATCATTGGCGTGATTATGCTGCTGCTGAGACGCAGCAAGCTCATGGAAAAATGGAGTGCCATCATTCTGGGATTCGGCTTGATCTTTATCGGGCTCAATGGGATGTCTGCTGCTGTCAGTCCTCTGCGTGAATCTGAGATTGCCCGCCATTTTCTCATAAATCTCTCTTCAAACCCATTCCTGGGCATTCTTACCGGTACAATCTTTACTGTAATGGTCCAGAGTTCTTCTGCCTCCATTGGTATTGTTATAGTGCTGGCAATGAATCAGTTGATCCCGTTTGAGGGTGCCCTGTATCTGGTGTTTGGAGATAATATCGGGACCACTGTAACGGCCTGGCTGGCAAGCCTTGGTGCCAATAAAACTGCCCGAAGAGTGGCAGTCGTGCATACGACCTTCAATTTGATCGGGACGATTATCTTTGGGCTTTTGACCTACTTTGGGATATTCCAGGTAATAGTGAATAAAATCACCCCTGGTGATGTATTTCAGGGCGAAAACGTTGCCCGGCACATAGCCAATAGTCACACCCTGTTCAATGTGATGAATACAATTGTCTTCCTGCCCTTTGCGGGATTACTGGCAGCTCTTTCTACCAGAATTATTCCCAAAAGTTCTACGGAAATTGTCTCTTTGGGAGAACCCAGACACCTCAATTATCATCTCATCGGTAATACCGATCTGGCCATTGAGCAATCAATCAAAGAGATGAAAGAGATGTTGCTGCTGGTGAAGAAAGCCTTTAGTATGGCCTTCTCTGCCTACAGAGAGCATAGCTACAAAAAGCAAAAAGCCGTCAGCAAGATCGAGAGCGGCATCGATAATCTCCAAAAAGAGATTACCCTGTATCTGGTGGCAGTAAACGACAGGACGAATTCAGATTCCATCACCAAAAAGATTCCTGCCCTGCTGCATACCGTGAATGATATTGAGAAACTGGGCGATTATACTGAAGAAATCAATAAGATCCTCAATGAACAGATCAATGGACAGAAAGTACCCTTCTGCGATTGTTTCAGGCCTGTAATCGATGATCTGCACGACAAATTGATCTATATGATGGAGCTGTCAATCGACTATCTGGAAAACTTTACCCAGGAATACACTTACAAGATCATAGAGCTCGAAGGTCGCATCAATCAACTCCACTTTGATCTGAGGCTCAAAATCTTGCTCCAGATCCAACAGGCAGAGTGTGACCCTGCCAGTGGGATCAACACCATCGACTATATCGATACGATCGAGATGATGGCTGATAAAATGAAGAACCTGGTGAAAGCAGGTAGTCATGGATTCGTCTATGACCCCATGGAAGAAAAACTGATCATGGAAGATATCGCCGATTATGACGATAACTAGCGTGATACAGAACTGAGTTTGCCGATGCTATAAGAAAGCTTTTAAGCAACAAATTGGCCTAAGCCTATTACATGTTTCAAACCGAATGGGGGATTTATGTCTTGACACATACTCCCCCTTTTCATATCCACGTGTTATGATTATAAACAGCGAACGTTTACGAGAAATCCGTCACAGCATTCATGCCATGCCAGAAATCTCTGGCCGGGAAATCAATACTGCCTCTTATATTGCTGCAATCTTAGAGCAAATGAACCCAACTGAGCTTCACCTCGACGTGGGAGGTACGGGCATACTTGCTGTCTTTAGATCACAGCAGGGTGGCAAGACTATCTGTTTTCGGGCAGATCTGGATGCACTGCCTATCCAGGAGAATAGTGACTTCGAGTACAAAAGCCAATACGAGGGTGTCAGCCATGCCTGTGGACACGATGGACATGCCTCAATTCTGCTGGGATTTGCCTCCTGGTTGTCCGAACATACCAAGGAGTGGAAGGGGGTAGTACTGCTATTGTTCCAACCCGCAGAAGAGACAGCGGAGGGAGCTCTGAAGGTGCTGGCCGACCGGAGATTTTCGGATATTGATCTTGATTACATGTTTGGCTTGCACAATCTACCAGGCTTTCCGATGGGGAGTATCGTGATCAAGGATGGCGTGTTTGCCGTTGCTTCCTCTGGCTTGAAAGTGAAGCTGATGGGCAAGACCTCTCACGCTGCTCACCCCAAAGACGGAAATAACCCCTTGGAAGCCCTGCTGGCCCTATCTTCCAGGCTCATGAATCTGATCCATACAAGCCTTGATCTGGATACCAAAGCCTTGATCACAATAATCCACCTTCGCTTGGGGGAGATGGCTTTTGGGACGACTCCGGGAGAGGCTCAAATCATGGCTACCTATAGGGCCTATCAGGACCGGACTCTCGAGCTCTTGAGGAATAAAACAGAGCAGATCGTCCAGGCTCTTGCCCTTGCTTATGGCTTGGAGTATGCTCTGGAATGGGTCGAAGTATTTGCTGCTACTGTGAACGACAAAGAGGCCAATATGTGCGTTCAAACGGCTGCGCAGAATCTTGGGCTTGAGATTGTCCTGCCAGAAACCCCTTTTGCCTGGAGTGAAGACTTCTCTTTCTATACTCAGAGGTACAAGTCTGCTTTCTTTGGGCTTGGAGCTGGAGTAGGTTCACCCCAGTTGCACAATCCCAATTATGACTTTCCGGATGAGATCATGCAGACGGCGATAGATATTTTTGTGAGCATCCTGAAGGGGGCAGATTAGGATGCTTCACTCGAGCTGGATAGAACTGGATAAAGCCGCCTTGGGCAAGAATATAAGGTATTTGAAAAAGAGAATCGGTACACATCCCGTTTTTGTCTCTGTTATCAAAGGTAATGCCTATGGGCACGGCATCGAGCAATACATACCTCTAGCCGAGGCAAATGGGATCAAGTGCTTTGCAGTCTATGATGCTTTTGAGGCGTATCGTGCTCTCCAGGTAAAGGCTGCCGATACACATCTGATTATCATGGGCATGCTCGATGCGGATCAGATGGATTGGGTAATCGAGCACGGCATCGCTTTCTTTGTTTTCACCCAAGACCGCCTGCTGAGTGCAATCCAGGCTGCCAAAAAGCTACGCCGGAAGGCAATTATCCATCTCGAACTCGAAACTGGTATGCACAGGACCGGTTTGGAAGATGTCGAACTATTGGAGTGTATTGATCTTATCAAGAAAAATAGCAGGCATCTGGATCTTGCGGGAGTATGTACTCATTTTGCAGGAGCAGAGAGTATTGCAAATTATCTGCGCATCCAAAACCAATACCAGCAGTTTGAGAAACTTCGTAAGCGCTTGAAGAAAGCAGGGATTGTCCCCACCTTTTATCATTGTGCCTGCTCTGCAGCCGCCTTGATTTACCCACACACGATAATGGATATGGTCCGCTTTGGCATCGCTCAATATGGTTTCTGGCCCAGCATGGAGACAAAGATGAACAACCTGCTCTCCGAATCTGCCAGATTCACCCGCGATCCACTCAAGACAGTGCTGAGCTGGAAGAGTAGGATCATGAGTATCAAACATGTGCCCCAGGGAAGTTTCGTGAATTATGGAAACGCCTATCTGAGCACCAGGAATATCAAGGTTGCAACCGTACCGGTGGGCTACCATCAGGGCTATAGCAGGACCCTGGGCAATGCAGGACAGGTATTGGTGCGTGGCAAAAAGGCAGACGTCGTTGGGATCGTCAATATGAATATGTTTATGATCAACATAACTCATATCCCGGATTTGGTGGTGGGGGATGAAGTAGTACTGATCGGAAAACAAGGTGAATTTAACATAACA
The DNA here is from genome assembly GCA_964652645.1 of uncultured Candidatus Cloacimonadota bacterium. Classification (GTDB taxonomy): domain Bacteria; phylum Cloacimonadota; class Cloacimonadia; order Cloacimonadales; family Cloacimonadaceae; genus CAZZCS01. The sequence goes on along the minus strand of CAZZCS010000033.1, from coordinate 14,911 downwards.
GTAGCCTCATTTTCCGAGCTTACGAAGATGGTAAACTATGAGCTATTGTCTCGTTTACCCTATCAAATACCTCGTGTAGTAGTCTGATAAAATGGGGGAAAGCAGGGTGAAGTATAACCAAATGAGCAGTTTATGATAAATTTACTTGACGAAAAGGCAGTTACCAAAAAACTGGGCACCTTATTGAAAATGTATTAGAAAGAAAAAGGAGTTCGAATGGTTAAGCTCAGATTGAGACGTATGGGTGCCAGAAACCAACCATTCTACCGTATTGTTGCTGTCGATTCAAGAGTGAAACGCGACGGTAAATATATAGAATGCATAGGTCACTACGACCCCAAGCCAGATCCTTCTGCCATTACAATCGAGACAGAAAGAGCGATATACTGGCTGGGAGTTGGTGCACAACCCACAGAAACCGTGCGATCGTTGATGCGTAAAGCTGGTATCCTCCAGATTTGGCACGAACGTAAGATTGCAAAAGATAGACCAGAAACAGAAATCCAATAATTACGAGGTGGCTCATGAAAGATTTAATTGAGTTCTTGGTGAAAGCTCTTGTGGACGATCCCAGCGAAGTAAACATCACAGAGATCTGTGGTGATAAAATCACTTTATACGAATTACGCGTAGCAAAAAGTGATATAGGAAAGGTTATTGGGAAACGCGGCAGAACTGCCGGCGCAATACGTACTATTATCAACGCTGTAAGCACAAAGCAAGGGAAGAGAGCCGAACTCGAGATCATCGAGTAAATGGATATAAATGACCTTACTGGAATAGGCAGACTTGGTGGTCGGGATGATGGCGGATACTATCATCTGATGCTAAAGCCGGGCTTCAAGTCTGTCTTGCCCAATCTTACAGATTGTTTTTTGATCTTTTCCAGAGATAGAGTGTTTTACGTGACAATAACCGACCATAAGTTGGTTGGCAATAAAGTTTTTATACGTTTTGCAGAACCAGAAATCGACGAAGAGAGACGGCTTCACAAAGAGGTGACTCTGGCCATTGTTTCTTCTGAAATCGAGGATGGTGAAGAGGGCGATGAAAGCTTTGATATGGAAAGTATTCTCGGTTTTAAGGTGATCCACAACCAGGATTATCTGGGGATTATCGAGGATTATTTCCATAATGGTGCTCAGTACGTACTCGTAATAAAAACAACGGCTCAAGCCGAAGTCATGATTCCCTACGTGGAATACTTTGTCGAAGCTGTTGTGTACGAGATGAATACAGTCTTTATCAGGCATGCCACAGATTTGATAGAGCTATGAAGATATCGATTCTTACCCTGTTCCCCGGCATGTTTGAGGGATTTGTCCACAGCAGCATGATTGCCAGAGCTATAAAAAGAGAAGCGCTCAGCTTGGAGTTTATCGATATTCGTGATTTCACTCAAGATAAACATCGCTCTGTAGATGATTATCCCTATGGTGGATTTGCCGGCATGGTTATGAAGCCAGAGCCTATTTACAGCGCTCTGCAATCCTGCCTGCTAAACAGCCCGGCCCCTGTGATCTATTTCAGTCCACAGGGCAGGAAGCTACAGCAATCCATCCTCAATAGCTACGCCGAACAGGAAAACGTGATTCTCCTTTGTGGACATTACAAGGAAGTTGACCAGAGGATCCGGAACCTCTGTGTTTCGGATGAGATTTCCATTGGGGACTACGTGTTATCTGGTGGAGAACTGGCGGCGATGATCTTTATTGATGGAGTTTCCAGGCTGCAAAAAAACGTATTGAGCGACATAGAATCTGCAGAGAGTGATTCGTTTTACGCGAAGAATCTTGGCTTTCCCTGCTGGACCAGACCAGAGGAATTTATGGGTTTAAAAGTACCGGAAGTCCTTCGGAATGGAAACCACAAGCTGATGGATAAGTTCATTGCGGATAGCTCTGAGAAGCTCACAAAATCTCGAAGACCGGACTTGGATCAGGTATAAAATGGCGAATATTTACATCGCTCTGGTTCATCATCCGGTTTTAGACAAAAACAACGAGACGATTACTACTTCAGTAACAAATCTTGACATTCATGATATAGCCAGAGCCGCATATACTTATGGAATATGCGAGTATCACCTGGTGACACCTACAAATTCTCAACAAGAAATGATCAAAAGAATATGCGGCTTTTGGTCAGACAATGCTGGCTTGATGTACAATCCAATGCGAACCGAAGCACTGTCGATTGTACGATGCAGCTCCAGTATTGAAGACACAATTAGCATGATTACAACGCAGGAAAAAGTGCAACCTGTAATAGTAACAACTACGGCACGGACAATGCCAGAACAGATATCTTTTGGATATCTGAGAACACTTTCGACACAGGATCGACCGATACTAATAATCTTTGGTACCGGATACGGTTTAATTGATGATGTTCATCGTTGCGCAGATCATATCCTGTGCCCAATTAAAGGGCGCGGGACATATAACCATCTGTCTGTACGCAACGCCGTTGCCATAGTTTTGGATCGCACTCTTTCCGAGGATATATATGGGAGGAACGATGGATATTCTGCAAACAGTTGGCAGAGACCAAATCAGAACCGACTTTCCTGAGTTTCGCGTCGGCGATACAGTGAAGGTCCATTATAAAATTAAAGAAGGTAACAAAGAAAGGATTCAGGTTTTTCAGGGAATCGTAATACAAAGGCGTGGAGCGGGAATATCAAAATCATTCACCGTTCGCAAGGTTTCCAATGGTATAGGAGTTGAGAGAATCTTTCCGATGCACTCACCCAATATTGACAAACTTGAGATTGTACGCTTTGGTCATGTTCGCAGAGCCAAGCTATTTTATCTTCGCAGTGCAAAAGGTAAAGCAGGTAGAATCAAAGAACGCAGAAGATTTACTGCCTGACCAGAGATTAATCATAAATACCCCCTTCGAAGGCAGTCCTCTGAAGGGGGTTTGTTATTTAAAGGTGTAGTTTAGTGCAAATCTATTGCCATGCTTATGCTTCTCGTTTTCTTGTGTTTCAGATTGAACAGGGTTCAATCATCAGGATTCAATTCTCAAACCATGAAGTTCAATCTACGGAGATGGAATCCAAACTGGTGGGTGAAATTGCCCTGCAGTTTGATCAATACTTCGCTGGGGACAGAAAACAATTCTGCCTGCCATATAAGATAGTTGCTACTGATTATCAAACCAAAGTGTTGGAACAGATCTCCAGGATACCCTATGGACGAACCGAGTCTTATTCGGAAATTGCACGTAAAACAAGTAATGCCAAAGCTGCAAGAGCCATTGGATCAGCTTGCAATAGAAACCCTTTACCAATTATTATCCCATGCCACCGAGTGCTGGGGATCTCTGGATCGTTAACAGGTTATGCTGGTGGGCTGGAGATGAAAAAAAGCTTGCTCGATCTGGAAAGGAAATACAGTCGTGATTTATAGTATAGGTACAGATATTACAGATGTGAAGCGCATTAAGCGGGCAATAGAAAAAAGTGAGCGCTTCGTCGAAAAGATCTTTACTGCTAATGAGATTTCATACTGCATGTCCAGAGCAAACAAGTACGAGTCTTTTGCGGCCAGATTTGCCGCTAAAGAAGCAGTGATGAAAGCTATTGGTACTGGTTGGGATGGACGAATCAACTGGATTGACATAGAGGTTTTGAATACAGATATGGGGAAACCATATATTGTAACGCATAATGCAACAAACGAGTTTATTAAAGCTAATGGTATTTTACGAATACACTTATCTATCTCACATGAAAGAGATTACGCTCTTGCCTATACTATTCTTGAGTGTTAAAGCTGTTTCGTGTGATTATTTCATAGGTTTATAGAACGCAGATTGGCAGAAAACTAGCCAAAGGAAAACATGAATGGATGTTATAGTCTTTATTGGTATTCAAGGCAGTGGTAAAGGGACTCAAGCCAAGGTATTTGCAGAGCGTCTGAGCTTTACTCATATAAACATTGGTGAGCTGTTTCGCAAAAATATCAAGGAGAATACTGCCATTGGAGAATCCGTGAAATCAATAATCCAAAATGGCGAACTGGTGAGTGACGATCTCGTGTTTGAAGTTATCAGATCCACTATTACAGGAAAGTGTAAAGGCTTGATCTTTGATGGATTCCCGAGAACTTTGGCCCAGGCAGAATACCTGTTGAACCACTTTGATTTGATGAGGGTTTACTATTTGCAGATCACTGAAATGGAAGCCGTAAGTCGAATATCAACACGGTTGCTGTGTACAAATTGTGGGACAAATTTCAACATGATTAGTAATCTTCCTTTGGTAGATGGTGTTTGTGATGTTTGTGGATCTCAATTGGTCACCAGACCCGACGATAATCCTGCTGCCATCCATAAAAGGTTTCGCGAGTTCTACAAAGAAACCTATCCTCTCAAGAAGTTCTTTGAAGAAAGGAATCTTCTTACAGAAATCGATGCGAATGATTCAATCGACATTGTGACCAGTTCTATTCAGTCGCATATGGAAAACGCATCTGGCAAGTAGTGAGATGACTGATCAATTCAATCGGAAATCTTTAAGACATATAGAGATAAGTGCATACATCATAGCTCTGTGGAGCGTTGGCGTCCTGTTTTTTGAATCGCTGATCGGCTTTTATCTGAACTATAGCCTTGTGGAGAATGTGACTGCCGTAGCAAACATCGCTCTACTGCTGCTCACAATCGTAACCCGCCTTTTATCTGAGGATGTGGCAGGGTCTCGCAAGATCATCATTTTTGATCTGATTATGCTGGTCTTGGGATCTCTGTTAATGATCTATCAAGCAAAATTTGTGATCTTCATCTTGCTGATCAGGCAGACTTATTTCATAATCCAATACATGATTTTCAAGGCTTTTGAGGGCAAGCTCTATAGGTTCATGTCTGGAAATCCCCCAGTTACACTGATGCTGAGCTTTTTAGTTGTGATCTTAATCGGTTCCATCTTTCTAATGCTTCCTACAGCCTCAGCCCAGAATAGAGTTACTGGCTTTCAGGATGCCTTGTTCACAGCCACCTCAGCCACCTGCGTAACTGGGCTAATCGTATTGGATACAGGGACGCATTGGAGCACGTTTGGGCAGTTAGTTATTCTCTTTTTAATCCAGGTTGGTGGGCTCGGGATCATGACGGTTTCCACGGCTTTTGCGCTGATATTGGGACAGAGGTTGACCTTGAAGATTGAAAACATTATGTACAATGTGGTGGGATCGAATTCTCAGATCAACGTCTTTCGACTTCTAAAGAATATTGTGATGGTTACGTTTATCATCGAAGCTATCGGAGCGGCTTTGCTGTTCGTTACCTTCAGAGCAGATTACGAGCCTGTACGCGCTCTCTATTTGTCTTTCTTCCATTCTGTTTCCGCTTTCTGCAATGCAGGGTTTTCACTTTTCAGTGATAGCTTCATTTCTTATGCCTCCAATCCTCTTGTAAATGTCTCACTAACTGTGTTAATCATTATCGGTGGTCTGGGCTTCACTGTTATAATCGATCTCTATAGGTTCTTCTTTGGCAAGGATAAGACCAGACGATTGTCCTTGCACTCAAAAATGGTTTTGGTAATTTCAAGCGGGTTGCTAATTTTGGGTTTTGGCGGCTACTTTGTCTCAGAGTATTTCTATACGATGTCAGGCTTTTCCTGGTCTGAGAGGATATTGGGCTCCTGGTTTCAGTCTGTTACTACCAGGACGGCAGGATTCAATACAATTGATACGTCGCAGATGAGTTCGGCCTCGATACTTTTATCGTTTGTTCTGATGTTTGTAGGCGCATCCCCCGGTTCTACCGGAGGTGGAATCAAGACTACTACTTTTGGAGTCCTGATACTAACGGTTTCTTCCCTTTTGCAAGGTAAAAAAAATCTCACAGTGTTCAATAGAAAACTAGCCTGGTCAAACTTCCGCGAATCTGTAAGCGTGATCAGCGTCTCAGTATTCATCGTTTTTACTGTGATCTTCCTATTGTTGCTTATAGAGCCGTTCCAGTTTCAAGAAGTTGTGTTCGAGTCAATTTCAGCCTTTGGCACTGTGGGTCTCTCCTTGGGGATCACTTCGGAACTGAGCACAATAGGAAAGGTTCTGATATCATTACTCATGTATTTAGGAAGGATTGGGCCACTTACCTTGATTTATGCCTTTGCAATCAAACGGGAAAATAGAAGGATTGATTATGCGGAAGAAAAACTCGCAATTGGATAAGGAGTAAGATATGGCAAGATACGCTGTAATTGGATTGGGCAGATTTGGAGCGACTATTGCCACAATCCTGTCTGAAAATGGTATGGACGTGATAGCCATAGACAAGGACCCTGATATTATCAACAGCATTAGCAATAAGGTCACATCTGCGATTTGTATGGACTCCACAGATGAGATAACTCTCAGATCTCTCAGTCTCAATGAAGCAGACGCAGTGATACTGGGCATTGGTAGTAACATTCAAGAAAGCATCCTGACGGCTGCAATTCTCAAGAAAATCGGCGTCGGTATGATCTATGCCAAGATAGAAAACCAACTGCATGGACGTATCCTGGAGCTGATAGGGGTCCAACACATTCTCTTACCCGAGGAAATAGTGGGGAATCAGATAGCCAAAACATTGATTTCCAGAAACATACTGGAATATATAAACCTTTCTTCAGGACACATCGTACTGGAGTTGGTGGCTCCAAAAAGCTTTGTGGGTAAGAGCCTGGTCGAACTGTCTCTTCCCAGTAAGCATGGTGTAAACGTCATTGCCATCAAATACAACTACCTGGCAGTGACCGAAGATGGGAAGAACTATATCGAAAAGAGATTGAACGATTTGCCCGGAGCAAATGACGTTGTAAATGAAGGCGATGTCCTCATCATCCTGGGCCCAAAGGGTAATGTCGATAAATTGATCTACGAAACATCCGTTAAGAGAGATTGACATGAAAAAGTCTTTTAGAACAAAATATCACATAATGCTCATGATTTTATTTGCGATGATCATCCTGCAATCGGTGTTACTGCTGATTTCTGCTGATAATGCCAATAGCCTGAATAGCCTGAGAGGCAGCATCCAATCAATAATCATCGTCTTCATGTTTGTTATGTTCATATATGTCATTGTCATGTACAATTACATTCCATTTAGAGTGGATAAAGCCCTTAAAGATATTCAAGGTTTGATCAATGAGATCTCCGATGGAAACTACACTTTGGATATAGACTCCACGATGTACGATTCAGACAAGTCCATAGCAGAGATGGTTTCCTCCCTGAAAAAAATGCTCAACATCATAGTTCGTTTCGATCAACTCAAGGCAGATAAAATATACGAACATAACCAGCGTATTCAACAACTGATCAATCTCTTACCTGAAATGGTGGTAATCTTATCCGCCAATGCTGAGACAATATATCTCAATCAGTCGTTCAGGCAGAGATTTAGAGGTATCAATGAGAATCTGTCTCTAAATGAGATCATCATTAGTGATGAGTTTGAAAACCAGATCTTCAATTCCTTGCTGGATGCTCTACGGTATGGCAATAACATTTACAATGAAGTAATTACAGATCCCAAAACAGCATCCAGGATCACCGTCAATGGTTCAATTGTTCGTAATCGTAATGGTAATTCAAGCGGGGCAGTGTTTGTCTTAAAACCTGAGATTCATGAATCAGAAGCTTCAGATACTGTTTAGCGGAGAAACCTCCTTACGCCTTGATAAACATCTTAAGGACTTGAATATTCAAGAGCTTTATTCCCGAAGTTTCATCGAAAGGCTGATCCAGGAAGACCGCATTCTGGTAAACAACATCCCGGTTAAAAAGAGCTATATCCTCCACCACAACGATGAGATAGTAATAAACCTCCCTCCGCCTGAGCCCAAAGATATCACTCCTCAGAATATCCCTCTGGACGTTATCTACGAAGATGACGATCTGGCAGTAATAAACAAAGCCCCTGGTATGATTGTTCATCCAGGATTTGGAAACCCCGATTCCACACTGGTAAATGCTATTCTATATAGGTTTGGGGCCAATCTTTCCAGTGGGAAGGAGATTAATAGGCCAGGAATCGTCCACAGACTGGACCGGGGTACATCAGGTTTGATGATAATCGCTAAAAACGATCCAGCTCAAGCTCTCCTCAGTGACATGTTTGCCCGCCGGGAAATTGAAAAGATCTATCTGGCAATCACTACAGGCGTTCCTGAAGAAGAAAAAGGCTCTATAGAAACATACATCAGCAGATGTGTATCCAATCCCAGAAAGATGTGTGTAGCTGATACAGGGAAATGGGCACTTACCCATTATGAAGTTTTGAAGTTCTATCATTGCTTTGCGCTCGTGAAAGTGAGATTGGAGACGGGTAGAATGCACCAGATAAGAGTTCACTTTTCTCATATCAACTATCCCATCCTGGGAGATTTACTGTACAACACCAGAAACCAGGTACTGGCCTCAGTTCCCCAAAATATGAAGAAAAAAGCGTATGACTTCCTCTCCACGAATCTGCAAAGGCAAGCACTTCACGCCTGGAGTCTGCGATTCGTTCACCCTGTTTCAAAGCGCTTGATCCATCTCTATGGAGACCCTCCGGAAGATTTCCTAAAGACACTCGAGTGGCTGGATAACCATTTTAGTGTTGACAACCAAACTACTGATATTAGTTTGATCCGAAACAACATTGAGAGTATTGAAAATGATAAATGATCGCGAAAGCGTTTTTACGACAATTGAAGAAGCCATCAAGATTATAGCCATGGGCCAGATGCTTATCGTGGTTGATGATGAGAACAGAGAAAACGAAGGTGATATCGTGATGGCAGCTGAGTCCATTACACCTCAGGCAGTTAATTTTATGATCACTCATGCCAAGGGACTGCTTTGTGCTCCAATGGAGTATGACAATTTACAGCGTCTGGATATATCGCTCATGACAGACGACATTACCGAAAGACACGGCACAAAGTTTACCGTTTCCATAGATGCAATTGAGGGTACCACTACCGGTATTTCAGCCGGAGAAAGAGCCCTAACGATAAAAAAACTGGCTGATCCCCAAAGCAAAGCCCAGGATTTCATGAAGCCAGGCCATATTTTCCCCCTGATAGCAGAAAAAGGTGGAGTACTCAAAAGGGCTGGTCACACTGAGGCGGCCGTCGATCTTGCCAGACTGGCAGGTCTTCAGCCAGCAGGAGCAATCTGCGAAATCATTAAAGACGATGGAGAGATGGCCAGGCTGGATGACTTGATCGCTTTTGCAAAAAAGCATGATCTGAAAATCATCACTATTGAAGACCTTATCCACTATCGCAGAAAGAAAGACAAGCTTGTCAAATGCGTATCCAAAGCTAAACTACCCACGAAATATGGTGACTTTGATATCATGACCTATATTAGCACCATCTCAGACGAGTATCACATAGCGCTAGTCATGGGAGATGTATCCAGGGATGAAACAGTCACAGTACGGGTCCATTCAGAATGCTTAACTGGCGATGCTCTGCACTCTCTACGCTGCGATTGCGGTCAGCAGCTCGAAAAAGCTTACGAAATCATAGCACAAGAAGGCAAAGGTGTAATCCTCTATATGCGTCAGGAAGGCAGAGGGATTGGTTTATTGAATAAGATTCGTGCTTATCATCTTCAGGACCATGGAGCAGACACAGTTCAAGCCAATCTGGATCTTGGTTTTGCTGAGGATCTTCGGGATTATGGCATAGGAGCTCAGATCCTGAAAGACCTAGGCCTAAAAAAAATAAACCTACTCACAAACAACCCCAAGAAGATTATTGGTTTACAGGGCTATGGCTTGGAGGTTGTCAATCGTTTACCAATAGAAATCACTCCTCAGGAGAACAACATAAAGTACTTGAAAACAAAGAGAGAAAAGATGGGGCACATTTTACATGACGTTTAAAAAATACTTTCTGAGCCATGACTATGTACCAAGGCTGGTGCTAATAGCGCTGTGCATGATTCTTGGTTTGGGGTTATTCGCAGCCAGGTATCCTGATCCAGTTGCTTTTGTGAATGACTTTGCCACAGTCTTGTCCCCAGAAACGAGAGAACAGATCAATAACTGGGCTATTGAGCTCAAGGAAAAAACGGATGTTGAATTTTCGATAGCTACTCTGCCTGATATAGGTGGGATAGATGAAAACACAGCTGCAGTAGAGCTTTTTAAACAGTGGAAGGTTGGCAATAACAGGGACGAAGGGGTACTCATCCTGTTGGCTCTTAAAGAACGTAGAATCAAAATTGAAGTTGGCTACGGATCAGAAGCTTACATCACTGATGCGTTCTCTGGCGATGTATTCAGGACAATGAGAGAACACTTATCCCCCGGTAGCGAAGAATGGAACTCTGCTTTTACCCAGGCAAGCTTGATGATCCTAAACCGCATTGCAAAAGAAAAAGGCGTCCAGCTTACTGGAGTCCCAGCTTATTCAGCCAGGGCAGAGGGAGGAGACTCTCCCATACCAATGTTGATAGTCGTAATTGTGTTTATATTTCTTGTCATTGTTACCAAGGGCAGAATCCTGGAAGTTCTGCTTTGGGTTCTCATCCTTAGTGGTCGTGGCGGCGGAGGTCGCGGTGGCGGAAGCTGGGGAGGAGGAAGCCGCGGTGGTGGCGGATTTGGTGGATTTGGTGGATTTGGCGGAGGCCGCTCTGGTGGCGGTGGAGCTGGAGGAGGTTTTTAATGATTTTTCTCAAATCTTTATTGTTTATCGTTTGGAATATTGCTCTAGGTTTTGCAATTCTTATAAGCATCAAGTGGTTTCTCTTTAATCCTAAACCCAAGTTTATTTTTGGGAAAAAGCTCCCGTTAACCCCTGGTTTTTTAGTACGAAAGAGGGACTGGTTATTCAACAAGGCGCGGGATATTCTGCACGACTACTTGGAGCAAGCCGAGTTCGAGAAGAATGGCTATCTGGCAAAGTGGGAAAAAGCTGTTTATGAGGCAGTATGGGATAAAACCAGCTTCATTGAGGAATGGAAATTTATCCCCAAATCACTGAAAGAAAAGCTTCATACATTTCTCTCTACCGCCTCGCGAGACATTGCCAGAAACCTTCTTCGAAAAACAGTGCCACGCATGATCGAGCAGTATAGATTGGAACTTCAAATTGAGAAGTATGATTTCCAGTTCAGCATAGATTTCTTCTACGGCTATTTTAGGAGATATATCTACAAGCCTTTGTGCTATGCTTTTCTGGCGATCAATACCATTATTGGTGTATTGAATATGTTTCTCTTTTTGGTTTTGGTAGCGTTATTATAACATGTGCCATACACATCGTGGGTTCGATGTCCTAAGATTAATTGATAATTGACCTGAGTGTCTTGTGACCGTATTCATATTATAACTATTTGAAAGGGAGATGCTATGATGAAAACAGAAAAGGCAACAGTCAGTAAATATAAGGTTGGATTTAAAGAAGCTTTTAAACTAATCTATCGTTATTCCAAAATCAAGTTATTCGAGCAGATCAAGGCTGTTGCTCTCATTATTATTTATCTAATCTTTTTTCAAACCGCAATACTGCGCATACCTTTATTGGATTCCAGCATAATAGCAATTGGCTTGGTACTAGTTGTAATTGGGCTTACTTTCTTTATGGAGGGGCTGTTGCTTGGTTTGATGCCACTAGGCGAAGTAATTGGCATCAAACTTCCCCAAAAAGCGAAGATAGTCCATATCATGTTGGTTGCGTTTGTCTTAGGTGTCGGCGCTACTTTCGCCGAGCCTGCAATTAGTATACTCAGGACAGCAGGGCAAAGTGTAACTGCATGGAGTTCCCCACTATTGTTCTTGATGCTCAATAAATATGCAAGTTACCTGGTATACTCGGTTGGTATAGGTGTTGGCATAGCTATCGTTTTTGGAATGCTCAGATTCATTTATGGGTGGTCTCTCAAGCCCTTTATCTATGTGCTTGTTTCTGGGTTGCTTGGTTTATCACTTTATGCTCATTTCAACCAAAATCTAAGGTTTCTCCTAGGCCTGGCTTGGGACTGTGGTGCTGTAACTACTGGTCCTGTAACGGTTCCATTGGTTCTGGCTCTAGGAATTGGAATTAGCCGAGTTGCCGGTGGGGAAGCTGATAGCGGAGGAGGTTTTGGAGTTGTTACTCTAGCTTCTCTCTTTCCCATAATTGCTGTTCTGCTGCTAGGGATCTTCAATCTTCCAAGAGTTCCAGCTCCCATGCCAATGCAGGAGTTCTTTTCTACTATGGACAATGATAAAGTACAGTTCTTGTTCGACAATGAAGAAGAATTCAAGGCCTATGCGTTAAGGAATACGGCTCGTGAGTATTACTATGGCCTGTTCGATAATGATCAAATCAAACTCAATGAATTCATTCTTTCTATCTATAACAATACAGCTCTGATGGAAAAAATGTTTAAATCCAAAGTTGCATTTGAGCAATGGGTGTTAGACAAAGGTACGGAGTCTCAAAAAAAAGCAATACGGGAAATCCAAACAGATGTCTCAGGTTACTCCGCAGCATCCGAATCTTCTTCCAATATTGACAGTAGAGATTTGGTAAAAAGGAATGTTGTGGGGGCACTGCAAGCCATAGTACCCCTGAGTCTGTTTCTTATTTTGGTCTTATTTGTCATGCTAAGGGAGAAGTTGCCAAGAGCGGATGAGATATTCTTAGGACTCTTTTTTGCTGTTATTGGTATGGCGATCTTTAGCGGAGGTATCGAGCTTGGCCTATCAAAGATAGGTGATCAAGTGGGCTCAAATCTTCCGGCTTCTTTCACTACAATCGAGTTGAAATCAGATACCAAGGTAATTAAGAGTTTCGAACTGGAATCTGTTAGAAGCGCAGTAAAACCTGATGGATCGCAAACAAAATTCTTCTACGTATACGATAATCACACTTTCAAACCCGTGCCATATATAGAAGATAATCATAACACAGATAATGAGTTATATGTGTATACTCCCACGAGAGGACCGCTTTTTGGAAGGTTTAATCGTAACTTTTGGGGTTTGTTTGTAGTGTTGTTGTTTGCGTTTATAATGGGATACGGTGCTACTTTAGCCGAACCAGCGTTGAATGCTTTGGGTATAACAGTGGAAGAAGTTACAGTCGGAACATTTAAAAAATCATTACTTATGCAATCAGTTGCAATGGGTGTCGGTGTAGGGATTACAGCAGGGATTGCAAAGATTATTTGGAATATCCCGCTTATGTGGATGATTGGACCCTTGTATTTAATACTCGTGTTTGTTACCTACCTTTCTACTGAGGAATTTGTTAACGTTGGATGGGATAGCGCAGGAGTGACAACCGGGCCCATAACTGTTCCATTGGTTTTATCTATGGGATTGGGTATTGGGTCTCAAGTAGGTGTTGTTGAAGGATTTGGTATCCTTACAATGGCGTCCGTTTGTCCAATTATATCAGTCCTTTCTGTTGGACTGGTGATTAGTTACAGACGTAGAGCAGAATTACATGAAATGGAAGAAGAATTGATTATTCACGATGCCGATGGGGGTGCCAAATGAAAGAATATGTAACCAAATCAAGGATTACTCTAATCGTTGACAAGCATTTATCTCCTTCGATTATCGAATCTTTAGCTACTATAGGCATCAAGAAGATATTTATTGAAGTAGGAAGAAACACTTTTCTGAAAGAAAACACAGGACTTACTTCGTTCATCTCGGCTCGCAAACTGGGGTACGATCCAGTTGAAATTATCACTTTCTTCATAGATTCCCATCATGAGGATAAAGTATTGAACTTTATCGCTGTCAGGTTTGATTTTATGACTCCTGGACGTGGTACACTGTTTAGTAGTGAAGTTGTTTGCTTAAAATCCCACCCTCAGTGCACTCATAACACCGATATCACAGTCGGTGATACTGATAGTGCATATTTCTTCAAGGGAGTCAATGGCCTGTGCTGTATCGTTCAGCGGGGTGAAGGAGATAAAGTGGCAAAAGTAGCACTCTATTCTGGGGCCAGCGTTCCAGTTACTACCTATGGAATCGGGAGCGGTGTGCGAGACAAACTTGGCCTACTTCGGATTACTATTCCTGCAGAAAAAGAACTAATCAATCTGATCATGAGTGACTACGATATCGACTCAGTAATGGAACTGATTATTGTAGAAGAAAAACTTGAACAACCAGGCCGAGGTATTGTGTACCAGTACCCAGTCAAACAAGGGATTGTTAATACAAAGATCTCCAGAGGTAAGATAGGCCAGGATGCCCATCTCGAACAGATGATATCTGCCATAGATTCAATCAAGGGAGGAATGGAATGGAGAAAATCCAGACTGGAAATTGAAAGCGCTCATAAGCGACAATTTCTTACATCATTAATGGAACTGACGTTAATCTGTGATGAAGGCAATGGTTTCCATTTGACCAAAGCTGCCATGGAAAATGGAGCTCCAGGGGCAACACTGTGCCGACTGAAATACAAGAGTTCAGCTAGTGAAGAGCCCAAATTACCAATACTACGCGAGCTTTGTAAAATGATTGTATCAGAAGCCAATATTGATAGTGTTACAGAGGCTCTTGAAGCTGCTGGAGCCTTCAGCGATAGCATGCATGGAATTCTCTATGCTCAAAAGGTTATGAAAGCATTCACTTACATAGTGAAATCGAACACTTGATTACTTATTTATGTCTTGATTTCTTATGCTAACGGGTATTTGAATTCTTACTACATGATACAATGACAAAGTCTATCAAGTCCCCTCCACGAGCAATGAGCTAATAATTGATCGCCAATGAAGTCTATATAAACACATCTCAAACACAAGTGTATCAAACATGTATCAGGTGTGTTCGAGAACACACTTGATACACGCCTGATACACGTCTGATACACGCCTGTCTATAAGTGAGAGGGCAGTTGGTGGCTTTGGATGGACAATCTGTGAGTATGATATTGAGCTCTCTGAGGGGTTTT
>CAZZCS010000032.1:0-22523 GCA_964652645.1 uncultured Candidatus Cloacimonadota bacterium | reverse complement strand
CGACGACCGGGATCACCTCGTCTTCATTGGAGACTACGGCCAGAATGAAGTTCACTGTGGTGGTCTGGCTTGCGTTTACCGTTACGTTTTCGATGGTCTGGGATTGATAGCCATCCTTGGAAGCTGTAACTGAATATACTCCAATCGGAACCACCATACTGTAGGCTCCGACGGAGTTCGTAGTCGCAGAATAGGTACCAGCAGATACAGTGACACCAACAATTGGTTGGTTTGCGCTGTTTCGGATCACACCTGCGATGTTTCCATTGACCACCTGTTTTACCAGAGGGTTGGAGAAGGATGGTACGGAGAGCACATCTGAGGTATATACGGCTTTGACGGCCCAACGATAGGTGCCGTTTGGCAGGGTTGCCCAGGCTTCATCGATGAGATCAGTATCTGTGGTGGTCTCTGGAGTGAGGCTGACCCAGGTAGCATAGTTTGTCTCCTGGCCAGCTGTGAGACGCCATACTCTGTATCCCACAAGGGCTCTACTGCTGGTTTTGACAGGAGTAGAAACTGAAGAGGCCTGCCTTCTGGGTTCCACCATCCGCATTCCTGTTTCGACTCTGCGGGAAGTGCTGAGATTGGACATATGAGGGGCTCTGTCTCTTTGGGAAGAGGTGATTCTCACCCCATCGCCACGAGCAGAACGTGTTTCCATTTCGTAGTCATTGAAGACAATGGTAGTTACGGCATTACCGATGTAGATGTTATCGATGAACCAAACATACCATAGACCATCATTGGTGGGAGGATCTACCGCATTCCACGCGAGCTTTACCTGAAGACCTTCATACATACTGAGGTCCAAAGTAATGGGAACATCGTAGCTGTTCCAACCGCCCGTCTGAGCTGAAGCATCCCAAAGCACAGTCCACTGATTGCCGCCGTCTGTAGATATCTTTACATAGTAGTGGTCACCACTTGCAGAACCCAGAAAGACGTGGCTATCGAAGGATAGATAGGCCGATGGAGGGCAGTTGAAGAGCGGAGTAATCAACCACTCATCCTGATGGTCATAATCCCACCAGAGACCAGCCTGCCAGCTTCCGGCCGTTGGGGCTATGGTTTCGCCACTGATAACTACTGTGCCAAACCTGCACCAGGTGGGATATATCCCAGAAGCGTTGGCAGGGCCGGTATTAGTGACTACATTAGACCATTCCTGAGGAGGGAAGGTGGCAGATTCAAAGCTTTCTGTGATATCCAGAGCTGTTGGATCCGGCGCTTCCCAAGTGAGACTTACCTGAGTGTTATTAGTAATGATCTCACCCTGTACCTGCCTGGGAGCGTAGGCAACTTCGTTCAGAACGATGGTGGCCATATTGTAGTTTGTGGTTCCCACTACAATCTGACCAGAGGCATTTTGATATCCAGGGGCTACGATTGTATAGTCGTATGTGTTATTCGCATATACAGTCGCTATCGAGAACTGTCCCTGTGTATTGGTTGAGGCCGTATAGTGCTCATATCCGGTAAGCGTAATCCCTGCTCCACCGATTCCAGCACCGGTATCACTGGCTACAAGGGTTCCGCTCACAGTCACCATTGGCATCTGTTCCAATTGCAGGTCCAGAGTAACCGTCGTATCTTCTGGAATTACTACTTCCTGCGTGTGGGTGATGTATCCATGACGGCTGAAACTGACCTGATAAGAGCCATCAATGATATTTTGAATGTTATAGTAACCCTGGGCATTAGTAGTAGTAGTATAGCCCCCATTAATGAACTGGATGGCTACTCCAGAGAGAGGTTGGTTGCCGGCGCCGGTAATTGTTCCATTCAAGTGCCCCACTCCACCTGGGATGATGAAGAATGTGGTCTTGGGGAACTGGCCGGAGACTGTACCACCGGTCGGGTTGGCTGGATCGTAAGGTGTCCCATCAGAAAACATATTTCTGCTTCTGGTGGAGCCAACGGTTTGGCATTGGAATCTATCCTGTGAGTTGTAGTATTGGGTATCCATGGGGCGGTTGACCATTAGTACCAGATTATCCCCTGTGAGGTAGAGATAGGGTTCTGGGAATGAGATATGAATCAGGTTTTGCCCGGAGGGATAATCAACATTACCATCGAACACCAGCGTAAGATTCGTGGAGGGGATCCAACCAGCGGAGAGGTCCGTCTGAGTGGTAGTACCCAGCCAGATTTTTGTAGGTCTGGCAGACAGGTTGGAAGAGAAGTCGTTGTAGAAACCAATCCCGTAGATCGCGCCAATAGTATTACTGAGCTCTGGGGCAGTATAGATGGTCTCAAACAGTGAGTTCATATAATACATATCCAGGGGAATTCTGGCGAGTTGGGATCCATCACCGATGGTCAGGGCAACCAGGCCTGCAGGCTGGACTGTCACATTCAGTATGGGAGATTCATCATTCAAGGGGTTTTCGTCTCCAGCCAATACTATTTTACCATAAAGCCCGTTGACGCCTTCAGTTTCTGGCGTCCAGGCTAACTGAACTGCAGCATAGTTTCCAGGGTTGATTTGAGGACCACTTGTAGAAGCCACTTCTACATCATCCATAGTGAAGAGCTTTACCAAATAGTCGTTTTGAGAGTTGGTACCCCAGTTAAACACGTTTACTGTATAGCTGGTGGCCATACCGACAGACGGGGTTATGTTTCCTGTTACTGACAATGCAGCCAGATCATCATCCGGAATAACTTCCAGCATTACATTATCGAGGTAAACGTTCTGATAGGTTGTGCCTGCACCAAGCTTGAAGGCAATCGTGCGACCAGTACCCTGATATCCGGCAAAGGTGACGACAAACTCAGACCAGGTGGTTGCCATCGGAACAACCTGAATTTCAGTAAATGTCGATGCGTCTTGTGGATTTGTCAACACTCCCACAGACAGTGAATAACTCACGCTGGTTCCTCTGGCGAAGAACTTGACTCTGGTCGTATTAGTGGGAATGGTCGTTGCGTAGGGTGGAGCAACCAGCATTATAGTTGCGTTTGCATCTGCTACATTGGTAAAGAGGACACTATTGGGAGCAGAGTTTGGGGTAGTGGTGCTGGTTACAATGTTGCCGGTGCTGTTGGTATTTATGATCTTGGTCCATTGCACTGGCAACGAAGGAGCGGTCACTGTATCGAAGTTCTGCTGATAAGGCATTGTGTTGATTGTGGGATCGACGCAAATACCGTTGAGAGCAACAGTATGGCTCTGGCGGGATTGTGAGGATCTGAGGGAATTTCTGGTATCTGCTACATCATCCACAATGGTGATGGTCGCGGCATGAGTTCCAGCCACACTGGGATTGTATCTACCAATAAAGGAGATACTTTGGCCAGTATTGAGACTGGCTGGAAGAGTCGGCATATTCACTATCGAGAAGTGTTCAGAACCGGCAATGGCTATGGAATTGATCCCAAGAGTGCCACCACCGACGTTCATAATGGTAAAGGTCTGGTTGTGAACTGAATCCAGTAGCACAGTACCATAGTTTCTATCTGCGGGATTCACCAAAAAGATGGGGTCAGGTCCCAACGGAGTCATGTGTAAGCTGGTCTTGGGGAATTGGCCAGTGGGAGTTACTCCTGTGGGAGGATTAGCAGGGTCGTACAAGGTTCCATCGGAATTGACCTTGAGAGCGCGGTTGTTGCCAATCGTTTGGGATGCGAAGGTATCCAGTGAGCTGTAATACTGGGTGTCCATAGGACGGTTTACCATCATAACGAGATTGTTTCCCGTGTAAGGATAGGGAGTACTCAAGGGTATTACGATAGTATTTTGCCCAGAGGGGTAGTTAACTGTCCCGTCAAAAACTAGAGTTAGCTGTGTGGATGGAATCCAACCGCCACTCAGATTTTCTTGAGTGGTACTTCCCAGCCAAATCTTGGTGGGCATATTCGGCAGGTTCGTTTGGAAGTTATTATAGAAACTCAGCGCTGTGATCGTGCCAAAAGCGCCAATTTCATTCGGATAGAAGAGGGTTTCAAACAAGCTATTGCGCCAGAACATATCGACTGGAATCAGGGCTTGTTCATTGCCATCACCAATAGTTACTACCATCATCCCAGCGGGCATAACAGTAAGATTCAAAACCGGGGAGGCATCATTAATTGGATTTTGATCTCCTGTCAGAAGTGTTTTCGCATAGATACCCATGGGGCCTTCTGCTGTCGGAGTATATGGAATCTGGATCTGAACCGTGGTGGCTGAAGGGATGTTTACACCGGGCACAGAAGCTAATTCGACATGGTTGGAGGTGAAGAGCTTGACCAGGTAGTTTGATTGAGCAGCCGTACCCCAGTTGTAAACATTGACCGTGTAGAAGGTTTCGTTTCCAACCGACGGAGTTTGGTTACCTGTTACAGAGACTGCAGCCAGGTCGTTTTGGGGAATCACTTCAAACATGACGTTATCTATATACAAGGAACGATATGTCCCTTCGTTTGCATGTTTGAATACGACATGTCTTCCCGTCCCTGCATAGCCAGCAAAACTAACCACGTACTCTGTCCATGTAGTGTTCAAGCTAACAGTTTGGACAGAGACGAAGGTATTTGCATCCTGCGGATTGGTCATTACACCCACTTCCAGTGTATAGTTATTACTTGCTGCTCTACCTCTGAAGTTTACTCTGGATGTGTTCATGGGAATGTTTGTAGCGTACTGAGGTGCTATCAACAGCATAGTCGCGGCATTATCGGCAGAGTTGTACATCTCTACAGAGTTGGGGGCAGTATAGGGTGCATTGGTAATGGTTCTGATATATCCTGTAGAAGTAGTACTGATGATCGTAGTCCAATCCACTGGTAGAGCTGGAGCTATTGGCACATCAAAGTTTTCCAGATGCGGCAGGGCATAGATAGTAGGATCCAGGCAAGTTGCCGTGAGCTGGATTGTGTGGGTTTGCCGGGTAATATTATCGGTTATGGTTACTGTGCCGTTGTGGACTCCGGCACTTGTGGGGGCATAGACAACATTGAAGTTTACACTCTGCCCTGTTGCAAGAGATGCGGGTAAAGTACTCAGATTCTGAATGCTAAAATGGGGGGAACCGCTGATGGTAACAGAATTCACAGTAAGTGTGCCCCCTCCCCCATTCATCACTGTGAATGGGCGGGTATGAGTCGTCTCCATAAGAACAGTGCCATAGTTCCATTCGGAAGGACTAATTATGGCCATGGGATCTGTCCCCAGCGGGGTCATGTATAAGCTGGTTTTGGGGAAAGTCCCCGTGGGGGTTGTCCCTGTAGGTGGATTATTTGGATCGAATGTAGTGCCATCAGCCCAGACATTTAGAGCTCTATTTGTGCCCACTGTCTGCACCTTGAAACGATCCATGGAGCTATAATAAGTGGTGTCCATCGGACGATTTACCATCATCACAAGGTTTCCACCAGTGTAGGTAAATGCAGTCTCCAGGGGAATCAAAATGCTGTTTTCCCCAGTGGGATAATTGACGTTCCCATCAAAAACCTGGGTAAGCTGAGATGCGGGGATCCAACCGCCAGACAGGTCTGCCTGGGTTGTTGTGCCCAACCAGATCTTGGTAGGCATGTTGGGAAGGTTGGTCTGGAAGTCATTGTAAAATGTAATGGCTGTAATGGTTCCCACCACGCCGATTTCTGGAGGAAAATACAGCGTTTGGTAGAGGCTGTTTCTATAGTACATATCCAGAGGTAATCTACCAAATTCATTTCCGTCACCAATAGTCACGACCATCAGCCCGGCTGGCATAACCGATACATTTATGGGTGGAGACTGATCGTTCAGTGTGTTTTCATCGCCCACCAAATTAGTCTTACCTCTGAGGATAATAGGACCCTCAGCAGTCGGCGTCCAGGTTATGGTGTGTTCAATCACTTGATTTGGCTGGATTGCCTGTCCGGCAACAGAGGCTAATACTGTTCCGGTTCCTGACACTATCTGTACTTGATAGTTAGTCTGTGCCGCCAGTCCTCGATTGCGCACAGTAACTACATAATCGGTAGAGGTGTCTACGGAGGGGGTTACATTTCCGACTATGGACAATGCCATCAGATCATTGTTCACCGGAACAGCAGGTAAAAATTCGTAGATGGTGCCTTCCGCCGGGAAGGTGGTCAACATACTATTCTCTGTGGTCGTAGAGTAAGTAGCAGGATTACCAGGAGTTATACTATAGAACCATCCGGCACCACCTGGGCTCATATTGATCCCTATTGAGCCTGAAGCATTACTTGGTGCACCTGTATAAGATCCATAGACAAATTCGATCTTGCCATTCTCGTGCAATCTGGTTTGATAGTTAAATGCATTCCCAGCATAGTAGTTCCACTGGATGCTGGCATGTTGGACTGTGAATATCCGGTTCGGTGCAACGCCAGTAGTCAGATAGGTAGCACTGCCTCCCACCAGAGATAGATCATCCCACAATGCCGCTAAGATTGGATGATTAGTTGTGGAGTTTAGTTGATTTGACAGCAGGTTTGAAGTATGTGCGATACCCAGACCCACCCAACCATTGGATGAAACTTTTACTTGATTGTAAGAGAAATCTCCATAGGGGAAGGTAAACCCGATCGGTACCGCTTCCGATAGAGCGTCGTCCGAACTGATGTTGAGATTCGTACCCGCTATGGCTGTGTATGTACCGGTTGTGGCATTAAACGTATATTAATCGTCAATTGCCGCATAGGACATACTTACAACAGAGAGCAGAATCAATAAAAACCAAAGGTGTTTCATAGTTGACTCCTTTTTTTTGTGATGCGCTTTGTTTTTTTATATTACCTCATAACTTATTTAAAATCGCACTGATCTCGTGCTAAACGGCCATCCATCTTGATTTTATGGCTCGTGTGCAGTATAATCCTTAGCTATAAATATTGTAAAGCAAAAAAAACGCCATTAAACTGCATTTATTTCCTATATATATGTCGGCTTGTAAATTTTTTAAGTATTGCCATACGAACAGCCCGCCTTTGAATTGCTTGAACAAGTACGCTTTGCGTCATGATAAGGCAGATCTCGGCAGTTGCAAATCCTCAGAAATCGGTTCTTTGTTGCATGAGGAATAGGTTTTCTGGGCTTTCTTCGCAGGAACTGATACTCACCGACTCTGCAGCCGAGTGTTCAAGAGTCGCAGAGAAGCTCAGGTGATACTCATAGAATTAGGCGTTGGCCAATGACTTTATTACTCTATGGTCTCATGCATAACGTAAATTTTGATTGACATGAGATAACCTATTTGAGATCATGGCGATAGTAGAGATTTAAGGAGAAGTTCATGCGTAGAACAATGTTTTTTATCTGCTTCATCGTATTTGCACTATCGCTATCCTGCCAGAGGATGCCCCAGAAAATGACCATTCTCACAGAAGATTACCCTCCCATAACCTTTGCAGTAGGAGATTCCATCAGTGGTTATGCCACCGATGTAGTAAGAGCAATTCAGGGCAAGATCGGCAGTAATAATGAGATTGTGCTTTCCAATTGGACTGAAGCTTACGAGAGAGCTCTTGCAGAGAAAAACCTCGTTCTCTTCAGTATGGAACAGACACCTGCCAGAAAAGAACTCTTCAATTGGATAGGTCCATTGGGGCATCATACTTCCAGCCTTTATGTAGCAAAGGATAAAGCCTACTCCATTGGAAGCATTGAAGACGCCAAAGAACTCAAGATGATCGCTACGACCACATCCTGGTTCACAGAACAATACCTGATGGACAATGGATTCACCAATCTTCTCAGCTCTCCAAAACCCAGTGATAATGTTACCAATGTCATAGATGGCAATGCGGAGGCGACTATTCTGAGTGACCTCGTAGCACAAGACATTATTACAGGGGCTGGTTACGATGCAGATGCTCTGATACCAATCTTTGAAGTAATCAAATCTGACTACTATATCGCGATCTCCAAATCCACAAGCCCCCAGACAGTATCAATGTGGGAAAAAGCTTTTCAAGAACTGAGTGCTGATGGCACGATAGACGCCATCAAAGCCAGGTGGTTCAAATAAGCCTATTCTGTTGAGAATTATAGACAGCTAGAGAGACCCAATAGCGAGAAAACGCTTGACGAAATAACTCACCCGAAATACTTAGAGTGTGTGCTTTGAGTACCCTGTGGAGCACGCTATAAATCAGAACCAAATGCCATAGACGCGATTAATACAGCAAGCGAGGGAACAATCATGAAAAATGTCTTTAAGAAGCTATCCGTAATTGATGCGGGGATAGCACTTGATGCGGCAACAGGAAGAGGGGAATTCATCAACACAATCAGACAATACTTCCGCTCATACAATCAGATCGTAGGCATCGATATATCTGATAAGGCTGTACAGTATGCTCAGAAACTCTACCCTGAAAACAACATTGAGATCTATCGTATGGATCTGGAGTCCCTGGATTTTGAGGATGCTCACTTTGATACTGTATGCATGGTAAATTCTTTACACCACCTGGAAAATCCAGCTGCCGTCCTGGCAGAGTTACTCAGAGTACTCAAGCCTGGTGGCTTACTCCTGCTCAGCGAAATGTACCGCGATGGCGAACAGAGTGAAGCCCAGAGGACTCATATAATAATGCATCATTGGATTGCTCAAATAGACCAGCGCATGGGGGTATCACACCGAGAGACATATACAAAACAGGAGATTCTTGATCTCGTCTCTCCCCTTCCCTGTAAAAATATGGATGTTGAAGACTTCTATTTCCCGGTCGATAACCCCAAAGAAGCAAAAAATTGCGAGAACTTGCTCAAAAATTGCAAAGACACCTTTAAACGTCTTGAGAACATGGACGAATCACAAGATTTACTACTTGAAGGCCAAAACATAATGGCCAGAATAAATGAAGTCGGCTGTGCCAGTGCCAGCCGGTTGTTAATCACAGCATATAAAGAATAGGAGATATAAATGCTTATAGAAGACGATCTGTTTAACTTGACCCAGGTACAACTTAATAAACTTGCCAAAAAAATGGGCATTCAGGGCTACTCATCCATGCGCAAAGAGGAAGTGATATTTGCCCTCTTCGAGTTCCAGGCTGCTCAGGAAGGTTTGGCCTTCGTAACCGGATGCCTTGAGATCATGGATGATGGATTTGGTTTCCTCCGCTTTCCTCAAAATAGTTACAATCCCGGACGCGACGACGTGTATGTCTCTCTCACCCAGATTAGAAGATTTGGCTTGAAAAACGGACACATGGTCTCAGGGCCTGTACGTTCGCCCAAAGAAGGAGAGAAATACTATGCCCTGCTCAGAGTCGAATCCATTAACTATGGCAGTCCAGCCAGACTCCAGGATTTGAGGACCTTCGACGAACTCACTCCATACTACCCCACAGACAGATTGAGCCTCGAGTTTGACCCCAAGAACTATTCCACCCGCATAATGAATCTTTTTACTCCGATCGGCAAGGGCCAGCGCGGACTGATCGTTGCAGCGCCCAGAACCGGTAAAACCACTCTTCTCCAAGACACGGCAAATGCCATTCTGACAAATCATCCAGAAGTGTTTTTGATCGTCCTGCTTGTAGATGAAAGACCAGAGGAAGTGACTGAGATGCGGAAGATCCTCAAGCCTGGAAACAGAGAAGTGATCAGCTCCACCTTTGATGAATCACCCAAAAACCATGCCGCAGTGGCCGAGATCGTTCTGGAAAAATCCAAACGCATGGTCGAGCTGGGACAGGATGTGGTCGTCGTGTTGGATAGTATTACTCGTCTGGCCAGAGCATATAACAACGTCACCCCATCCAGCGGTAAGGTCCTCAGCGGTGGTGTGGATTCCAATGGTCTGATCAAACCCAAAAAGTTTTTTGGTTCTGCCAGAAACACCGAAGAAGCAGGCAGCCTTACGATTATTGCCACTGCTCTGATTGATACAGGATCCAAAATGGATCAGGTGATATTTGAAGAGTTCAAAGGTACTGGTAACATGGAACTCGTCCTGGACCGCAGTATCTCTGATATGAGGCTTTATCCTGCCATAGATCTGGTAAAATCCGGAACTCGCAGAGAAGAACTGCTTCTTACCCAAAACGAATTGAATCGGATGTACGTCCTGCGTAAGTATCTCAAAACCATCAGCCCCATCCAGGGTATCGAAACTCTTCGCAAAAAGATGCAGGCCACTGAAACTAATCACGACCTACTCAATTCAATGAGCAACTGATGGAAATCACTGCCCCGGGCGGAAACCTTGAAAAGATCCGCTATGCTGTGCTATATGGCGCAGATGCGGTCTATGGTGCCTACGAAAAGTTTGGCTTGCGTGCCTTTGCTGGGAACCTGAGTAAAGCTGATATCTTGGAAGCGGTGAACTTCTGTCATCTTCATAACGCGAAGTTCTACCTCACCCTCAATGTATATGCTAGAAATGCAGATTTGGGAGATTTGGAAGATTTTGTCCAGTGGCTTTCCACTAGCAAGATAGACGCCGTGATCGTGAGTGACCCAGGAGTCTTCCAGATCGTAAGAAAAAACACTGATCTCCCAATCCACATTAGTACTCAGGCAAACACCACAAACCTCCAGGCAGCACGGTTCTGGCATGATCTGGGAGCCAGGCGAATAATCCCTGCCCGGGAGTTGAGCTTTACTGAGCTTCTCGAGATCAAGCAAGGGCTGCCCGAGCTGGAGCTGGAAGCTTTTATCCACGGAGCTATGTGCATTTCGTGGTCAGGAAGATGCCTGCTCAGTGCAGCTCTAAACAATCGAAGCGCAAATTATGGCGAGTGCACTCATCCCTGTAGATGGAATTGGGCGCTTACAGAAGAGTCCAGACCGGGTGAGTTCTTTCCTATTGAAGAAGACCAATATGGCACTTACGTCCTCAGTTCCAAAGATCTCTGCCTCCTGGACGAGATCCCCAGACTCAAGGCTGCAGGAATCAATTCCGGCAAGATTGAAGGCCGAATGAAAAGCCTCTACTATGTAGCCCAATTGGCCAGAATCTACAAGAAGGCACTCTCTGAAAACCTGAGCGTGGAAGACTGGAATGTTCTATACAGAGAAGCAGATAAGGTGAGCCATCGCCCCTACTATAAAGGCTTCATGTTTGGCTTTGACCAGGATACAGTAAATCAGTCCATCGCAGACACACCTATTCAGGAATCAGCCTACAACCGTGAATGGCAGTTTTGTGCTAAAAATTTGCGTATTGAAGCGGATGGATTGCTACATTTTGATTGCCTGTCCAAGCTCTGTGCAGAAGAAGAACTCGAGATTATCTTCCCAAAGCTGGAAGATGATGTCTCGCTCAGTCCGGCCCGGTTCATCTGCGAGGATGGGTCGGTAGTATTCGAAACTAAGCCAAATAAGTCTTACGCCATTGAGATCAGCGCTGAAGTCTCCCCACATGGGATAATCCGTAAACCTCTATATAAGATATGAAAAACATCATTCTGATCATCCTCCTGAGCTTGATTCTCCTGAGCTTTAGCTATGCCAATATCAGGAAGGAATTCATAGACGTGGAAGCACAGTATTCTAGCGGCAATCTGGACGCCGTGGCAGGTAATCTGATAAACTTGAAACCCCAAAATGACGAGGAAAGGGCATTTGTTTCCTATTATACGGCGCGCCTGGATAAAAGCATCAGCACTGCCACGACCTCCTACAATCAGCTCGTTAGCAGATATCCCTCCACCAAGTACGGTCAGCTTGGCATCCTCGAGCTAGCAAAGATCAACATCCTGGATCGCAATATCGAAGCGGCAACCGATCTGTTGCGCAGAATCACCCATAACGACATTAGCGAACGGACTTATTGGCAGTCTGTGTGTAGTTTTCAAACCGGCGACTGGCAGAAAGCTATCAATCATTCCGAAAACTATCTCCGTATTGCTCCCCAAAGCCGGTTAGTGGAAGACACTTATTATCTGATCGCAAATAGCTATTTGAATCAAGGAAAATCTCATAGTGCCATTACAACTTTGAACAAACTAAACAGCATACAGGGTTTACCCACAGACAAACAGCACTTTCTCTTCCTGCTGGGCTTTGCCTATGAGGCAAATCGAAACATCAGGGATGCTGTGGCTCAATACAAAGAAGGCTACCTCCTGAACAAATACTCCCAATTGGCTTATCGGATTGAGGATAGACTCTTCGAGATGAGAAGCACACATGGCAGTACGGTCGATATCAGCTTTTTGTATCCTTATGTAGAGCTGAGCCTCCAGGAAGTATCCTCAGTTGTAAGTACTGATCCTACTCCCCCGGCAAGCAACGGAAAGTCGGAATTTATTGAGAACGCTCCCCTCAAAGCCCCTGCCAGACCCGAGGGAGATTATTTTATCCAGGCAGGTAGGTTTAGCAATGAAACCAATGCCTCAAACCTCGTGAAGAGAATTCGATCCTTCGAGATTCCAGCCGTATATTACGATTCCATGCATAATGACAGGATGACGTGGGTCGTGGTGAGTGGCCCCTATGCGAACCAACAGGATGCCATCTTTGCCCACAGCAAGCTCAGAGAAAATGAGATAGATTGCTTTATCACGAGGAATTAGATGAGCAAAAAACAAAAGGGCGATGACCAAAAACTGACTCCCATGCTCAAGCAGTTCTTCGATGTAAAACAAGCCCATCCAGACAAACTGGTTCTCTTTCGGATGGGAGACTTTTACGAAACATTTTTCGATGACGCCTATACAACCTCCAAAGTTTTGAACATCACCCTCACTACCAGGAACAAGAACGAGGATAACCCTGTTCCCCTGGCTGGTTTTCCCTATCATGCCCTGGATAACTATCTGGACAAGCTGATCCGCGCTGGACTCAAAGTAGCGATCTGTGAACAAGTCGAAGACCCCAAAAAGGCAATCGGCCTTGTGAGACGCGAAGTGACGGAGATCATCACTCCCGGCGCTATCATGGATCAGAACCTGCTAGTGGAGACTGGTAACAACTTCCTCTGTTCCATCTTCTATGAGGACCCGACCAAAAAAATCGGGCTGGCAAGCCTGGATATATCTACTGGAGATTTTCTTTTTACAGAGCTTGGCCCTGAAGAGATGTTTAGCGAGTTGATGCGTCTGCGTCCGGCCGAAATTATCGTAAGTAGCACCTCGGCAGAAAAATGGCTGCAAACTCTCAAGCTCGAATATGCCCCCACCATCAGTATTTTCGATAACTGGCAGTTCCAAACTTCAGAAGCAATCTCCCTACTCAAGAAACACTTCAACGTACGAACTCTGGAAGGTTTTGGAGCTCACAACAAGAAAGTCGGCGCTACCGCCGCTGGTGGAGCCCTGGCCTATGTGATGTCTCTGAATAATACTCCCTTCAACCACATCTCGAGCCTGGAATACTATAGCCTGGCAAACTATATGCAGCTCGATGAGATCAGCAGGCGAAATCTGGAGCTGAGCAAATCCATCCGCTACGGCACCAAGCACGGAAGCTTACTCTCCGTGATAGATCAGACGATGACTCCGATGGGATCCAGGCTTCTGGCAAATTGGATGATGCACCCACTGCTTGATTGTGATGAAATTATCCAAAGACAGGATTTTATCCAGCGATTTCTGGCCAATCCCGCATACCTGAAAGATCTGCGGCAGGTACTCAAAGATATCGGAGACATCAGCAGAATCGTCTCACGCCTGGGCTCCCTGAGAATCAATCCTCGCGAATTGAACGCCCTCAAATCTTATCTGCTGGTTTGCCAGGAGATGGCAGAAGTGCTCTCAAGCTTCCATGATAGCAGCTTTGTAGTATGGCAGAAATCCCTCTCCTCCTATCAGCATATATACGATCTGATTGATAAGACAATAATCGAAAAGCCCCCTACCAGCATCACCGAAGGCGGCATCTTCAATAAGGGCTGCGATGAGAATCTGGACGAGCTTTTGGATATCATCTATGATGGCAAAGGCATGATCTTGAAGCTGGAAGACGATGAAAAGAAGAAGACCGGAATCCCATCCCTGAAGGTCGGATACAACAAGGTTTTTGGCTACTATCTGGAAGTCACCAATGCCCACAAGGCCAAGGTTCCGGATTACTACATCGCAAAGCAAACCCTCGTCAATTCAGAGCGCTACATCTCGCCCAGACTCAAGGAGTTTGAAGCCAAGGTACTCAGTGCCGAAGAGCGCATAAAAAGCCTTGAGTATGAGATGTATCGTGAGTTTCGCCTGGCCATGGCAGAATACCTGCCCCGCTTGCAGGAACTGAGCGATCTGGTCGCAATCCTCGACGTCTATAGCTGCCTGGCCTATATCGCCTGGCAGAACAACTACAGCCGCCCCATATTTACAGAGGCCAGAACTCTGAGGATTGTTGAAGGACGCCATCCCGTAATCGAAAAACTCCTGGAAGAGGAAGTTTTCATCCCAAACGATACAGATCTGGACTATACAAATACCCGCATTGCTATAATCACTGGACCAAACATGGCAGGGAAATCAACCTATCTGCGCCAGATAGGACTACTGGTAATCCTGGCCCAGATCGGGAGCTTCGTCCCTGCTCAAAGCATGTCCTTACCTGTGTTCGATCGGGTTTTTACCAGAGTAGGAGCCTCAGATAACCTGGCTCAAGGGCAAAGTACATTCCTGGTTGAAATGATTGAGACGGCAAACATCCTGCACTCCGCCACCCCCAACTCTCTGATCTTGCTCGATGAGATCGGACGAGGGACATCTACATTTGACGGACTGAGCCTGGCCTGGGCGATCATCGAACATGTGGAGAAATATAAAAAAGCCCTCACGCTTTTTGCCACGCACTATCACGAACTTACCGAAATGGAACACATCTACCCCGCCATCCAAAACTATAATGTAGTGGTAAAACAATGGAACGATCAAGTGATCTTCCTGAGAAAGATCGAGCGTGGTGGAGCCGACCAGAGTTACGGGATCCAGGTGGCGCGCCTGGCAGGGATTCCAGATCGGGTGATCCGCAGAGCCAAAGAGATCCTGAAAAATCTGGAAGAACACGAAATCAGCCCCCAGGGGCTTACAGCCTCCATCCGCAAAAGATTGAACCAAAATTCACCCCAGATCGACATATTTGAAGTTTTACTGGACAAAACGGATCATAAAGATAAGATAATCGAAGAGCTGAAAGAGCTAGATTTAGACGAGCTGAGCCCTAACATGGCCTGGCAAAAATTGAAAGAACTCCAACACAAGATATGACTAAGGTCCCAAAAATGAAAAAATTGATTTTCGCGCTAACACTGGTAGCTATCATGCTGACCTCTGCCTGTGCCATCCAAAAATCCAATAACGCAGGCAGGATAAATGGAACTGATATTTCCTACACCGATTTTGTGGCTTCCCATCGGGGTCATTTTAACAACTTCATGGCCGAGAAAGGACGTACACCTGATGCTGAGGAAAAGAAAGAGATCCTGCGCAACACATGGCGCAACATCACTATCCATGTGATTCTGAAGAAGCAATTTGAAAAGTACGACATCACTGTGACCCAACAGGAAGTCATCGACTCCTTGATCGCAAATGTACCCTCCTACCTATATACCTCTCCCCTGCTGACAGTCAATGGTCGTTTCGATCGCAGCCTCTATCTGCAATCACTGGAGTATGATACGCCAGTAAACCTACTCCCCATAAAACAGCACTACCTGGAGTATATAATCCCCATCCAAAAGCTGAAAATGGAGCTGATCAAGAATACAATGCTCACCAGACGTGAGGCCCGCCTGATCGGCGATATATACAGTAGTAAAGCCAATATCGACTGGGTGGTTTTCGATTCCAAAGAGACCAAAGTCAATATCAGCGACAACGAGATCCAAAGCTTTTACCAGAACAATCTCCAACGCTTTGGCCAGGAAAAAGCAACCAAACTGGATTTTGCTCTGGTCGGAGTGGAGCTTCGTCCTGAAGATTACAATCTGACCATCACTTTAGTCGATTCTATCTACACTGCCCTCTCCAAAGGAGCTGATTTTGCAGCCCTGGCCGAGAAGTTTTCTGTATCCGAATCCTCTCTCAGAGGCGGAAGCCTGGGGTTTGTGAGACTCACTGAACTGAGCGAAGCTACCCTGAATCAGATCAACAATCTCAAAAACGGAGAGATTACTCCTCCCCTCCAGTTTGACGATCATTGGAAAATTTACCAGGTGCTCGACCGGACCAGATCAATGGTTCGCCTGAGCGAGATCGTGATTCGCCCCACGCCTGGACAGCTAACCATTGATTCTTACTATGGACGAGCCAAATCCCTCATGGAGCTAGGCATCAGCTACGGACTCAGGGAAGCCGCCTACGAGATCGATGCAAGTTTTCATACTACCAGTATAATGCACCAGGATTCTTTGTGGATAAACGATCTGGAAGTCGTAAACCAGATTGGATCAAGGCTTGTTCGAGCCAGGCCAGGATCGATTCTTGAGCCTGTATACTCTCACAAGCTATCTGCCTGGGTGGTTGTCCAGGTAGTACAAAATCAGACCAGGCAATACAAGAACCTCTCTGAAGTGAAAGAGCAGATAGTAAAGGATCTGGAAGATAGCAAACGTCTGCAGGTAACCGATCAAATTGCCAGACAATGGCTGCTTTTCAATCCCAAACCGGCTGCTGCCCTCAGTAATCCCCAAGCCTTCAAAATCCACAGTACCCCCTCAATCGGAATTGGCGACACTCTCTTCAATCTTCCTGTCGAATATCTATTGTATCAGGTAATAAAGGATCACCGTGACAAACAGATCCGTACTCATGTATTTGGCGACCTGGTACTCATCCCCATAGTCAACAACGTAAACACTACAAAAAATCAGATTGTAGAGCCTGGAAAAATACTCGAGTTATATATGAAAACACTGAGTTCAGATTGGTTTGATCAATGGTTGGAAGCCCAGATTAAGAGTGCTTCAATCCGCATCTGGCAATGATAAAGAAAGGAAAATGCAGATTTTTCTTGACAAGTGTACAGTGTTTCAATAGTTTAGGCTCATAGAGGTACGATTATGAAATACGTATTGATAAGCTTGTTCATTTTACTGGCCATTCAGTTGGCAGCAGTATCGATATATGAGATACAATACACCAGTAGTCCCGGTGTGGATTACACCTATCCATCACCTTATGCTGGCAGATCTGTCAGTGTGGAAGGGATCGTGACAGCAACCGACTACAGAAGCGGTGGATACTTCATCAGCGAGCCTATAAACGGTCCCTGGCGTGGAATTTTTGTCCAGGACAGAAGAAATAACCCTGCCATCGGAGACAAAATCCAGATTGATGGTGTAGTCCGTGAAAGCTTTGGGATGACTTGTATCTCCGATATCAGCAGCTTTCGCATCTTAGATTCAAACGTTTCCTTACCCCAGCCAATAACTCTGACAACTGCTCAGCTAAGCAGATCCGACGAAGCTGAAGCTTACGAAGGGGTTTTTGTAAGAGTTCTTTCTACTACCAGCTCGCAGGTACTGGCTTCGAACTCCAAACTTTTTGTCACAGATGGCACTGGCCAGTGTCAGATCAAAATAAGCGAATTTGGCTCCAGAAACATCCCTATCTCCGTGAGAGTGGGAGACCAATTCACCTCAATCAGTGGGATCGTCACCTATAGTTTCGGAGAGTACTCCCTAAATCCCAGAAATCGGTCGGACATTGTTCTGATGCAGCCAGTGTTCAATCAGAACCGCTCCTGGGGCAGAATCAAATCAATATATAAATAAGAGAGGTAACAGCTATGAGTAAGTTTTTTAAAACTGTATTCGTTCTGGGTGGAACTGCCCTTGCCGGTTATTTCGGATTGAAGGCTTACAAACGCGTCAGTGGCGTTGTCAAGCTCTCCAAATCCCTACCCGAATTCTTGAACAATGTGTATGGCGAGAAACCAAAATTGGACATGAGAAAGACCTTTAACGACCTCAGTATTACTGCCAAATTCTCCGCTGAAATCATCGATAAACACAACGATATCGAGACTACTATCCGCGAGTATGTGGACGATTTTTATCCCGAACTTGGTAAATGCGCCTTGAACATTACCGTTTCCGAGCTGGGCGAAGAAGAATGTGAAGACAGCTGCTGTTGCGATGGTAAAAACCACGATGAAGATGGTAACTGCTGCAAAGAAGAAGAGACTGAAGAAGAAAGCAAATAAATAAACTACATAGAAAGACTTGCGGCCGCAGAAATGCGGCCCTTTTTTTTGGTCTGGGGAGTTGGCTGCCATACCTGTGATATTTGGATATTTTCGATATTTGGGGGATTTGAGGGTTTGGGGTGGAGACTTCTCGTCGCCAAAAAGCAGGAGATCACTTGGACAAACTTGTAGCATTGGAATGCTACGTTACGGTCTCAGCGAGCGACGGTACCTACATACTCAGATGAACTCCACACTCGTCTGCTTCATATATTGATTTTCCAGACACCTGGCCATTTGCTTCACGAGGTTGCGTCTGATCTCCAAGTCTTTGGGCAGAGCCGGGTCCTGATGGGCATCGTTGATCTTGGTACCCACCACAAATCTGATAATATCGCTATTGAGTAAGACTGTGATCAGTTTCTTGACCGCGTCATCTCTTAGTGTTTCCAGGGGGGGATCTTTCTCCAAAATCTTGAGTGCTTTGCTCAGGGTAATTGTGCCCTCTGTCACCAGTTCATAACCCTGCATGGCAGCAGTGGGAGGTATTTCACTATCGTAGTTTACCTCTTTCAAGTTTACAGACAGTGGCGCGCCAGTCTCTCTGGAGATGATAGCTGCGGTGGTTCCGCCACAGATCACCCTCTTACCCTCAAAACTGGTCGCAATCTCCGCCAGGGCCTTATCATGCTCTGGAATATAGGGAGGACCTGTCATCAGCAGGGTTCTGCGTGGATTACGCATATAGATGGCAGCACAGGTGATATCATCAGCAGCTCTGCTCCCGTCATGTTCCTGAGCCTTGAGAGCCAGCTTCTTGCTGATCTCTCCTGCAGAGATGGATGTGGACTCCCCTACCAGCTTCTGGAGATAGTCCGTAGCTCCTGTTTCCAGCCATCCAAGTGGAAAGAGGGGCATGCCCATACCTGCCTGTGAGACTCCATCCGAATAAAAGACAATCCTGTCTTCTGGCTCCAGAGTAAACTGAGTATAGAAAAGCTGGGATCTACGCTCCGTTTTGAGGGTAATCTCTTGTTTGGAAATTTCCTGGATACGTCCATCCCGGATCAGGACAAAGGAGGGATTATCATGCTCGATAATGCTCACTTTACCATCGAAACAGGCGTCCACTATGGTAAAGGTACTATATCCAATCTTGCGGTAAGAGCAGACGGGAAGTGTTTCCAGAATCACCTCAGCAGCACGTTTTATATCCATGTGTGAGCTGATAAAGTTTGTGGCCATGGTGGTCGTAAGAGTTGCCAGAACGCTGGCTTTGATCCCGCTACCGAGTCCATCGGCCAGAACAGTAACAATCCTGTCATCAAATTTCCGACTGAAAAAGCTGTCGCCACAGGCGATCTGTTTGTGTTTGCAGATCTGGTAGTAATCTACTTCGAGGAAATACTCCGGCATCTTCAATCCTTTTGTGTAAAAGACTCAATAATGGAATTTAGCAGAATTTCGCTATCTGCTGCGTTTTCACCCAGGAGAAAAGCGATCTGCTGCACCGTTGTGAGGTTCTTTTTCATCACCTCAGCAGCTTTATCAATGATCTGTTCCCGCTGGATCACTGGCTCAGTAATATCCTGAAAGATACCACCCACCACGTGATGAGGCTGGATGGAAAACACTGTCATCCTGATGATCTTGTTGTTGTACCTGAGATCAGTAACCTTTACCTCTGTACCATCCTTAATAGCCTTACTAAAGTGGTCGTGGAAGGGGATCAGCCGTTCCAGATAGGCTCCTTCAAGATCGGGATCTGCCTGCGAAACGATATCTGCATCGCCCCCGATGAGCTGGATAAAGCGACAGTTGGATTCGATAATTTTGAGATTTTCGTCCACGATTACCAATCCGGAGGGCATAGCCTTGATCAGGGCTGCGACCTTATTCTGAGCTAGCTTTCGCAGGTAAG
This sequence comes from uncultured Candidatus Cloacimonadota bacterium, assembly GCA_964652645.1. Taxonomy (GTDB): domain Bacteria; phylum Cloacimonadota; class Cloacimonadia; order Cloacimonadales; family Cloacimonadaceae; genus CAZZCS01. Next base: position 2,577 of record CAZZCS010000032.1, on the reverse strand, counting down.
AGACGCACATGGCAGGTTCCGCCTTGTTTTCCAGGAGAGCTGCGGCAAATTCCCGGCAGGTATCATAGCCACACCCACCACAATTGAGCTCATCTTCCTTGCGCTTTTTGCTGATTCGCAGCAGGGCTGCAGCGATTTCTGCAGGTTCGTGAGGTGTGGGGACGATTTCTCTGGGGGCATAATTGCTCCGGATTTCGTCCATCTCCATATCCACGGGGTCATCCCCGACAGATGTGCCCTCGATGATGTTGTAACGCTTTTTGATGGTAGAGCCCTTGGCAAGCACGGCAGGGCCATTTACACAACCACCGCTACAAGAAAGTAACTCTACAAAAACTGGTTTCCCATAATCTGTTCGGTCTATTTCTGCAAGAGCGTCCATGATCGCTTCAACACCGCTAAAGCTCATCATATGTACATCCAGAGACTCATTATAGTGTTTGATCCCCTCCAGCATACCGCCATCGATGGGATATAGACCCCCGTTTCCTGCAGGATGGGGTACAAACTCGCCACTCGATTCCAGCTTTGTCCAATCCAGAGCAGATTGGTTGAACCATCTTCTCAAGTCGGAAAAGGTAATGGCGAAATCAAAGTGATTCTCTGCTTCGTTCTTTTTTGCAACGCAAGGCCCAATAAAGATGACTTTTATCTGGTCGCCATAGAGTTTTTTCAGCATTCTGGCGTGAGCCTGCAGAGGCGACAGCAGCGGTGTCACATACTTGGTAAGATGAGGATAATATTGTGCTATCAGATGAATGGCAGAGGGACAGGCCGAGGATAGGTGGATCTTCTGACTGGAATTCTTCAGCAGCGAAGCGCAGGCGGATGAAACCTCCTGCGCCCCTAATGCTGTTTCCGATACTCCCGCAAAGCCCAAGGCCCTTATCGCATTGATCAGTCTGGCTGAGGAGAGGCCACTGAAATCGGTACGATAAGACGGTGCCAGCGAAGCATATACGGGAACTCCACTCGCTATGAGAGCTTTGGCACATGCCAGATCATCTCTGATCTTTTTGGCTCCCACAGGGCATACTTCCGTGCAGCGACCACACAAAATACAAGCTTCAGGAATAACTGCGGCACTGCCATCAATTACTTTTATCGCTTTCACGGGACAGGCCCGTACACACTTGTAGCAATCCTGACACTCGGTCTTTTCGGTATATATCGGTTGAGTTTTATACATAAGTCATCAATTCCCTTTCGAGGATTTCCAATACATTCTCTTCTGAAACACCATGATACATAGTGTCGTTAATCTTGAGATTGGGGCCTCTACCACAATCTCCCATACAGAGTGAACCTTCGATCCTTACGCTGTCTATCAGAGAGTGAGCTTTCAAAAACTCCTGGATGAGATGCAGGTTCCGCTTGTTTTCGCGGGCAAAACAGGAGCTACCCATGCAGATAAGGATCTTCGTCATTTCAGATCTCCCTGGCTTTTGCAGCCTGTGCTATCTTTTTGTTCACATCTTCGATTTTAGCATGATGGATCACTTCTCCGTCGATGACAATGGTTGGGCCTTTATCGCACTGTTCTGTGCAGAAGGTTGCCGCTATATCAAAGCGGTTTTGCCAACCGTTTTCTTCCACCTGTTGGAGCGTTTTACTCAGGATTTCCTGAGCACCACGCAGGAAGCAACTGGTTCCGATGCAGACGCGTACCTTGCTGCGCTCTTCCTTGGATGGAGCAGAGAAGGAGATCTCTTCATCTTCGATCCTGCGTCTGCTATTGTAATGAGTATGAAGCAGTTCATGCGCTTTGTGGCTATTGGGCTCTTTCAAAAGTACTTCATAAAGTTCTTTGATAAAGGGATTGTCCTGCGCTCTGTGCATAGGCATTATCTTATCCGCATGGTACAAAGACGTAGTTCTGGACTGTCTGGAATCCAGCTTCTGACTGATGGGCTGACCCGCACCACCAATACATCCACCCGGGCATGCCATCACTTCTACTATATCGTATTCGACTTCTTTATCGATGATCTTTCGGGCCAGGCTGGCAGCATTTTTCAGGCCATGCACCACAGCCATTCTCAGCTCACCCTTGTCACTGGTGATTACAGCTTCACGAATTCCCTGGGTACCTCTTACCTCTTGCAGGACAATCTGTTCTGGGAAGGGAACGTTCAAGACGTCGGCTGCATAACGGATCACAGCTTCACTCACGCCACCGCTATTACCAAAGATCACACCTGCTCCAGTCGCAAAGCCCATGGGCAGATCCATTGATTCAGGCTCCAGGCTGGCAAAGTCCAATCCTGCTTCCTGGATCATTTTTCCGATCTCTTGAGTCGTGAGCACGAAGTCTACATCGGCAATACCTTCATTGATAAATTCGCCGCGCTTTGCTTCGTATTTCTTGGCTGTGCAGGGCATGATTGATACCACGGTTAGCTTCTCAAGTGGCACCTTCATCAGCTCTGGCAGTCTGGATTTGGCGATGGAACCAAACATCTGCTGGGGAGAGCGGCAGGAGGAAAGATTATCCAGCAGCTCTGGGAAGGATTGCTCGGCATACTTTACCCAGGCCGGACAGCAGGAGGTAAAGATCGGAAGCTTTTCGCCTTTCGC
>CAZZCS010000031.1:0-22745 GCA_964652645.1 uncultured Candidatus Cloacimonadota bacterium | reverse complement strand
GTATACTAAAGATTTCTCGAAAGAATTACTTTAATACTTGACAGAAAATACTGAATTAGTATAAACGGAATCAAGATATTAGGAGATGATATGATTTGTATAAGTGGATTTAGTGATTTGTTCAATCAGTTTGTTACTCCTGAACGCATAGCTCTTGTGGTAAGAGTAGTATTGATTATTGGGATTGGTTTTCCACTCCTGAGATTACTTAGGAAAATCACCATTCGTCTTATTCATGATAAACTATCATTACAGGCGGAACAGCTGATACAAAGAGCTGTTTACTATGTCGGAGTATTAATTCTGTTTGTTTCTGTAATGAACGAGTTTGGGTTCAATCTGAGTGCGTTACTGGGCGCTGCTGGCGTTTTTGGCTTGGCCATTGGCTTCGCTTCCCAGACGAGTGTTTCCAATATCATCAGTGGTATATTTTTGATTTCCGAGAGACCGTTTATGATTGGTGATATAGTTCAAGTGGGCGGTACAATTGGCACAATAGCCACTATCGATCTTCTCTCAGTGAAAATCAACACTTTTGACAATCGGTTTGTCAGAATTCCCAATGAAACAATGATCAAGGCTGATGTGATAAACATCACAAAGTATCCTGTTCGTAGAGTAAATATCGAAGTATCTGTGGCTTACAAGGAAGATTTACGTAGGGTAAGAGAAGTCCTTTTAGATTTGGCAGATAAACAGGAGCTTGCACTAAAAGATCCCGCTCCAGTAGTCCAAGTCACGGAATTTGCCGATTCCGGGATCAATATTATGTTTGGAGTATGGGCCAATACAACAGAGTTTGTTGCGCTGAAAACCGCACTGATGATAGATATCAAAGAGCGTTTTGATGCAGAGAACATTGAGATACCATTCCCACACATATCCCTGTATGCAGGAAGTGAATCAGAACCCATCAAAATTAACAACATAGATTAAGGAAGTATGAAATGAAAGAAACTCCAAAAGTAAAGGCTATCATCTTTGATTTGGATGGTACCCTCCTGGACACCCTGACGGATATTGCCAATTCTATGAATAAGGCTCTGTCGATATTGAAGTATCCAGAGCACAAGATTGAAGACTATCAATGTTTTATCGGTAGCGGTCTTGATGAGCTAGTGCAGAAATCCCTCCCCGCCAACCAACAAACCAAGAAGATCAAGGAACAGGCCAAACAGCTGTTTTGGAAGTACTATGATATCAATTGGCGTGACAACACGAATGTTTATCCCGGCATCCTTTATCTTCTGAAGCTATGTATGTCCCGTAGAGTTAAGCCTGCAATATTATCCAATAAACCACATTTTTATACCAAGCAGATGATTCGTTACTACTTTAGGGGTGCTCTTATCAACTACCACAAAAATCCTTTTGCGATTTACAGTGGAGAGCAGAAAGATAAACCTCTGAAGCCAGATCCTACAGTCGCACTCGAACTTGCAGCTAGGCTCAAAGCACAACCAAATGAGATTTTGTTTGTGGGTGATATGCCAGTTGATATTGAAACTGCAAAAAACGCTGGGATGATAGCCGTAGGAGCTGCCTGGGGATATTGTGGAAAGGAAGCATTGGAAGCTGCTGGGGCAGACATGGTCTTTGATAATGCCACGCAGATTGCAACATTCCTTGAGACTATTCCTTCCTGTATATGAAGAGTTACCGGAAAGAGCTCTGGTTTAACACATCCAAGCGAAGAGAGTATCTAAATATCACTTCTTCGATCAATGAATGCCTCAAAGAGAGTGGAGTCAGAGAAGGACTGTGCTTAGTAAATGCAATGCATATTACATCCTCGATCTTTATCAACGATGATGAGCATGGTCTGCATCAAGATTTTGAGCTGTGGTTAGAGAGACTGGCTCCTGAAAAGCCCCATTCACAATATAAACACAACGGCTTTGAGGATAATGCTGATGCCCATCTGAAGAGACAGGTTATGGGACGCGAAGTGGTCATTGCTGTATCTGATGGAAAACTAGATTTTGGTCCCTGGGAACAGATCTTTTACGGTGAGTATGACGGCAGGCGTCGCAAGCGTGTTCTAGTAAAGATTATTGGTGAGTAGAGATAGAGCACGACGTAATGTCGTGCTCTTCTTATGTCATGCTATCAATCGAAGTAGTAATAAACTCCGATTTGGGGAATATACGGTACGACTTCGCTCTTGTTGTTTATCGTGATTGGTATCTCAAGGGATACTCTCAGGTTCTTGTCTGCGAATAGCTCGAATCCTGGCCCTACTCCCAGTGTCCATCTGTCTTTATTTTTCTTCACCTTCACTGGATCTCCGGATGCATTGTAATAGTAGGAAGAGCCATCCTTTAAGTATTTTTGAGTAAATTCGTTTCGTCGAGAATACAGGTATGATCCACCCCACAAAAAGTAAAACCTGGTATATCCAGTTTTTACCAGAGTGTTCATATAGGTAATCCCGATGCTTGAGCTTGTCTTCCTTCCTTTCAGAGTTTTTTCATTCTCAGCACTAGTGTCGTAGATATAAACTCTTTCATCAAAATCCACATCGTTATCGCCAGTTGTCATGGCTCCAAATACAAACTGCAGACTATGCTCCGATTTATCCCCGAACATCAATCTGTATGAATATCCGTTGCCAGAGGCTGTACCGAAATGAAGGCCCAGGGCTTTTTTAAGCTCATGATCCTCAATGTCTTCTGCGAATAACATGGCTGTGGATAGGATTACGAGCAATAAGATAAGGTATTTAGTTGTTTTCACTTCTGCTCCTGACTTTCAATTTTTGGTAGAATCTCAGACGCGCTAGATTTGTCAACAACAAACTCAGACTAGCTGAAGAGCCCATACTGCTATGAATTTTTTAACTTGGTTTTGTGCTAATACTCATTAAAATGTAAAGAGAGTACCTTGAGAAGGAGTCAATGATGAGATATGCCTTTTTTGCTTTACTCTTGCTAATGCTTATTGGATCAGCATGTACTACAGATTCAAACAAGCTAACAAGAGTAGATATCAATAGTATAAATGTGCCTGATGGTTTCAATTTCGAGACAGTACGGCCGACAGATGTATTTGTAACAGGGCTTTATAAACAAACGGTTAGGATCTACGACATAGAGGGAAACCTCTTATTGCGTGGATTGGTAGATCCTATAAATGGCCTTCATAGTAAGCTGACCTTGCCGTATACAGTAAAGCAGGTCAGAATAGTCTATGGTGAAGTGGAAACCATCAAACCTGTTGGATCTGCATCATATATTGAACATTCGTTTTTACCAGTAGATTGAGGAGGATCGCATGAGTTTCAAATTCAAAATCCTTCTTCTGGCCAGTTTTTGTCTGATTCTAGGTAGCTTGGCTGCAGTTTCTCAGATTCACAATGTCGTAGAGTCGGTAAAATATAACTATGACACTGAGATGTACACAGCATATTTCGGCTATTACAATCCAAACAATTTCGCAGTTACTATTGCAACCGGAACCAACAATGGTTTTGTCTCTCATTCACAGCATAATAATCTCCTGCCAACAGAATTTCTGCCGGGAAGACACGTAAATACTTCGATAGTGTCCTGGCCTGGTGATGGCGCGTTGGTTTGGAAACTCCGGACTCCGGGTGGGAGTCCAGCCGGATATGCCACAGCAACAGCGGCCTTATCAATTCCATTTCACGATGATGACGATGACGGCGTGATTAATAACGATGATGACTACCCCAATGACGCTGATCGAGCCTTTGACGTTTATACTCCTGGTGAGAATGTGTGGGGTACCCTAGCGTTTGAAGATCTATGGCCAGACAAAGGCGACTTTGATCTCAATGACATGGTTATCGACTACAATTTTCATCTTGTCATTGATGCCAGTAATTCAATCAAGGATATCAATGCCATGTTCAGACTGCGGGCTGTCGGTGCTTCCTTAAATAACGGCTTTGCCATAGAATTTCCCTTTCCAAACTCAAATGTTGAGGTGCATGCCGGTTTTGCTCAGGGAGCTGCGTATGATATGGAACGTTATGCTTCCGGGGATCGGACTGTACTACGCTTAATCCAGAATACGTCAGATTTTGGAATCAACACAAGCAGTGGAGTGTTTTGGAACACACAAATGGATCAACCCAGATATCCGGATGTAGAGATTTCCTTTACTATGACTCTTAGTAATCCTGTAAGTCTGGCATCGCTTCCATATCTTGCTCCCTTTAACCCATTTCTCCTGGTGGGAGGTCAGCTTGGTAAAGAAGTTCACCTGGCAGATATGCCGCCCACAGCAGACGTAAACCCTGCATATTTCGGAACAGGTGATGATACCAGCGATCCAGTTACTGGCAGATATTACAAAACCGCCAACAACCTCCCGTGGGCGATAAATATTCCGATCAGCTGGTCTTATCCCATTGAGAGACAACAGGTAACCGCGGGATATCTAGCTCTGAAACCTTGGGCTGAAAGTGGTGGTACAGCCTATCCGGGATGGTACAACCTTACCCCGAGCAGCCAGGTTGATTTGGATTATCTATATACAAAGTAAAGCATATAAGCCATATAAACACTAATCATGAGGGCCAGATATCATAGGATTTCTGGCCCTCAATTGTCTTCATGCGAAACGACTATACTTTCAACTTCTGGACGATTCCTTCCCCACAGTTCCTGCAAATCTCAAAGCCTTGTCTGTTACTCAGGACTGCCTTCCGCATGTGGTTCATCCTTGCGCCAAACCAAAGATCAGCAAAGCTGTTATGATCAATATTGCCGATTGGGATACTGACATCCTTATCGTAGCAACAGATGCTCATCTCACCATCCCAGTTTATTACAGGCTGAGTCCACAATCTTCTACAGCGATTCAGGATCTCTGTCTTGAGCTCGATACTATCATTTCCCTTTTTGTATCTACTGTAATCCGAGTTTGATGGAAGGAATGTAGCATCGGAGTCCTCATAGATCTGAGCAGTCTTAAACTCCAATTTATCGACTCCGATTTCCTTTGCCAGACGTTTAACCGTATCAATCTCATGTTCATTATGGCTCATGATGATGAACTGCCATACTATGTATGGAGATCTGCTTCGTCTGAGTTTTTTCTGTTTTACAAGCTGTTTGAGATTGTTCAAAACGAGCTCGTAGTTTCCATTGACGCGATAGCTATTGTAGGTCTCGGAAGCTATCCCATCCATAGACACAATCACTTTTCCCAGGCCACTGCTGACTATGCGTTCAACATCCAGATCCAGGCTGGCATTGGTGGAGGTCATGGTGTATAGTTTGTACTTCGTAGCATACTCAATCATGTCATAAAAGGATTTGTTTAAAAATGGCTCACCCTGGTTCCAAAGTATAAGCATCCCAATTCTGGACTGAATCTGATCGACAATACTTTGAAAGCGCTCCATGGGCATCATGCCTTTTTGACGTTTCAGGGTTCCGTTTCCTGAAGGGCACAAGGGACACTTCAGGTTGCAGAGGTTGGATGGCTCTATCATCAGAGCTGGAGGAAAGTACTTTACAATCGGCTTCTTCTTCAGGATAGAAGATCTATAGTTCAGATACGATCCAATAGCGTGTTCAAGCCTTTTATGGTGCGTAAAAGCTCTTACGAGTGCAGGTTCAATCAAGCTGGATCCTCAATCTCTATCAGAAATTGCTCGTCCAGTGTCAAAATGTTCTGTGCATTTCCCCAAGTATACTGTTCTCCATCCTCCATGGTGATGATTACGTAGTAGTAGAAACTATTGCTAGGGGTTGCATAATCGACTCTCAGGAAACGTTCAGTATTCTGAAGAATGTCCTCCATATGTCCAATTTTGAGATCTGAGGTAAAGTTGTGTTTGTAAACCTCAGCCATACGTACATCTCTCGTGCTGTTATTTACAATCTTGATACTTGCCCTATTGGGACTGATGTATGCCTTTAGACTCTTACCTGCTTTTATGGTTAGGGTAGTAGAATCCGTAAAAGCCTGGGTGTCACGATTGTACATACTAAATGTTTCGCCCAGGATCAATGCTTGAATGCGTTCCTTCACTACTCCAGTTAAAAAGCTCTGAGTGTCTGTGTCGATCTCGAAAGTGTGAGTACTATAAATCTCGCCCTCGACATCTGAACCGGGGATAACAACAGTTTCTTTCCCTTCCAAAGTAACATATACGTTATGAGATGTCCGATTGATAACCTGAAAATCTCCTCCGGATTCACAGCCCGAAAGGATGATCATCAGACCAATTAGTAGTGTCGCAATTAGTAACCTGTTCTTCATGTTTGTCTCCCAGATTGCTGGATGGATGTAATATTAGTAAAGCTCACCGTCGCAATCCGGACAAACTTCCTGCGATACCTTATCACTGTCAAGCAGATCGTTTACATGCAGGCTCTTGCAGGATGGTTTATCTCGTGTTTGTCTAGTGTTCCCCTCGAGATCGCCTCGAGTACTCGAGACCATCTCGAGGCGAACATGAGAGGAAAACGAGATAAAGTATTCGGTGAAGGAATGCCTGATCTATTGGGGAAAATTGATCTGGATGTCTCTTACATCGGGATACTTCTCAAGATGCTCTCTGATTTCTTCTGCGACGTTATCACGATATTGATCAAAAGAGGGGATGTTCAAATCAATCAGTACTTCACCATCGGTAAAACCGACATACTTAACCATCTTGAGGCTTACTATGTCTTCTCCGACTTTCGGATAGATGATCTTCCTGAGTTCTTCAACGATGGTTTCTTTGGTAAAGTCTGGGACTTCCTTTAGCCCATGGGCAATCTCGTAGTTTGATATGGCAGTCTGGAGAGTGTCGGCTGCAAGAACTGAACAGTGCACTTTTACAGGTGGCAGTCCATCAAGAGCTTCCATTGCATCGCGCCAGGTAATCTTCTTTGCCTCATCCAGACTTTTCCCTTTGGCAAGCTCGGTGATTATTGAAGCTGTGGCAATATTGGAAGCACAACCATAGGAAAGAAAACTGATGTCGTCTATGGCGTGGTTTTCCGGATTTACTTTCAAAAACACGGTTACCTGGTCTCCACAAGCCGGGCTACCCTCCGTTGCTGTGGCGTCTGGGTTCTCCATTTTCCCTACATTTTTGGGGTTCATGAAGTGGTCTAAAACTTTCTGGGAATACTGCATTATATCTCCTGATCTAATAATCTCTTACTTTCGTTACGGTTTGGTATAGTGGGCTTCTTTTTCTCAATTCGATGGCTATCTCTGCAAGCTTCTGAACCACGAAATCAATCTCTTGTTTTGTGTTGTATCTACTCAAGGTAAACTTCATTGATCCATGCGACTGGACGTGATTTTTACCGATTGCCATCAGTACGTAGTTTGCCTTCAGGCCCTGAGAAGCACAGGCACTACCTGTAGCGACAGTAATTCCATGCATATCAAGCATCATAGTGATGGCTTCTCCCTCGATGTAGTCGAGAGACATGTTCACATTATGAGGCGCTCTTGCAGTACCTTTCGGGCCATTAAGCTCTATATCGGGGATGGTACTTTCAAGTTTGTCCACTAAATAGTCAGATAGTTCACGGAGTTGGCTGATAGTCTGATCCAAATCTATAAACGTGAGTTCTACAGCTTTTGCAAAGCCTGCAATCAAGGCAGGGCTCAGGCCGCCGTTTTGCAAGTTGTCAACCCGGTTTACGCCATGAATCAGGGGGCCAAGTTTGGTTCCCTTTCTCACGTATTGAGCACCGACTCCTTGGGGAGCATGAATTTTGTGTCCGCTAATAGCCATAGTGTCAATGCCCATTGCAAAAGGATCTAAAGGCATTTTACCGAAGGCTTGACCTGCATCGGCATGAAAATATATCTTGTGATCGGCTTGGTCCAGGATTGCTTTGATTCTGTCCATTGGCTGTATTGTGCCGATTACATGGTTTACTATGGTAGTCATGAACATTATAGTGTCTGGACGAATTGCCTGCTCCAGTTCTTCAAGATTGATGAACCCCTCGCTGTCGGCACTGAGATAGCTAACGTCAAATCCACTTTGTTCGAGGAACGCAGCATTGGTCAGCAGATCCGGATAATCGACTACAGAGCAGATTATATGGCTTCCTTTTGAGGAGTAGGCAGTTGCCAAACCCTTGATGGCAATATTGTTTGCTAGCGTGCCCCCAGAGGTAAAGTGAATTTCATCGCTACTTGCATTCAATGCTTTGGCTACAATGGCTTTGAAGCCTGCCAGCTCAGAACTGATCGCCTCGCCAGTAGAGATAAAAGAGCCCGGAAACCAGAATCGCTCTTCCAGATAGGGTTTCATCGCCACCAGCACTTCTGGAGCAGGTTTGGTGGTTACACAATTGTCCATGTAGATATGTCCTGGATTCATCTGGATTCTCCTTCTCTGCTGAGCGTGTAAATCGTAGATAGAGTATAACTTGACAGAACTGCCTTCATCTGGTTTGATATCTGTGACCATACTGGCTGAAGCGTACACTTGTTTCCAAGACAGAAACGATTACTTTTGGAGTCGCAACCGAGTTGCCAGGCGGTGTCCTCCACAGCTATCATTATGCTGAAGATATCGATAAGGCCAGGCTCTTTTGCCAGTAAGTATCCACCTTTGGATCCGGCAGTACTGCTTAGGATGCCTGCTGTTTTCAATCCGGAGAGCAGGTGTTCCACATACTTTTTGGGCAAGCTCTGTTTGCGGCAGATCTCAGCGGTGGAGACTGGCTCCTCTTTGCTATCCATGATTTCCAACAGAGCACGGATGGCATATTCGGTTCTAGTATTAATCGCCACTTTTCTACTCCTGTATAGTCTTCTAATGTAAGACATACTATTTTGGTATGCGTTATTTGGCAACTAAAATCTTCTTCGGTATTGACAAAAAGCTCAGATCGTCAGAATTGAATCGATGGAAAATAAGATAGATGTAGTCAATATCAGTTGTGGATACAACGAGAAGCCGGTTTTGAAGGGGCTGAGTTTAACTCTGCGATCAGATGAGTTTGCCGCTCTGATTGGTCCCAATGGAGTGGGTAAGTCCACTTTGTTTTATGCTATTATGGGTTTTCTAGTTCTGGACCAGGGAGAGATAGTTATCAATGGGAGGCCTCTTAAAAGCTTCAAGCGAAACGAACTGGCAAAGCTTATAGCATTCGTCCCACAGGAGACCGTATTCCAATTTGATTATTCGGTGGAAGATGTAGTGCTGATGGGTCGATATCCCTGGCTGCAGCTCCTGCAGAGTTGGACACAACAGGATCGTAAGTCTGTAGCGAAGATCCTGCAAATGCTGGAACTCTCAGACTTGCGCGAAAGGATGTATTCACATCTTAGTGGGGGAGAGAAGCAAAGGGTTCTGATCGCAAGAGCATTGGCTCAGGAAACTTCATTCATTTTTCTGGATGAGACCCTTTCTCAGCTAGATATCAACCATCAAATCGAAATTATCCAGATGCTCGAAAATATCCACGACCAGACTGGTATTGGGATATTTCTGATATCTCACAATCTAAATCTGGCTGCAAATTATGCAAAGAGGCTGATCTATCTCAAAGATGGGCGTGTACTGGATAGTGGGCCACCAAACGATATGATGGATACAGATCTGCTATTTTCCCTGTTTGGAATCGAACTTGAAACTTTTATCAATCCTAAAACAGGGCAGAAGAACATACTCTATCCCGGTCTTGCAAGTCTTTAGTGCATAAATCCACAGTCTTTTTTTCAGGCTGGGCTGCTTCATTTCATTGCATGAACTGACCTGCTTTCTTAGTCAGACTGTGCGTGTCGAAATACTCAAAAACCTCGTTTCTGCTTTGAATTCTACGAATCACTTGACTACATCACTATTCTCAAATAACTGGATGAAAGAGAAAAATGACTCTTGTGAAGGGAGAAGATAAAATGCGCAAGCTCTTGATTATACTTGTTTTAGTAGGTGTACTACTGACCAGTTGTGGAAAGGTGATAATGTCAGATAAGGTAAAGGTAACATTCTGGCACGGACTGAGTGGACCCTTGGGTGATGTGTTGAACCAGATGATCACAGAGTTTAACAGAACTCATAAAGACATTGAGATAGTCCCAAATTCTGTAAGTAGCTACAATGCCTTATCTCAGAAGCTGATCGCTTCAATTCAAGCTCGAAAGCAACCTGATATTGCTCAGGTGTTTGAATCCTGGACAGCGAAGTTTATTGAGGCAGATGTCTTAGTAAATCTCAGCGAGTTTATTGCAGAAGACCAAGAATTCCAAAAGAGCATCGATGACATCTATCCTGTGTTTCTGAAATCCAATACTTATAATGGCAACGTTATGTCTTTTCCCTTCAACAAGAGCGTACGAGCCTATTTCTATAACAAGGATGCTTTTTATCGAGCTGGCCTTGATCCAGACTATTTCCCCCAAACATGGGATGAGTTCAGAAAGTACTGCAAGCTGCTTACAAATCCTACTCCAGCCAGTGGCCGGGCCACATTCGGAACTAACTTTAACGTCAATGAATGGCAGTTCATAAATCTACTCCATCAAGCCGGTGGTACCATAGTAGCTGAGGACGGCAGGCCTTTATTGAACAGCGTCTACGGAATTGAAGCGCTGACTTTTATTACGGACATTATGCACAAAGATAAGACTGTGTACCTGGTGCGTGAGTATGAGGGTCAAAATGATTTCCTGGCCGGTATTGTTGCCATGTATGAAGGCAGCAGTGTCTCGATTACCCACATGCGCCAGCAACCCATAAACTTCAATATTGGCTATGCTCCTCTGCCTACCTATCGAACCAGTAAGAGTGCAGTAAGCGGGGCGAATATTGTAGTCTTCAAAAGTGGCGATAAAAAGCGGGAACAAGCAGCCTGGGAGTTTATCAAATGGTTCACAGATCCAGAGCAAACAGCTTATTGGTCTACCAAGACCAGCTATATGCCAGTGCGTCGTTCTGCAATGCAATCAGAAACCATACAGGAGTTCCTCACCCAGTACCCCTCCTATCGGGCGATTTACGAGCAGTTAGAGACGGCTGTATTCGAGCCACAAACATCAGCCTGGTTCAACGTCAGGCTAGAGCTAAAGGGATATCTGGAGAAGGCCTTACGCGGAGAAATCAGCCCCAGGGAAGCACTCGATGGGGCAAACAGAATGTTTATTGAACTCCAAAATCGATAGTTATAAAATATGTATTTGCCTTGAGTCTTCTGGCGCTTATACTGTAACTAAATAACTAATCCGATGGAGGCGATAATGCTTGTCGAATTGACCCATACCAATTTTGAAGAGATGGTTTCAAAGGGTGTAGTATTAGTTGATTTTTGGGCTCCCTGGTGTGGCCCATGCAAGATGATAGGACCAGTAATAGATCAGATAGCTGAGGACAATCCCGAGGTTATGGTTGGCAAGCTAAACGTCGATGATTATCCGGAATTGGCCGGAAAACATGGCGTGATGAGCATCCCTACGCTTCTCTTTTTTAAAGATGGTATTCTGAGGGACACCTCAATTGGCGTGGTATCAAAGAGTGTAATCGAGAACAAGATAGAGTTGTTAATCCAATAAAGTGCCCATTTTTTAAGGAGGATGTCTTATACGGCATCCCCGTTTTGCCGATTACCCAGGTTCTTCTACAGGCTTATCTGGGTGAAAATGGGCAAAGATCAGTTGGGCTGTTTTTTCTCCGATGTTTTTAATTGCCCCTAGCTCTTCAATGCTGGCTTCGCTGATAGCGCTTACAGAACCTAATGATTTTAGTAACAGAAACATAGTATTCTCTCCAACGCCCCTAATCTCTTGAAGCTCGCTCACAAGTGCACGTTTCTTTCTGCGGCTTCTATGAAAGCTGATGGCAAAACGATGAGCTTCGTCTCTTACTACAGTGAGAAAGCGTAGAGCCGTAGATGAGCGTGATAAGATAATCGGTTCTTCATTGCTAGTGGTGAAAAGCTCTTCTATTCTCTTGGCAATTGAGATCATCGGGATATCGTTGTGGCGGGACTTGAGAAGGGTCTGATTGGATGCAGAAAGCTGACCTTTACCGCCATCAATAACGATCAGATCAGGCTTCATCTCTGGATTCTTGTCGACTTCGTTCAAAAAGCGTAACAAGGTTTCTTGCATTGCTGCAAAATCGTTTTGACCTTCAATACTGCGAATAATAAAGTGGCGGTAGTTCTTTTTCTTGGCCTTTCCATTCTCGAAAAAAACAGCCGATGACACGGTATCCGTCCCCTGGATGTTTGATATGTCCATACAAACTATCTTTCGCGGCAATTTTGGCAGGTTGAGTTTCTCCTTCAGCTCCTGAATGGGGATAATTGTGCGAGTGGATTTACGTAAATGTGATATCTTTTTCTCTTCTACTAAGTGGAAGGCATTACGCTTTGCCATAGCAATCAGTTTTGTTTTTTCGCCTTTTTTAGGGTAATGAAGCTTGCTATGCAACCATAGATTCATGGCCGGATAATCTTCAGGAATGAAGGGGATTAGGATCTCATCTGGCAGCTCGTCTTTGGTGGCATAGTACAATCTGATAAAGGCAGACAGGATATCTTCCTGCGAGGATTTTTCTGTGTTTGTGAGCGGATAGTTTTCCTGATTTACAATCTTGCCTCGTTTCATTTTCAAGACTACTGCAATAGCAGTACTCTCTTCTTTATAGAACCCCAGGATATCTACATCCCGCTCATCCATATAGGTCACAGCTTGACGCTTGTGAATCTTCTCGATAGCGATGATACGATCCCTCACTTTGGCGGCCTCTTCAAATCTCATCTCCATTGAAAGATTGTTCATTAGCGTTCTGAAATCGTCAAGAATGTTCTGGTGCTTGCCATTCAGGATATCAATCTGATTCTGAACTATCTTGAGATAATCTGTCTGATTTATATATCCAACGCAGGGGGCAGTACACTTCCCGAGTTGGTAGTTCATACAGGCTCTCTTGTATTTCACCTCTCCAATTGGTATGTTACGATTGCAAGTACGGATGGGGAAGATCCACTCGAAAGTCCTGAGAACCCTTCGTAGCGTTCGCACATCTGTATAGGGACCAAAGTACTTTGAACCATCATTTTTGGGCTCACGAGAGACCATTATCCGGGGGAAAGGTTCCTGGAGAGTGATCTTTACATAAGGATATCGCTTATCGTCCTTGAGCATAATGTTATACTTTGGTTTATGCTCTTTAATCAGGTCATGCTCAATGAGATAAGCATCATTGTCGCTATTCGCTATTATGTAATCCAGATCGGCAATATGCTTCACTAGTTGCTCTGTTTTGGGGTCCTTTACAGTACTGGTGAGATAGCTACGGATTCTATTGCTGAGGTTTACTGCTTTGCCTACATAGATGATCTCTCCGGAGGCATTCTTCCAAAGATACACACCTGGTAGATCTGGCAAAAAGCCAAGTTTAGCCTCTATCTGCGGAGTAGTTTTGACCATAGTTGCTTACGGATTTGGGGTAGATAATCAATCTTAAGCAGAGTCCCAAGCGTAAAGAAGAGACCGAAGACGACAATCGCAAATATAGCATCCTTGATGATGAGTGGCAGTTTGCCTTCCAAAGCTATACCGCGATTGATGAAGAAGAGTGGTATGAAGATCGTGATGCAGATTGCCAGTGCTTTTCCCGCATTGGGCAGAAGATTCCCCATCTTGACTTGGGGGAGCTTTTTCCTGAGATAGTAAAGGAGGACAAGATAGTTTACCAGAGCTGTTATTGAG
This sequence comes from uncultured Candidatus Cloacimonadota bacterium, assembly GCA_964652645.1. GTDB lineage: Bacteria > Cloacimonadota > Cloacimonadia > Cloacimonadales > Cloacimonadaceae > CAZZCS01. The sequence goes on along the minus strand of CAZZCS010000031.1, from coordinate 9,089 downwards.
GTGGAGAGGGCAAGGCCTCGATGTTGGATGAACTGCATCAGGACAAAGTTTAAGCTGATATTCAAACCTACCATCCAGGCAGCTATTTTTACAGGTGTCCTGGTATCCTTGTTTGCATAAAATAGAGGTGTAACCGTCTGGTTGAGACTATAAAAGATCAAGCCCAAGGAGTAAAAGAGGAGGGCCTGATAGGTCATTAGAGTTGCCTTTGCACCAAAAGCACCATGTTGGAAGAGGATGGTAACGAAGTCTCTACCCAGGAGGCCGATTAAGAGTGTAATGGGCAAGATGATGCAGATCAGGGAAACAGAGGCAAAATTCAAGCTTTTTGATAAATCCTCATACTTCTGTTCTGTGACGTATCTCGAATAGAGGGGCAGTACAGCAGTTCCAGCAGAAATGGCAAAGATCCCCAAGGGCAATTGCATTAGTCTGTTACCAAATCCCAATGCTGTTATTGAACCGATAGGTAGAAAGGATGCCATCAGACTATCTGCTATGAGATTGATCTCTCGAATTCCGATTCCAATCATGGAGGGTATGAAGCGCTGCCAGAGAGATCTCATAGCCTCTCCGCTGAAACTGAGTACGATCTTGAATCTATAGCCAACCCTCTTCAAATAGGGAAGGTTAATTATAGTCTGGAATACTCCTCCAATAAACACACCCCAACCGGCCCACACGATCAGCTCTTCGTTTGTGAATCCCTTCATCAGATGTGGAATGATGACAGTAGAGATCATCCCAATATTCAACATAGCCGAGGAAAGACCGGTCATGAAAAAGTAGTCGTGCGAATTCAGAACAGCGATAAAGGTCGAGGACATGCCAATGAAAAAGAGGTAGGGGAAGATGATGCGAGAGAGCATGATAGCCTTGATTGTGGTCTCCGGGGCCAGGCCAGGATACAAAGCTCTCACAATATAGGGGGCAAAGCTGATGCCCAGTATGGTCAGGGCAGAGAGAAGGAGAGTGAGGATCGAGAGAACATTCAGAGCAAAATCAATCTGGCTCTTTTTACCTTCTTTTATACCGATCTCATTGTAAATCGGAACAAATGATGCGGAAAGAGCCCCTTCCCCAAAGAGTCTACGGAGGAGATTCGGGATATTGTAGGCGACATTGAAAGCGTCATTAAGATAGGTCGTACCAAAGAAATAGGCCATCACCTGATCTCGGACCAAGCCGAGGATTCGACTCAGGAACACAGCGATCGACATCACACTTATGTTTCGGGCCAGCGCTTTCTGAGACATATTGTATCTAGGGGAGAATCAACTGTTTGAGCTCATAATAAACATTAATCATTACGAGGGTAGGATTTACATGCCCAATCAACTTGCGCTTAAAATCCTCAAGCTTGATTAGCAGACGATAAGCGGCATCGTCGTGGTCTTTGGGCAGATCAGCAATTCTGCTCAGGAGATCCACCTGGTCGATATTGATCAATTTATCTGGATGGTGTCGAATCACTACCAGATCGTTAATCAATACGCAGAGATAGTTTATCAACTCCTGGATGAACGCAGCTGTGAGCTTGTCCTTGAGCTTTTGGATATGATTATAAAAGGCCAGATCCTGATTGTTTGCGGCCATCTGCAGCAGGTCAATAGCCATTTGACGGTTCTCCGATGTGTTTTCTTCCGCCAGACGAATCGCAGTCTTCAGGTTCCCATTGGCGATTAGTGAGGCTGTCTTTGAGGTAACTGGGTTGATATCAAATCTATCCTGCAAAATCTGTTCGATGGTACTTCTGGCTAGAGGATTGAAGTATAGGGTCTGGCAGCGGGACTGGATGGTTGGCAAGAGCATGGAAAGCCTCTCTGTAATGAGAATCAGGACAGTTCTCTGGGGAGGCTCTTCCAGCGTTTTCAAAAAAGCATTGGCAGTGCTCTGATTCATCTGGTCTGCCCCCTCAATGATGCAAATGCGATAGCTTGCCTCATGAATGGATAGTTCCAATCTCTGCTGCAGCATCATCATGCTTTCTTTTCTGATTTCCGCAGATGAGGCAAAGAAGAAGGGCTTCCAGGGCGTATTCTTCTTGTTGTCCATGTAGGATTGATACTCATTGTAGGACTGTGAGTCCTTGATCTCGCCTGCATTGGACATTTTATAGTTTGGCGTGGGGAAGATGTAGATAAAGTCCTGATGCTCAAAGCTCAAAAACTTCCGGCACGATTCACATACTCCGCAAGGCCTGTATTCGCCGGCGGAATAGCAGTTCAGAGCCATACCAAAGTATAGGGCAGTAACAAACTTACCCACTCCATCGTTACCGTGGAACAGGTAAGCTTGTGCTACCCGATTATTTGAGATCGCGTTTTTGAGTAGATCAACCGCGTGATCCTGACCCAGGATATTGCGAAACATCTAGACTATCGTAATTCTGCTTCGTCCGGCATCGAGATCTATGCTGCGCTCAAACACCTTTCTAACATAGGGACTTTTAAATTCGTCTGCCAGGATATCGTAGATCAGCACATCATGGTATTCCCCAGCCATAAAGACGTACTTGCGTCTCGTTCCTACCAGTTTGAATCCTACCTTCTCATAACAACTGGTGGCTCTGTGGTTATATGATACCACTTCGAGAGTTATGTTGTTCAGATTCAGAATGTTAAAGGCATAATCCAGGACCAGCGCTGTGGCCTCTGTGCCTATGCCTTGACTCCAGTAGGTCTTATCACCGATAAAGATCCCAAAATTGGCACGACGGTGCACTTCATTTACCTGAGTCAGACCACAGTTGCCAATGACTTTATTAGTCTGGTTTTCTACAATGGCCAGGATTAAGCCTTCATTCATAAGTTCTTTGAGGGTCTGTCTTTCTTTCTCCACATCAAAAATTCCAGCGGAGAAGAGCACAAATTGACCAATTTCCAGGTCATTTACCCACTCAGTATACTTCTCGGCGTCTTCAATCGAAATAGGAGAAAGATAACATTTCTCCCCTACAAGTTTTCTAAAGTACTTCATAACAAGCTCCTTATCATAAGCGATACATTACCCAAGACACAGTTTGACCCTCTTGCGAAGCTGGCTTTGTGTCAAGAACAATCTCCATTTGATTAAATATTTAGGCAAGAAAACTGAATGAACGAAGCCTGGAACTTCCTCAATAATACTGTTCCAGGACTGCCAGACTTTTTAGCTTGAGGGGTTTCTGAAAGTGATGCTCAAAATAGGTTAGAAAGAAGCCATTTAGCTCTTTTACAGTCGATCTTGAGAGTACTATTTGTGAGACGTGATTACCTATTTGGGGGAGTAATCTGAGTACATCTCTTGCTTCAGGCCCAAATGTGAAGATCCGATCAGACAACTCATAAGTCTCCATGCATCTGCCACATAACAGGTGCAAGCTGGCACGATCAAACCCGTTTACTCCGGCTCCCTGACACTGATTGCACCCTGTCACATCCAGACCTACCCCCAGGAGCTTAAAAGTGCGGATCATCAGCCTCCATAAAATGGCTACGTAGTTTTTGTCCAGGGTCAATAGATACTGTAGATAACTGCGAACGAGTTCATAGTACAGGGGGAACTCATGAACCTCAGCGATGACGTGACTCACGTAATCCAGCCCTGCCAGTGCTGCCGCCATTCGAGATGGACTGGAAGATCCCTCATATTCCTGGAGGCAGGAGGCTTCAGAAAGTAGATAAAGCCCTCCCTCTGAAGGCTCGTACAAATTGAACTCATACTCGTTTAATAGTGTTAAAGCAATACTTTTATCTTTGGCTCTTATCCCTTTGGCAATAATAGATATAAAACCATACTCCTGGCAGGCAGCATAGACTATAATACTGCTTTCGCCATAGTTTATGATTCGATAGATTATACCCCTGTCCCTTACCTTTTTTTTCATATTCCGGATTCAGCTTTTATCGTTCTCAAGTCTTTGGGGCTGGCAAAAACAGTGCTATGCTTTGTGTAGGTTACGAATCCTGGAGCGCTTTTGCGAGGTTTGCGTACAAAGCGAATCTGGGTGTAATCGACAGGTACATTCAGCGAGAATCTGGCTTTGGAATACCACGCCGCAAGGCTGCAGCAGATCTCTATCAATTCTGTGGACGGTTCTTTTTTATTCAGATTCCTGAGCAGGATATGAGAGCCATGGTAGATGCGGGTGTGAAACCACCAATCATGAGCTCTGCCGAGCTCAGTCGTGATCAGATCATTCTCTGTGGCTTTGCGGCCAATGGCAATCTCCCAGTTATCATCAATTTTGATTCTGAGCAGTTTATCCAGCTTGGAGAGCTTTTGTTTCAGCTTACCTGTGCCATCTTTGGAGGCAAGGAGATTGTCTATATTATCTCCGTTAGCGATTCTACGCAAGATATCCTCGATAAAAGCTATCTCCTCTCCGGTTTTTTTGATGTTATTCTGGATAATGGAGTAGCCCTTCTTTGCCTTTTGGTACTTTTTGAGGTAGGCCTGCATGTTTTCCATTGGGGACTTTTCAGGGCTCAAGGGGATATCGATGGGAGAGAGGTCTTCGGAGTAGTAGTTTGTGGCAGTAAGCGATCTGTCCCCTGTTTTGATCTGCTTCAGGTTGTATTTGATAGCCTCAGCCATCACATGCCAGGTCTCTGCTTTTTCTGCATCTAGGAGTTCACTTTCCTGTTTACCGAGCTTGTTCTTCTGTTTTCTTAGCTCCTGCTTCCATTTCTGGATCAGACTATCTCGCAGGGCTCTATCCTTTTTGGGAAGCAGAACTTCTGTATAATACAGCATAAAGTAATCGTTTATACTATTGGCCACAAGGGATACAGTATCAACATCTTGCGCTATAGTTAGAGGTAGCTCAATTGGCTCTAGAACTGGTTTGTAGGAAGTAATCGGAGGATAATAGGGCAGATTGGGCAGGATTTGCCTTTGGGGGTTATCTGCAAGGGAATACTTGTTTATGGCGTCTAATACTACGAACTGATCGTTTTTGACTGTCGTAAGAATCAGATTTGGCTGGGGAAGAATGCACTCCGCTATCAGGCAGAGGTTTCTCTGTTGCTGGTAGATGTCGATGAACTCAAAATCAAAATAGAGGATTCTATCATTCTCAGCAATACTGCAGTTTGTCCAATGCATCTGCTCCAATTGAGGCCAGATCCCGTTGGGTTTTCGGGGACAATCCCGCTTGTTTAGATAGGGGAAGAAGTCACCTTCTGGTTGGACAAAACAGAGGACATATCCATTGCTAAAATATATAGTTAACTCACTATTGTGGTATAGTACCTTGTCAACTTTGTAGTTGTGGGTCCCCATTTCCTGAGCCCAAGCTTTCAAATATGTGTATTTCATGATCCCCATTTATCAAGAAAAGGCTTGACGTCAAGAATTAAGATTTGGTTTTGTCGCTAGAGATCAACATGAAGGAGTACAGCATGAATTCGAAACAGATGATAGCGATCATAATCCTGGCAGTCGTGGCCATAATATTTGCTGCGTTATGGGTAAACACGAACAACAAATCTAAGGCTCTTGCTCAAGAGAAGCTGGAGCTGCAGGAAGCTTTCGAAAATGCATCGGATACAATCTCGGATATTCAACAGAGCCTGGATGCAATCGATCAAGACCTCTCCGGCCAACTTTTTACCCAAAAAGAAATCCCTGGCTCCACTCCAGAGGATCGGAGATCTCAGATCGTAAGCAGTATCTCAAACATGCGCAAACAGATCGAAACCGACAAACAGAAAATAGCTGATTTGGAGAGGAGACTCGCTCAATCAGGAGCACAACTACGCGGTGTACAGGATATGCTGGCAAAGCTTAAAGCTTCCGTCGCCGATAAGGAAAGAATCGTATCGGAACTTCAGACCAGTCTTGGGATTATGTCTGAAACACTGGAAAGTGAACGTCGTCTGAGCGCTGAAGAACTGGCTAAAAGAGAGAAAACCATCAGTGACAAGCAGCTAACCATCGAAGAACAACGTAAAGACATCAACACAATCTTCTACGTTTATGGTACCCGTAAGGAACTGATCGACAAAAAGATAATCGATCGTAAAGGTGGACTCCTCGGGATAGGCAGAGTATCTGTCGTAACCAGCCAGATTAACATCGATGAATTTTCTATGATCAATCTCCTGGATACCACTACCATAAACTTCCCTTCGTCCAGAAAGGGCTACTCCATCCTCACAAATCAAAATGCAGCCTCCTATACCATCGACAAAGTTGACAACGAAAACGTACTGACAGTTACAGACCCCGCTAGTTTCCGTCGTCTGAAATACGTGGTTATCGAGATTCTGTAAAGTAAACTCTGACATCGACATAATATAAGGCAGATCTTCGGATCTGCCTTTTTGCATATAGGCTTTTACTAAGCTCACTAGAGGACATTTCAGTATTATCTTGCTTGGAACCAGCGCTCCCTGCATATAGTCACCCGTGTATCAGACGTATATCAAGCGTGTATCAGGCGTGTATCAAGTGTGTTCTCGAACACGCTTGATACAGGTATGATACACCTAAGATAGATATCTGTCTATAAGGCCCATTGTCCAATTGTGGGTTGGTCTTTCCTGGACAAAAGATGCTCTACGGAGCTATCATACAAGTATAAAGAGTCACTGAAAAACTGCTGAAATATGGAGCTTCCCTGCTTCTTCCTCTCTTCTTCCATGTATTAAATAGAGGATACAAGAGAGGAAGAAAAGGAGAAGAAGTGGGATTAGGTGGGGGTGTGCTCAATATGAGGGGACGAGGGGATTGAAAAAGGGGCATGTAATGATAAGTGTGTGAGTGGTGGGATGATAGGGTGTATTATGAGGTTTGGAAATAAATCGGGGTTATTGAGGGTGTTACGACAAGCGGTTTGGAAAATACGACAAGAGGTTTGGAAAAGATCAGGTGAGTTCTTTGAGGGATCTGAGGATTGCTTCGATCAGGAAGCGGCGGGGTTTGAGTTCGCGGTGTTTCATCTTGCGAGCAATAGCCCAGGCGAGGGAGTGGTAGCGATCTGAGAGTTGTTGCTGTTTGGAATTGAGTTTTGCTGAGGGGTTGATGCGGGCAGAGAGCTTTGTCCTGGCGAGATCTGCGGAGTAGAGACTGCGTTTCCCCTGGTAGTTGTTATTGGAGAGGAGGCGTTTCTTGCGTGCCCATTCCTCGATGGGTCCGATGGGAGGCATTTTGCCGGCTTTGCGGCCTTCGTGGACGTATTGCGCGTAGGGAGCGATGGATTCCTCCACAAAGACATCGATCTGCTTTTTGTCTGGGTGATACTTAGTTCTTATGCCCCGGCGCAGACGTCCCCAGGCAACGATGCGGTCGCGATCCACAATCTGAACGGCATATTGCTCGATGCGATCGGCAAGCGATGTAAGGGCGAGATCTACTGTTTTATATAGGGTTGCCATGATCAGCTCTGAAGGTTGCAGGCAGGCGGTACGGCGACCGCCTCTACATTTTCGAGTTCCTGGCGTTGTTTTATACACTTGATATAGTCGTTGAAGACGTTGTAATCGAACCAATCGGCATAACGCTCCAGGACGATCTTATCGACGGCAAGGATGCGCTGTTTGAGTGCTTCCGGGATAGTGTCCCATTCCTTTTCCATAGCGAGGCGGTTGAACAATTCCTGTTCGTCTGTGGTGTCGTCCATATCGAAGTATTTTGGCAAAAGCTCATAGCATTTAACTTCATATTCTACAACCATGTTATCTCCTTTAGAAACAAATTGATCGGTTAGCAGCATGACCTTCCCGTGTTGTTTGGGGTCAAGATTCTGCATTATCTTATCCATTGGTTTGGAGTGTAGAGTTTTGAGCCGTTTTTTGTCAAGGGAGAAAACAGCAAAATCGTGCATTGGTTTTCCGTTTAGCATTCTGACGCGTGGATCCCAGACATATAGATTGAGGGAGCGATCCCGGGCGGAGATGGCGAGTCCCATCTGTTTGAGGGGATTCCTGAGCAGATCAGAGACCAGATTCAAGTACTCTGTGGGAGAGGATATTCCAAGCTCCTGACTGTGGTCTTTGACGTGCTCATGAAGCTTTTGGCGTGATTCGAACTCATAGCGCAGGGCATTGGCTACAATGGCTTCTATATGCTGATTTTGGAGCTTAATGAGGTTGTTGTAGCGATCCATTGCAGCATCGAAAGGATCCGATTGTTCAATATAGGGCACAAGGCGTGTTCTGCAGTTGTAATGATAAGGCGGGAGGTGGGGTAGCAATTCTGAAGTAGGTGTCTGAGAGAAGTGGTCGTTATCTTTCCAGAAGGAGGCGGGCATAACGAGTTGAGAGTTAAGAGTTGAGAGTTGAGAGTTGGCTATTTCAAAGATGCGTCCGTGCATCATGCGGCAGATATCGGTGGTGTTTTCATCGAAATACGCCACGACCTGCACCATGGATGTGCCGCGAGAGGCATATTCTGAGAGGCGCTCTGTGGTGTTTGCGCGGGCTGATACGGTATTTGTGTAAGACTCGATCTGGTCGTCTCTGAGCCCGTCTCTTTTGGGGAAGGTGGAGGTGATGAGGGATAGGATCTGGCGGTAGAGGGGGTCTGATCCAGTTGAGAGCCCGGAGTTGAGAGTTGATGACCTATCCTCTCCCTGACGGTTATAGAGGGCTGAGAGCTCGTTTTCGAGAGCGATAAGGTCGAGGCGTCCGTCTGCAAAGCGGCGTATGATGGCAGAGAGTCGCTCGGATCGGGATGCTTTGGCGATTTTTCGCAATGATATGAGTTTGAGAGTGTTCATGATGGTTTCTCGGTTGTTGAGAATTCTGTCTGACAGGCGACACAACGGCGGATTCTGACGATTTTTCCGGCAAGCTGGATGGTTCGAATCACCCTGGTGGCTTGGTGGCAAACTGGGCACTTCATATAAAACTCCTTATAGGAAAAAGGGGGCTGAGAGCCCCCGATTCAGTTTGTTGCTGCATTGGAGGCTGCATCGAGAGGTATCCCGGTAGCGGCTGCATGCAGATGAGTAAGAGTGCCCCCAATTGCCTCTTTGAGGGCGTCCTGATTTGAGATTCGCTGATACACTGCGGAAGGCACTCCGGCTTTGAAGATGATAGCCAGATGCTTGTCCAGGGGAGCGGTGGGTATTCCGCGCTCTTCCATCCAGGAGCGGATGGCGT
>CAZZCS010000030.1:0-23014 GCA_964652645.1 uncultured Candidatus Cloacimonadota bacterium | reverse complement strand
CTAAATTATATTGCGCAGCACTCGTAACTTGTAACTCGTAGCTAATCTGCGCAGCAAATCGTACATCCTACATCGTAAATTGTAAATCGATAGAGCGCAGCTAATTCTCAATCCTCAATCCTCAATTCTCAATTGAAATGCGCAGCTCGTTTAACGTTTAACGTCTAACGTTTAACTCAAAAAGATCCCGCTGATCCTGGGGATCCTGTTGATCTGCGTTCTATTAAAAACAATCGTAGCATTGGAATGCTACGTTACGGGGATCTGCGTTCTATTTCAATCCGCGTGAATCTGCGGTCTTTTAAACCAAATCTGCGCAAATCTGCGTGAAACACATTAAAATCGTAGCATCGGAATGCGCCGTTACGGAACTATCTGGCTGATGATCTCTTTTACTTTGTCGATCGGAATGGCAAATCCTATCCCGATATTCCCGCCCTTATCAGAGAAGATAAAGGTATTGATACCAATCACTTCGCCATAGATATTGACCAGCGGCCCGCCGCTATTGCCAGGATTGATCGCTGCATCGGTCTGGATCATATTACTGTAATCCCGCCGATCCTGTCTGGGGGCAAAATTACGGTTGAGAGCAGAGATTACGCCCACGGAGACGCTGGGCTTGGAGTCGTTCATCAAAAATCCATAAGGGTTTCCTACGGCGATAGACCACTCGCCGATGATCAGATCCTGGGAGCTGCCCAGCTTCGCACAGGGGATCCGGTTTCCACTGATCTTGAGGATGGCGATGTCGTGTGAATTGTCTCCACCCACGATCTCGGCATCAAACTCCCGTTTATCGGGCAGGATCACCTTGATCTGAGCCGCGCCCAAGACCACATGCGCATTGGTGATAATGTAGCCTCTCTCATCAAAGATCACGCCACTACCGATGCTTTGAACCTGTCTTTGCCGCGGGAAATAGTCGAAAAAATCGAAGAAGTCGAACAGGCCAAAGGAGCCACCTCTCACTGTTTCGACTTTGGTAACGTTGATGCTGACCACGGCAGGTTCCACGAGCTGAGCGGCATTGGTAATAGCATTTTGCCGGCTGATATCGACATCGCCCATCAGTTCCCTATGCTCACCGCTAAACATGGAATATACAGGCTTTTGACGGCTGGAAAATTCATTGATCAAGACGAGGGTAATGCCCGCGTTGATCAGGATGATCACCAGGCTGAGGACAAACCAATTTGAATTTCGCATACTTGTACCTTCGCTAAATTTTACTGGCTCTTACCCACATAATGGCTTCTCTGCCCCTGGGATCGATAAAATTTCTCTCGAGCAAGGGTTGATAGAGGTAGCCCTCGGGGTTCGGAGCGGAGACAAACAAGTGCCTGATCTCAAAACCCTTTAGCAAGCTCTGCTTTAGCAGATCGACACTGAGGCTCTGGGGTTCTGCTTTGGTGGGAGGATTATTCAGATTGAAGCTCCCGATCAGCTCTCCTCCAGGCTTGAGGATGCGCTTGATTTCGAGCGAAATCCTGTCCAGATCGGCCACGTGATCCAGCGAGTTCATGCTATAGAGGATATCCACGCTACTGTCTGGCAGGGGGATATAGTCTTCTGTTGATGTTAGATAGAGCATGCCGTGGGTCTTCATGGAGGCTCCAAAATGCTTCAGATACTCAAGGTTCAGGACGTCGATCCCAATCTTGAGCCTTGCCTTTGGGATCCAGGCCAGGCTGCCACGCGGCCCACAGCCAAAATCCGCTACCACCTTATCCTCCATATAGCCAGCATTACTTTCGTCTGCCATAGAGAGCATAAGCTGACCATAGTGGCTATTGGAAAACATCTGCTGATCTTTTTGGTAGCACTTTTTCCAGTACCTGAGCTCGGCAGAGTGCTTGTTCATGAAAGCGTAGAAGAGCTTTCTGGCGATGTCTTTGAGGCTCATCTTACATAAACTTGCCGATGGCAAATTCAATTGCTTTCACGCTGACGCTGGTCTCGAAACACGGGCCCTTGGGGCGTTCGTTCAGCAGGGCATAGACCGGATATCTCCAGCTTTCGCGCACTCCATCCACGAGGTCCCGATGACAGGCCACAGCGACAATCACGTCCGGATTGGTGTCCAATATCAGCTTTCGGGCCAGAGATCCGCCCGAGGCCACGGCGCACTGCACCTTGTATTGGGAAGTCATCGCTTTGATCCCGGCTATATCACATTTCCCACATTCACCACAATCGTTGATATCACTGGTAATACGTATTTTACAGGTGCTACTCTGCAAGCAGTGAGGCAGCAATACCAGGATTTTCTGGCTCTTGATCCCGGAATTATTGGTAAGGACTATCTCGTTATTGAAGTACAAAAAAGACTCACGCATGAGTTCTTTATTTTGTAGCAGGATCATTCCCAGCCATTTTGCCATGTAATAATAGAAATTGAAGAGCATCCATTTCACATAGAGGCGCAGACCACGCGGTTTTATGACCTGGTGAGTAGCCATCAGGGTAAGGATCCAGGTGCTGATCAAGACCATCAAAATGGTAAAGACCACGCTGTAAAGAGCGGTCCCAATGGCCGAAAGCCCCAGATGGTAGTAGCTGGAAAGGGCTATCCCAAAGAAAACAGCGGTAAAAATGATGAGACAGAGGCTTACGAATACCGGGAATTTTATTACGCTAAAGTAGTGTTCTTTCATATTTTAGTCCCAAATCTATCGCCAGGCTTGATTCTCGAGCCAATCTGCCAGGCGGCAGCGCTCAAGGCTTTCTTGCCTGCGGCTTTTACAGTCCTGATCAGGAGCTGCTTATCGGAGGCAGCTACACAAAACCCGAGGTTTGTTATTACTTTTACGACGGTACCGGGCTCGGCCACAAAGGGTTCTTCCAAAATCTCTGCAGCCAGGATCTTTAGAGGAGTCCCATTATAAGTCGTTGCCGCACCGGGTGTTTCAGAAAGAGCTCTGATCTGGTTCCAGATCCCCTCTGCAGGATTGGCCCATCCAATCTCCAGATCCTCTTTTTCAATCTTTCTGGTATAGGTCGCCAGGTTGTGATCCTGCTTGGTAGCAGAAACCTGGCCAGCCTTCATATCCTTGAGGAGCCGGATCAGGAGATCGGCAGATCTCTGAGCCAGACGGTCGTGCAGGCTGCTAAAATTGTCCCCGGGATAGATCTCTTCTTCCTGTTGGAGATAGATATCTCCGGCATCCATTCTGGCAGAGAGTTTAAAGATAGTTATCCCCGTCCGGGAATCCCCCCTGATGAGGGCAGATTGGATCGGAGAAGCTCCCCGGTAGAGGGGTAGCAGCGAGGGATGTAGATTGATGGCGCCGAGGCTGGCGAGCTGGCGCAGCCTACGCCCGATCAAGGCTCCATAGGAGGCGGTAATCAGGAGATCGGGGTTGTAGGCCCGGATCGTTTCATAGACCAGATCACTATTTATATCCTCGGGCTTGATCGTGGGAATCCCCAGACTCTCGGAAAGCTGGGCCACAGGGGTGGGCGTCAGCTTCAATTTGCGTCCCTGGGGTCTATCCGGCTGAGTTATCACCAATTTGGGGGCAAAACCCTCAGTGGCATGCAATGCTCTCAGAGCAGGCACGGCATAATCTGAGGTTCCAATAAAGATGATACTCTGCAGGTTCATGGTTTTAGTCCTGATCCACAAAGATGTCGCTGCGGATATTTACGCCATCGACGGTGGTTTTCATGATCTCTTTGAGTTTTAGTTTGAGGCGCAAGCGAGTCAGATTGCTGAGGTGATCTATAAAGAGAACCCCATTCAGATGGTCAAACTCGTGCTGGATCGCCACGGCCCGGTATCCCTCCGCGGTTTCCTCGTGGATTTTGCCGTCCAGATCGTAGTAGGAATACTTGATCAGCGAGGGTCTTACCACTTTGGAATAGATATGGGGGACGCTGATGCAGCCTTCTTCATAGCTGATCTCGCCTTCTTTGTGTGTGATCTGGGGGTTGATCATCACGACGGGATTGGGCTTACCATCTTCTGCGCTCCACTCGGTATCCACTGCAAACATGCGAATACTATGCCCCACCTGTGGAGCGGCCAGGCCTACTCCATCCCGCTGGTACATGGTAAAGATCAGATCCTGGGCAAAATCTTTGAGCTTTTCATCAAAACTGGTCACCGGCTCTGCGGTTTTACGCAGCACCTCGTCACCATAGATCCTGATGGAAAGAAGCTGTGGCTCTCTCTTCATGGGATAGCCTATTTCACTTCCTGAGTTGGGTTGATAATAGCGACCACGGCAGATCTCTGAAAGTCCACTCTCACTTTATTTGTGTCGTCAATCTCGATCACCACGATGTTTTTATCGGGTTTTATGGAGACCACGCGGCCGATGATCCCGGCAGCGGTGACGACTTTATCGTTTACCTGCAGGCTATCAAGCATCTTCTGGGTTTCTTTCTGGCGTTTTTGCTGGGGGCGGATCATCAAAAAATACATGATTGCAAAGATCGCTATAAAGAACAGGATCTGAAATTGGGCTCCACCACCGGCACTTGCTCCGGCTGCTTGTAAAAGTGTATAACTCATTGTTTCTCCTTATTTTATGTTATGAGGCCGAGGCCTGTTTACTATATAATAATCCAGATATTGGGGTTGATCAAGACTGCAATTTGCAGGATCAAATTTGCCGCAATACCGGCCAGTACATCATCTATCATGATCCCCATACCTCCAGCCAGGCTTTGGGATCTGGAGATGGGATAGGGCTTCCATATATCAAAAAGACGAAAGAGCACAAAGGCTATCAGCGCGATCAGAAGCGTCTTGGGTAGCAAAGCCACCGCCACGAAATAACCTGCCACTTCATCGATTACAATGCTGCCAGCATCGTGTCCCAGGCTCTTCTCGGCCTTGTCGCAGATCAGGATCCCGACCAAAAAAAAGACCAGTAGCCCAGTAATATAGGCGATAAAATTCTCTCTGGCAAAGACGGCTTCCGGCAGGATTACATAGAGAGCCATAGCTGCCATAGTACCAAAGGTACCTGGCGCAAAGGGTATAAAACCTATGCCAAAAAAAGTAGCTAGAAAGGTGCTGAGCATTTGCATCTAGATTGTGATTTCTACGTAGCTCTCGCGTCTCAATTGCTCCACCCATTCTTCATAGGCTTCGATCTGTTTGATTCTCAGCAGATAGTTTCGGATCTGCTCTTTGACCTCGTCGTAGGCATATACTCTCTGGGGTAATTCCTTGCCTTTGTAAAAGATATAGAGCATACCTTCATGGCTGAGAACCTCGGTGATCCCGCCCACGGGCAAGGCACGGAGCAGAGCGGAAAAGAGCTCTGGAAGCTCGGTCTCGGTAAATTCACCAATGATGCCGCCCTCGGCTGCAGATTCTCTATCCTCAGACCACTCTTCTGCCAGCTGGGCAAAGGATTTACCGGCCTGGAACTGGGTGCGGACATTATTCATAATCTCTTGCTCGCGCAGAGTGTCTGCCCCGGTTGCCTGGAGCATCTTGAGGATGTGACGGGCCGAAATCTCGTTACCTTTGATGGCATCCACTTTGATGATGTGAAAGCCAAATTGGGTGCGAACGATATCACTGATCTCACCTACTCTGAGCTCAAAGGCTGCTTTCTCAAAGGGTTCCACCATCTGTCCCTTGCGGAAGAAACCGAGATCTCCCCCGGCTTCCCTACTGGGGCAATCGCTCACTTCCCGGGCCAGAGTGCCAAAGTCTTCGCCCCTATTGAGTTTCTGGAGGACGGTTTCCATGGAGCGCAGGATCTCTGCTTCAGTCTCGGGACTGGGCTTAATCTCGCGCATGATGAGGCCGATCTCCCAGGAAATTGGCTTGATCGCCATGGTATCTTTGGTGGCATTGTAAAAACCTCTGATATCAGCTTCCGGGACGAAGACCTTCGCCGAGATCTGGCGTTCGATCAGTTGCTCGGAGAGCGCATTCTCCGTGAGCAGATCGGTGTAATATTTCATCAGATCGGAAGGCGTGAGCTTCATGTTTCTCAGCTCTCTCAGATATTCGGCCTCTGTTTCAAATCTGGAGCGGATTTGTCTGATATATTGCTCTGCTGCACTTTTAATCCTGCTGTTATCTACGGTAATGCCCATCTCCCTGGCTTTTTGGACGATGAGACGGTTCACAATCATCTGATCCAGCACATCCATGGCAGTAGCTCCCCTGGGAAGGGCATTGGCGCTCTGCATTTGGGTCATTTGTTTTTGAACATCGCTCAAGAGGATGATCTCTGTACCTACTTTGGCGACAATCTTATCCAATACTTCAGCACGCATTAGCATGGTGCTGGCGATCAGAACCAGGATCAATAATGTCTTTTTCATCAATTACTTACCTTAATAATAATATATTTCTTTGTTCTTTTGTTTGAGTTCCAGGAGCAGATCGTCGTAGATCTGCTGACGTCTTTCCTGCAAGATTCGGGAACGGATCTCGTCTTTATAGAGATCAAAGCCAGCTTCATCACTGGCATTACGCTGTTCATAATGTCTGATCACAAACCAGCCAGCTTGAGCTTGTACGATCCCGGCTTGTCCCCGCTGGAGCTCTTTGGCGACGTCCCAAAACACGCTATCGGCTCCAGTATTGGATACAAAACCCATAAAACCACCACTATTCCGCAGGTTTTCCTGGGAAAAGATGTTCACCGCGGAGCCAAAATCCAGCCCGGAGTTGATCTCGTTTTTGATCCTGAGAGCGCGGTCGTAATCCGAGACAAATATCCTTTGCACTTTATATTCCATAATCGGCTTCTGAAATTCCGCGATATGGATCCGGTAATAGTTAAAAAGATCGTCTTCACTTATCTTGAGCTCTTGTATGCGGCTGGCTATCAGGGCGTTGCCTTTGATCTTTTTGGCTGCATTCCTGGTCCGCTGGATCACAAAATTCTCTTTATCCAGGCCTTCTCGATCTGCTTCCTGAGCCAGGAGGGTGATACTTACCCATTGTTCAATATACTTCTTGCGGTTTTCGGGGCTCAAATGTTTGTATTCCAGAGTACTGAAACCAGCGGCAAAATCCTTCTCATACAAGATTTCAGAGCCCACCTGGGCTACTTTTGCTCCACGCTCTTCCTTGGTAGCGCAGGCCGCGAAGACCAGCAGACAAGTAAGGATCAGAGCGGGAACAGAGTACTTTTTCATAGATAGGGCGGTGTGTAGGTAATCCTGATTTTGGGTTCAAAATTAGCCGGAAGGGCTGGATCCAGAAAATGCCAGAATTCCAGCTCGCCAAAATTTACCATTTCGTGCAGAGACTTCAGCATCACACCCTTGTTTTCTCTATCTCCTGAGGTGATAGCCTGCACAATGGGAGTGATATTTACCACGATGGAATCTCCGCTGATCAGCCCCGTCGATGCTACACTGTATGAGATCGTCTCGACATCACTATCGACCAGGGCGATTGGTGTGCTGATGCTGTCCCTTATCACATTGTAGGGGAAGATGCTATAGTTTATCCCATTGTAATAGGGGTTGTTTTTGATATAGAGCACCAGTTCTGCCTTGTTGATTGTGCATCTCTTGTATTGGAGCGGAGTCAGGACGTTACCTTCATTATCCACAAAGCGGGTCTCGTTCAGCTCGAACTTGAGATACATCCGGGAGGGAGAGATGCTCTGCAGGAAGAAGGTATTATCTGTGAGCCCTGCCACAGGAGCGTTCACGCGGTAACTATCCAGGATGGCGCGCTGGTTATAGGTTCTGTCGCTAGTTTCGCCCACCTTGCGGTAGCTAAAGGTAAGCAGCGGGCCATAACCACTCTCGATGGTCCTGAATTCTACAAATCCAGAATCACTGGTACGAGCCACGATATTGAACCCCGTGACATCTTCGGTCTGCCAGGCCAGAATCTGGCTGGCTGGGATCACAAACGAGAGGGTATCCCCAGCGGTAGCCACTGTATCAGGAACGCTAATAGAAACCGGATTGAGCGGCGTGGTCGAAATATCAGCATCACTGATCACAGCGGTGGAATCCACAGCCCAATTCTTATTGAGCTTGAAGAGGTCGATCGAGATCGGGCCCCGTGAATAGGGAGAGCGTCTCAAGACCACCAGCTGTAGCGTGGCGTCTTCCACAGTGTTTATCTCTGTGGGCAGGCCCGTAAAGCGCATCACAGAGATGGCATCACGTCCGCCATAATTGCCACAGAGCATGATCGCTTCTGTTCCTTTTACGCTACCCTCAGCAGGAAAACTAAAACCCTGGGTAAACAAACTATCAACAATAGTAATGGGGCGGATGCCAGACCAGTTATCACCGGTGAGGTTATCTTTCTTCGTACAGGCACTCATAATCATGATCATCAAAAATAAGATCAAACTGAGCGTCTTCGTTCTTTTCAGGATGCAAGACTTAGTCATATATTATATTCCTTAAAAGAGTTTTTATATTTAAAAAGTAGTTACAGTAGGCACTGTGTATATGTAGATAAACGGTCAACACTTTTTTTAAGCATCTGCTTTTTCAAGCGATACAGACAATTCTGAGCGTGTGGATAAGATGTGTATAAGTGAGATGGATTTGAAGGGCTATCCACAAAACAAAATCTATAAAGCTTTGTGTAAGCGTTATTCACACCTATCCACATAGTTTTACTCACTCTGGTGTATAAACTGGACAGCAGGAGGGAGTAAAAGCCGAAACTCTTTATACGAGAAGCTTTGGCAGGATGCTTGAGATGATAGTGTGATATCATTAAAGATCCCGGATATTTTTGATCAGAGATTCTATATGCACGCGAAAACTGTTATCCTCTTTGAACTGCTTTTCAATCATTTTCTTGGCGTAGAGGACGGTGGTATGATCTTTGCGTTTGTAATACTCGGCGATCTCTTTGAGCGAGAGCTGGGGGATCAGCAGGTTGGCCAGATACATCGATACCTGGCGGGGGAAGGCGACGTGTTGTTTCCTGGTCTTATCCACGATCTGGGGGATGGTGATGCCATAGGCCAGGCACACTTGCTGGGTGATGGTATCCAGCGAGATTTCCTTTCTGACCTCGGAGATCATATCGGAGAGGATGTTATGAGCCATTTCACTGGTGATATCCTCGGGGTTGAGCTTGTTGTAGGAGGCATAGGCCAGAATGCGGATCAGCGAACCTTCCAGAGCGCGAACGCTGGAGGTGATATTATCGGCGATAAAATTGAAGACGTCATCAGAGAGGTCGATATTTTCGGGTTCGGCTTTCTTGCGCAGGATGGCGACCCTGGTCTCAAAATCCGGATTCTTCAGGTCGCAGAGGAGGCCGCTTTCAAAGCGGGTCACCAGTCTCTTTTCCAGATCCTGAATATCTTTTGGGGGCCGATCGGAGGTGAGCACTATCTGTTTACGATTGTCAAAGAGGGCGTTGAAGGTGTGAAAGAACTCTTCCTGAGTTCCCTCTTTTTTGGCCAGGAAGTGGATGTCGTCCACCAGAAGGAGGTCTATCTTGCGAAATTTGGAACGGAATTCCGGCATTTTATTGCCCCTGATGCTCTCGATCATCTCGTTTGTAAAGGCTTCGGAGGTCGTGTAATAGATGGAGCAGTTGCGGCCTTCTTTGAGGATAAAATTGCCGATAGCCTGCATTAGATGCGTCTTTCCCATCCCGGATTCACCATAGATAAAGAGGGGATTGTAGGTATAGCCAGGGGATTCAGCGACGGCTTTGGCTGCGGAATAGGCAAAGTTGTTGTTTTTGCCCACTACAAATTGTTCAAAGCTATATCTGTCGTTTAGCCTGGTATTTAGCACCACCCGATTGGTATTGTAACCGTCCTTTTCTTTGTCTATCAGGTCTTGTTTGTGAGGGTTTGAGACAAACTGCACCTGATATTTCCGGTTATAAAGGGCCAGGGAGATTTCCGAGAGTGCCTCGGTATAATTTTGGTTCAGATAATTCGCGGCAAACTGAGTGGGAACGCGCACCACCATGGCCTTATCATTCATGTCCACGAGTTTGGTATCGTAGAACCAGGTTCTAAAGCTTTGGGGATTGATATTTTCTTCCAGTTTATCTAAAACGTTTTGCCAAATGTCTTGATCCATATCACTTTCCTAAATCAAATTTATCTCAGCCGAACTCGCATGCCATCAGCCTTGAGCCCGAACTGTAGTTTTTTTTATACACAGTACGTGAAAGCGTAGTATTTTATACCATGAAAGCAGTGTAAGCAGACTAATTATCAGTGTTTTACACAATGTCTTCCATGAAGATCGCCTTAGCATTTCCAAAAGTTATCCACATGTTATCCACATGCACTACGAGCTTTTTCCCCATGTCTTTACATATCAAGAAGTAAGCCCCGGGGGATATTTTGGTCACGGACTGCGTTTCAAAGAATTGGAGGGTTGGCATATTTGTCAAGGTATGATCCACTGCTTTTTTGGGAGGGGTATTTTGGTATCATGGTCGATAATATATTATCTGGTATGCTGTTACATTCGCGAGATGCAAAATAGCAGATCCAGGCTTGAGGCGCTAAGCTGTGGATAAGTCTGAAAATAAGAAATCTGAAAAGGAGCGGATTTTTTTGCACAAGGAACAGCGAAGGCACCGAATAATGCGTTGCTTGCTACGATTTTTGTTTCTCGCTGATGAGAATAGAACGCAGATCCCCAGTAACGTAGTATTCCAATACTACGATTATTTTTAATAGAACGCAGATCCCCAGGATCGCCAGGATCAGCGGGATCTTTTTGAGTAAACGTTAAAAGTTAAACGTTAAAGGAGCTGCGCTCTGTCGATTTACAATTTACGATGTACGATTAGCTGCGCAAAAGCATCGAAGATGCGTAACAGCCGGGGTCCCCGCAGAGTCACGAAGTGGCTTTGTGGGGTGGCATAGCGAGGGTGCGAAGCGAAGCGGAGCCCCTCGTTGCGAGGCAAGACACGTGATAGCCCCTTGTGGGCGACACCAATAGAACACAGAAAAAAAAGAGGTTTTTAATAGAACGCAGATGACTGGATCAGCGGGATCTTTTTGAGTTAAACGTTAAAAGTTAAACGTTAAAAGAGCTGCGCAACATTGACAGATACGGATCTACCAACCGTGTTAGTAGGGGCGAGACGTGGCTCGCCCGTCAATTGGCACGGGGTCCACGGGGCTGAACTTGTGAAGACCTGGGGTGTTTAGACGTGGCTCGCCCGATATCTGTCCGGGACCCTGCAGATGAGCGCAGCGAGCCCCAGCGGGGCGACAGCCCCCGCGACGAAGTCGTGGGTGGCATAGGCGGGGGCGTGAGCCCCCGTACAGAAAGGATTCACGACCCAGCCCCAGCGGGGCGACACCCTCAATTCGCACAATCATATCAAATTATTCTGTCGCACCCAATAATCTCTGAGTCCGGAGCGGCGCGGAGGACGGCACATCATCTCGCATATCGTATTAATCCATTAACCTCCAGTATTCATCTAGAAATCATGCCTTCTATGATGTTCTTCCTGATTTTGTATATATTCCGTTAGCGTACCCCATACCGAAAATGAACACGAAAACGCCCCATATCCCGTCTGACAGACAAACTAAACTTTGTGTCGTCCTCCGCCTTGCTCCGGACTCAAGAGGGTGGGGTGTGGCTCGTTTCCCTGCAGTGATCTGCGGGGCTATGCTCTGCCTCCGGCTAGAGCTGACGTGCTCCGCACTCGAAAGGTATCGGCTGCGCCGATGGTTAATTGTACGTTTGGCTACACTGTTTTTCGCACAAGCTCTAAAGCCAGTGCTACAGACACTTCACAACCCTCTCAACCCCCAATCGTCAAATCGCCAAAACGTCAAATCGTCAAAACGTCAAATCGTCAAATCCCCAAACCCTTCACTATTCATCCTACATCCAAAATCCTAAATCCTACACGCCCCCCACCCTTCACCTCGTCTTCACCTTAAGTTCCCCTCGAGATCCCCTCGAGTACTCGAGGCGATCTCGAGGCAAACCTGAGGCCAAAGCAAGGCGAAGTATCTGGAGCGATATAGAAGCCCGCTTCATAACACAGATACACCCTCCCAAAACTCTGGAATATTTTCATTGACAGTCACATATACTCTTCCAATCTGCTCCCCAAGGTTGGATATATGAAAAGAAAACATGTCGATTTGTTTTGTGATTTTGGCATCGAAAGCTGCAGGAAGAGCATATTCCTCACTCTGTTGATCCTCCTGGGTTTATCATCTGGCTTCTCAATAAATATGATTTCTGGCTCCTATCCAGGGGAGATCTTTACAAATGGCATCTGGTATAATGACGCTCAGGATCCGAATGTCATGCATTATGGTTTTGGATATTCGCCCGATTCCGGCAGGCACTTCATTGTTACGCTAGACATTACGGATCAATTTATCCAGAACCGCATGCACGGCATAGGGCATTTGGGGGAGTTCTATCTACATGATCCAAACGACGCTATTCTTCTCCGTTTTAATAATTTCGGGGCCAGCTTCACGTTTGGGGCATACTGTGAAGAAATTGACCTTATCGAGCCTGGGGCGGGCAGATTCCAGCTGTTTCTCCTGGACAATGCGGCCGAGGGAAGTCAGCTATATCACAGTGAAAACGGGGGTAATACCTACGCTCCGGTGTCTTACTTCCCGCAGATGACGATCAGCACTATGGCCTACGAGCGCGAAAGCGGCATCCTCTATCTGCTGGGCCAGGACAACCTGGAGAGCCAGGTGTATCTATATAAAAGTGGCGACAACGGACAGATTTTCAATGCCTTTGGGATGGATGCTCAGGTGCCGGAAGCCGGGCTGCTCGGTTTCAAATTGCTGCCGACTCCGGATGGAACCATTTATCTCTTGCAGGGCAGGCTCCTCAATAACGGGAATCGGGAATTCCGGCTGTATCAGAGCGGCGACAACCTGCAAAGCTGTGCGCTTGTGTGGCAATACACCCCATTTATCTACGAGTATGGGATAGATATGATTTGGACCGGGGTGGAAGGCTCCGAGCTTCTAAGACAGAGTTTCTACTGGCACATGGCATATAGCAGGCTCGAATATTTTGTGTCCTCAATTTCAGAGATCGATTTCCAATCTGTGGCCCTTTATAACTTTTATTATCCCTATCAAAATCCTGTCTTCCTGGTGCCCACAGCAAGTGGATCAGAGCTTGGTTCCGGTGCTGGAAGCGTGAAGCTGTATGTCCGTTCCAATAACGATTGGCAGATCTCATCAGATGAGGGCTGGGTCAGCGGTTTTTCTCAAATCTCGGGCGAGGGTAGCGCAGATATATTTATGCACTATGAGGCCAATTCCAGCGGTATGGATCGATCCTGTGTGGTTCATTTCCACAGCACGGCAGCGCCGGATACGTTTCTGGTGCTTACCCAAAGCGGAAACGTTTCTATAGAGGATATCTGCAGTGCCTCGAGTGAGCTTATCTACTATTACCCCAATCCTTTCAGCAATTCTGTAAATATCAACGGGAAGCTGCCCCAAGCAGAGGCTATCGAGCTCAAAATCTATAACATCCGGGGGGAACTTGTGCGGGTATTACATTCGCAAAGCGATCAGCGGGGCGAGTATTATTTGAACTGGGATGCAACAGACGGGCTGGGGAGGCGCGTGTCTTCCGGGGTGTATCTGTGCCGGATGCAGGCGGGTAGATATCGGTGCACTCATAAATTGCTCTATTGGTAAGAGGGTTTTGGAGTGTAGCACTGGCTTTAGAGCTTGTGCGAAAATTGATATAGATGATTCAAATGAGTCCCAGCGGGCTCACAAACAATCGGCGCAGCCGATACCTCGAAAGCATCGAAGATGCGATACAGCCGGGCCTCGCAGAGACACATCGTGGCTCTGTGGGCTGGCATAGCGAGGGTGCGGAGCGTAGCGAAGCCCCTCGTAAAAAAAGCGTTATGAATTAGCCCCTTGTTGGGCGACACCATGAGCCCCCGCGACTCACGTCGTCATTTTCGCACAAGCTCTTTAGCCGGGTTTAATGTTTTAGTGTTTTAAAGTTGTAGGGTTGTAGGGTGGAAACGTCCCTTTGCCACTGCGGACGCAGTTCGCATCAAAGAAGCAGACGACTGCGTCGTTTCTGCTTATTCGGAGATTGGTAGCCCAAACAGGCTTGCAGGTATTGTGGGGTACAGGCGGTCGCCGTACCGCCTATCCCAATGTCTCTGCGAAGTAAAAGCTCCGTGCAAAAGCATAATTTTCAAAATCCAAAAATCAAAGGGAAACCCGGACGCAGCGGAACCCTAATAATTCTCTCCTGACCATCGCATGGACTCTAGAACGATAATAAACAGTGCTGCTGCTGGCATAGTCGCCCCAGCTACCACCACGTATCACACGGTAATTTCCGCGCATTGCACCTGTTGGATTGGTCTGGTTACCGCTGGGATAAGCAGCATATATATCCCAACACCACTCACAGACGTTACCACTCATGTCAAAGGTGCCCAGTTCATTGGGGTCTTTTAGTCCTACATTCCAAGTCTGGCTATTGGAGTTAGCACAATACCAAGCCACATCGTCAATGTTATTACTACCGCTGTAGGTATAACCCTGTGATTGATTGCCACCCTTGGCGGCATACATCCATTCCATCTCAGTGGGCAAACGGTAGCCATTAGCGCTCCAGTTACAAGATACGTTGGTGTGGTTCTCGTAGTCTAAATACCATCCTGATGGCCAGTTATCCGGATTGGTGCCATAAGAGCTATAACTGTAACATAGAGTAAGTCCTTCCTGCATGCTGCGGCGGTTGCAATATACAATCGCACTAAACCAGGTAATAAGCTCCATCGGACGGTTGGAATAGTAAGAAAAGTAAGCTGTCCCCCCCCCCATTACTGCGTTATAAGCGGCTTGAGTGACTTCGTATTTTTCAATGTAGAAAGAGGACAAGGTTACATTGGAAGTGCCGTTGTTGAAAGTGCCGCCCTGGACAAATACGAAATCCGCCGCAGGAGGTTTAGTTCTGATGATATATGAAGCACTTGCCGTTGAGCTCGCTATCCAGCCATCACGGAACCCCTTCGCTTTAATTGTGGTCGTGCTGCTCACACTGATCGGACTGCTATAAATAGGTGATGATGAGGTAGGATTTGATCCGCTAGTCGTATAACGAATCGTAGCATTGGGTGTGGTAGTCGAAATGCTCACATTCATGGTTCCACCATATGCCCCGCCCGTAGGATTCATAGTAGGTGTGGCTACAGTTTCAATTGGTATAAAAGTGTATGTAGTGTTTGCCGTTGAACTCGCCGTCCAGCCATCGCAGAAGCCCTTCGCCTTAATTGTGGTCGTGCTGCTCACAAGAATCAGACTGCTATAAATAGTTGATGTTGAGGTAGGTTCTGATCCGTCAGTCGTATAACGAATCGTAGCATTGGGTGTGGTAGTCGAAATGCTCACCTTCTTGGTTTCATAGTATATCCCGCCCGGAGGATTGATAGTAGGTGTGGCTACAGCTTCACTTGGTGTAACATTGTATATAGCACTTGCCGTTGAACTCGCTATCCAGCCAGTACGGAAGCCCTTCGCCTTAATTGTAGTCATACTGCTCACACTGATCGGACTGCTATAAATAGTTGATGTTGAGGTAGGTTCTGATCCGTTAGTCGTATAACGGATCCTAGCATTGGGTGTGGAAGTAGACATGCTCACAATCTGGATTGTATCATATGTCCCGCCTGGAGGATTGAAAGTAGGAGTGGCTACAGCTTCGGTGATAGTAAAGGTTGCGCTCGCTATATCACTAGAAGTCCATCCACTCAAAAAAGCCCTGGCTTTAATCGTAGTCGTGCTGCTCACATTGATCGGGGTGCTGTAAATAGTTGATGTTGAGGTAGGTTCTGATCCGTTAGTCGTATAACAGATCATAGCATTGGGGGTGGAAGTCGAAATGCTCACATTCTGGGTCGATGAAAAAGTCCCGCCCGCAGGATTGAAAGTAGGAGTGGCTACAGCTCCGGTGATAGTATAGGTTGCGCTCGCTATATCACTAGAAGTCCATCCACTCAAAAAAGCCCTGGCTTTGATCGTGGTAGTGCTATTGATAACAATCGGACTATGATAGACGGCAGAACTATCCGTTGGTTCGGAACCATTAGTCGTATAACGAATCGTAGCATTATCTGTTGTAGTGGAAATGCTCACATTCTGGGTCGATGGATAAGTCACGTCCGCAGGATTAAAAGAGGGTGTGGCTACTTTTTTTTCCTCTGGTTCGGTGGTCTTCTTGCTGCAACTGAGTGTGATAAATACAATCAGAAGAGCTACAATAAAGATAAGAACCAATCTCATCTTATTCATTTTGAACCTCCAGTACTAAAACATTCAATATCCTAATTCGATATTTAAAATCTCCCGTCATACCCAAAACTATACAAGCAATATTTAATCCAAAGCGATACAAATATCTTACAGCCTGCAAACAATACTGATAGTGATTCGATGGTATTAAGCTTTGTACAGTCCTGATAACTTTACTAGGCACTTGACTCTCATTGCCAGATTCGTCCAAGCTTCATTCACATCAGACAGCTTGGCTTCCACATGGGCTACACGAGTATTTCTGATTTCATTCACCTAAGTATGCAGAGCAGAAGTGACATAACCGGGCCCCATATAGACACACCATGGCTCTGGAGTGTGGTACAGCCCGGAGGGCGTAACAGCCGGGGTCCCCAGGGCTGAGCCTGCGAAGACATGGGGTGGCATAGCGAGGGTGCGGAGCGCAGCGGAGCCCCTCGTATGCGGGACAAAACACGTGAAAGCCCCTTGCGGGCGACAGATATCAGCCCCCCGTGCAGCGCAGCGGAACAGGGGGAAGGCGATAGCGTATAGAGAGCGCCTCGGGTGCAACAAATTTCTATGAAGAGGTTGTGATTTTGATGGTGTCGCCCCGCTGGGGCTGAGACGTGATTCCTTTCTGTACGGGGGCTCACGCCCCCGCCTATGCCACCCACGACTTCGTCGCGGGGGCTGTCGCCCCGCTGGGGCTTTTTGGTGCGCATCAGCAGGAGTCATGTAGCCCCTACCAAAACTATTTTTTACAGCAAACTAATCGGGCTATCAGGACTCATGCGATCACCGATAGAGCGCAGCCAATCGTACATTGTACATCGTAAATCGATAGAGCGCAGCTCTTTTAACGTTTAACCTTTAACTTTTAACTCAAAAAGATCCCGCTGATCCAGTCGATCCAGTCATCTGCGTTCTATTCTTTTCGGGCGAGACTCGCTGCGCGCCTTTATTGGATCATACGGATCAATGAGAGCTCAACCCAAATGAATTTGGGTATACCAGCCGAATGAATTCGGCGTTCCAAGCTGCGCTGCTAATTCTCTCGTAGCCCTGGAGATCAGGCATGGCGGCTTGTGGTGTCGCATCCTGTAGGTATATATAGAGGGACTAATTTGGGAATATTGGGTAGCATGATAACTGAAGGAAGGATCAGGATAGCGTTATCATAGAGAAAATCTCTGGCTATGTGAATCAGATATTACTAATCCAAACTCGAATTGTCACAGTTGATTTCTGAACTCTCAGTAATCAAATCTGCACTATAAATCATATCAACCCAACCTTGGGAAGCCAGATATCTTATGGTAGAGGCTAAAGCTTCTCTTTTCTGGGGAGTATCCCATTTCTTTTTCCAGTTTAAAATATAAATGAAGAAATCCATTTCAGAAACCAAATCAACGGCTCCCTCATGAGTTAACTCGTTTAGTGCATACATAATCGTGCCAATTTCTTCAGCATGTTCAGTTGATTTAACCCTACTAAACAGATCAACAACTTTACTAATATGATCCTCATATTGTTCAATCAAAGCAGATTTCTTTGCTCGTAGTGACAAGTATTCCATCCCAGTTTCTATCCGTGTGTAATTACCGAGCATGGAAACTCTGATCAGATTTTCTCTGCCAAACACGTTAAAAACTCGTTGTATATCGGGCGAATATGGGCCATAGGCTCCTTTTTTAAACTGTAAATCGGTTTCCAATCCCAATAGACTGGTCATATAGCAAATCTTCTGGAAAACAGTGTTACCAACCTGAACAGTGTATTTCATCTTACCCAAGCGATGCAGTATCTCCAATATGACTATCCAGGAACCAGGAATTTCTCTATCAATGATCTTAGCTTCGGAAACTGTATTAGTTGACGATGAAAGAAACTCTTTGGTGAGATGATTTTTTGATGTACCAAAGGGAGCATAAATCTCGATTGGGATAGATAGATCAGAAAGCTTTTGATACATCAAGGGACCAACCTGTAGCCACGATAATCCACCGTTACCACATCCCAAAGGAGGAAAAGCGATTGACTCTATACCCCATTGCTGATAGTTTTCTATGAAGATGTCCAGTCCCTTTTCTATGCTCTTGAGGTTGGATAAACCCTTCCAATGATTTTTGGTAGGAAAATTAATGATTCGATTACCAAAGAGGTCAACATAGATGTATGGTACTCCCTCCTTAACCTCTCCAGAACGGCATCTGTCAACAAAATCTTCGTACATCTCAGGATATAGTTTTTTAAACAGCTGAGCTATTCCTTTTCCCATTACTCCTACACAATTTACTGTGTTCACTTTGGTTTGCATTTCGCTGGAAATAAGATCACCGATCAGTACTTTTATCATTATAGTCTCCTCTACCTAAAAAACAAGTCTGCATCGCAAATTATTGGTTTGCTAAACCCATATTCTCTTAGAGTTTTATCAAGTGTATGATGAGCAATGTAAGCCTTAACTACATATCTGTATGGCACTTCGCTGGGGACTAAAACCTCTGCGCACGTAGCTCCTTTGAGAATGTCATAATGATCAGGAATGTTCCAATTACGAACGTATATTTTCTCAAAATCCAAACTTTGGATGGCTTCTTTTGGCTCTAGGAATTTACAAAGATCTTTTGAAGCATTCATATCTGAGACCAGAACACCTGGCAAATAAAGAACCTCTCTCTGTATTGATAAAACACAAATCTGCATAAACATGTCTCTGCGTTTATACATCATGGGGTTTCTGGGGTTGAAATAGAGATTCACATAATCATGTAGATATCCGGCATTGGGGACTTTTTTACATTCTCTTCTTTCTTGCACTTCGGTCAGCGCAACTGATTGATGGAGTATTTTCTTCGCCAAATTATGGCACAGAATCCCCCCTTCCACAATGGAAGTGATATTAGATATGGGTACTATGTAATAAAGTTCATCTCGAGACACCATCTCAAACTCCAAACGTTATCAGATTAGCTGCTATATCTTCGATATTTTGTCAATTGATATTTTGATTGGAGTGGACAATGCCCTTTAAAAGAGCGCAGTTTACGATGCTTCGGAGAAAATTACTGAGAGATATGAAGCCTCTTGCGGGTCATATTACCAAATTGTCACTTTTTGAGAGCGTGTATGGGGGATAGTAGCCCTGGTGATCAGGCTTGGCGGCGTGTGGTGTCGCGTCCTGTAGGTATATATAGAGGGATATTTTTTTTGTGGAGGTTTTGTGGTTTTGGGGTGCCGTCCTTCGCGACGCTCCGGACTCAAGGGTCTTGGGGTGGTTGCTAACCCGCACTAAAAAGATGCGGGGCTATGCTGTGCCACCCCACAAAGCCACTTCGCGCCTTTGCATGGGCCCGGCTACAGCTGCTGTGCTCCGCACTCAATCGGGATCGGCTGCGCCGATGGGTGCTTTTGGATGCCGGATGAAGAGATTGTGTTATAGCCCGGCGAGTTGCGAGCGCCAGATATCAGCCCACAGTGCAGCGCAGCGGAACAGGGTGAAGGCGATAGTATATAGAGAGCACCTCGGTTGCGACAAATTTCTATGAAGAGGTTGTGATTTTGATGGTGTCACCCCGCTGGGGCTGAGCCGTGATTCCTTTCTGTACGGGGGCTCACGCCCCCGCCTATGCCACCCACGACTTCGTCGCGGGGGCTGTCGCCCCGCTGGGGCTTTTTGGTGCGCATCAGCAGGAGTCATGTAGCCCCTAACAAAACAATTTTTGCAGCAAACTAATTGGGCTATCAGGACTCATGCGATCACCGATAGAGCGCAGCTCTTTTAACGTTTAACCTTTAACTTATAACTCAAAAGATCCCGCTGATCCTGTCGATCCAGTCATCTGCGTTCTATTCTTTTCTGGCGAGTCACGTCTGAACACCCCAGGTCTTCACAAGTTCAGCCCCGGGGACCCCGCGCCCCTACTAACACAATTGGTAGATTCGTGGTTACCGATATAGCGCAGCCCTCATAACGGGTAACAAACCGTACATTGTACATCGTAAATTGTAAATCGCTAGAGCGCAGCCAATTCTCCATTCTCAATCCTCAATTCTCAATTGGAATGCGCAGCTCTTTTTAACGTTTAAATCAAAAATCAGATCTCGAGAATAGATTTTGCATGCTGTATCAGCTGATAGAAATACGTTCTATCTGCATAGTTTTTTTACTTGATGGGAGTCCTAATGAATATACACAAAAAACTAAGTTTGATCCTTGCTGCGCTCTTTGTAGTGCTGGTTTTGCAAGCCATTCCGGAGGGCATGAGACCTTCGCAGAGATTTGAAAATTATGACTATAGCCGCTGGGAAGATTTTTACCGGAACGCTGCCCGGGCAGATTCGGCCACAGGTTTCGACGTCCAGAAGTACGAGATCTTCCTGACGATAAACCAGCAGACCCAATACATCAATGGAAACGTAATTGCCACCGTAATAGCAGAAGAAAACCTGAGCTCCATCCAGTACGAACTGGAGAATCTCACCGTCTCTGCGGTACAGGTAAATGGCTCGCCCGTTGCATATACCCACCAAAATGGGATCATCAATATCCCCTTGAGCGTGAGCGCCGGGCAGACTTTTGAGACCAATGTGTTTTACCACGGCAATCCCCAGCTCTCCCCAAACGTATATCAGATCGGGATGTACTTCACTCAGAATACAGTATTTACCATCTCCGATCCCGATGCTGGCAGATATTGGTGGCCCTGCTACGATCACCCCTGGGACAAAGCTGTCGTGGATCTGCATATCCGCATGCGCTCGGATTGGAAAGTCGCTGCCAATGGCATCCGCCAGGCCATTGTAGATCATGGTGATGGCACCTCTACCACCACCTGGCTGGGAGAAAACCCCATGACCACCTATCTGGTCTGCATCACGGCCGGGCCTTATGTAGAGCTCGATCAATATCTGGGAGATCTGCATATCCAAAATTTTGTAATGCCCAATCAGTACAACAATGCCCTGGTCGATCTGGCGCAAACTCCTGCCATGATCGAGTATTTCTCCGAGATCTTTGGCGCTTATCCCTTTGAAAAGTATGGCCATGCCGTGGTCTCCATGTCCACCTTTGCCGCCATGGAGCATCAGACGATGACGACTCTGGGCAATTTTATCATCAACGGCACCGGGGCATACGAACTGATCATCGCCCATGAACTGGCGCATCAGTGGTTTGGCAATGCTGTTTCCTTCCTCGATTTTCCCGATGTGTGGCTCTCTGAAGGCTTTGCCACCTATTCCGAGCATTTCTGGGTGGATAAGGTCCTGGGCTGGCAGGCTGCTTGTAACTACATTTTATCCAGCTACCATCAATACTATCTCAGCTACGAAAATAGCTATGGGGCGCAGACGGTTTACAACCCCTCTTTCAACAACTATTTCACCCCGCCCTCCTACGAAAAAGGGGCCTCGGTATTGCATATGCTGCGTCTCAAGCTGGGTGATGCCCAGTTCTTTGAGCTGATCCAGACCTGGTACGAGACCTATAAACATCTGAATGCCACCACTGCCGAGTTTCAGGCTATGGCGGAGCAGATCAGCGGGCAGGATCTGGAGCAATTCTTCCAGCAGTGGATCTATTCCCCGGGGATTCCGTCCCTGGAATATGCCTTTTATACAAAGCAAAATCCACCCACTCTCAAGGTCATGGGAAAATCGACTTCTCCCACTGCGACCCAGTTTTATCTGGACTTCCCCATCCAGATCACGCACAGTGCAGGAACGGATTCCGTCCTCGTGCAAGCTAGTCCCGCAGGGCTCACAAACCTGATTCCCTATGCCAATATCGAGGGGATTACTTCGATCTCGGCAGATCCCAACAACTGGGTGCTGCTGCGCGGGAAAAGCCAGATGCTGCCAAATCTGAATGAATGCCTGGGCAGTAATACGATAGTTCTATTGGGCTGGGAAAGCTTTATCAATGCAGAATCTTACAACGTTTACAGGAGGAATTCCGGAGCTTCGCAATGGACCCTTGTCAATCCCGATCCCATCACAGATCTCTACTATTACGATGAGGACGTGGTGAACGGAAATACCTATGAATACATCGTCAAAGCCATTGATGCAGAAGGCTTTGAATCCATGGCTTCAAACCTGATGAGTGCCACTCCGGTGCTCTTTCACTTCAATCTGAACCTTCTGGTGATAGATGAGACCAGGGACGGCACGGGAGCGGGGATCAGCCCCACAGACGAGATGGTGGACGAATACTATGCCCGGGTGCTGGAGCCATTTGCCTTTGATACCTGGGATTATGAGAGCCAGGGCGCTCCATCGCTTGATTTATTGGGTCAATACCGGATGATTTTGTGGCACGATGACGATTTTGCGAACAACCACATCATCGATAATCTGCAGCTCCTGGGTGGCTATCTCCTGGGCGGAGGCAAGCTGGTGATCTCGGGATGGAAGACCTCGTCCATGCTAAACGAAGCCTGGCTCGATAGATTTGCCGGAGATGTGGAGCTGTACTACGATAATTCTGCTTCCTTGATCAGGGTCGAATCGGACGTTTATCCCGATCTGACGCCGGATCCTGATAAGCTGAACCCTGTCTGGAACCAAATGTTGCCCATGATCTATACTTTTGAAAACGTCCAAAGCCCCATCTATACAGCAGTTATGACGGATACCAGTGTGGGTAACGGCAGGTCTGCTGCCTTTATCCACGAAGGAAGCGGCACTCTGGCCATGTTTGGCTTCCCGCTCTACTTCATGGATGAAAGCTCCGTTCGGGGTATGCTCCAGATGCTTTTGCCCCAGCTCAATCCCCAGCTTTCCAGTGACGATATCACGGTTCC
>CAZZCS010000029.1:0-23454 GCA_964652645.1 uncultured Candidatus Cloacimonadota bacterium | reverse complement strand
GGCGACTATATCAAAGAACTCGCTGGAGCTGAGCCACTGATTGTTGATTACTACCTCATGCTGGATCATGGCCAGGATCGCATATCCACCGCCAAAGCTGAAGAGTCCGATCTTGAAAAAGGTAAAGAGCATCGATAGATAGAGCATCATGCCTCCTTCTTTAGCCTGGTTTTGAGTGCAGTCTCGATCAGGGCCCCAGCTATTGTCAGGATAATCAAATAGATCGGATTGATCTGATACAAACCTACCAGAACAGCCGCAGAAAGTGGTAGCCAGAAATTGTAAACTGAGATGCCGCCACTCTTGGACATTTGGATCACAGGAACTGCGATCAGAGCGGTGACCGCTGGCTTGAGCGCATGAAAGATTCTGCGTACAGCTTCCAGATCCGCAATCTTGCCAAAGAAGGAAGCAATTATCAGGATTACGATCAGAGAAGGAAGCAATGTACCCAAAACAGCCAGCAGCATACCCTTTGTCTTTTTGATGTGATAACCTGCATAAATACTGATATTGATGGCAATTGGCCCAGGGCAGGATTGGGCTGCGGCCAGGCCATCCAAAAAGTCTTCATCAGATATCCACTTGTGCTTTTGAACCAGTTCGCGCCGGATCAGAGGGATCATGGCATAGGCACCGCCTATGGTAAAAGCCCCGATCTTGAGAAAGGTGAAAAACATAGTCAGGAGCATATTGACTCGCTTATCAAGGCTTTCAGCTCTGCTATCAATTGAGTTTCTGGTACTTTTTTCACAATCTCACCTCTGGCGAAGATCAAGCCCTCTCCGCTACCTCCAGCAATCCCAAAATCTGCCTCGCGGGCTTCTCCCGGGCCATTTACGGCGCAACCCATTACAGCTACTGTGAGGGGATAATCTTTGTATTCGATCAGCGCGATTTCCACCTCTTTGGCCAGACCGATGAGGTCGATATTGGTGCGGCCGCAGGTGGGACAGGAAATAATGTTCAAGCCCTGTCTGAGCCCTATTGTCTTGAGGATTTCACGGGCAACCAATACCTCTTCCACGGGATCTGCGGTCAGAGATACCCGGATGGTATCGCCTATGCCTTCGGAAAGCAATGTCCCCAGAGCAATGGCAGATTTGATCGTGCCGCTGCGAAGTGTGCCAGCCTCCGTCAAACCCAGATGCAAGGGATAATCCACCGCCTGGCTGAGCTCACGATAGCTCTGGAGCATCAGATCCAGTGTGGAAGCTTTTACAGAGATCTTCATCTCGGAATAGTTCAAATCTTCCAAAATACGCACATGCTCCAGCGCTGCTTCTACCATCGCTTTGGAACTCACTCCATATCTGGCGATCAGTTCTTTGGGTAGAGAGCCGCTATTGACACCGATCCGGATCGGGATCTGGTGTTCACGGGCAGCTTCGACAACGGCTTTGACGTTTTCCCTGCTACCGATATTGCCGGGGTTGATGCGGAGTCCGTCTATCCCATTCCGAATCGCACAGAGGGCCAGCCTGTGATCAAAGTGGATATCTGCTACCAGCGGAACCGAGGAGACCTTTCTATATTCAGGGATTATTTCTGCGTCCAGAGAACTGGCTACAGAGAACCTGATAATCTCGCATCCGGCAGCAATCAACTCACGAATCTGCTGGCTGGATGCCTTTACATCTGCTGTCTTGGTATTGAGCATGGACTGGATGCTGACAGGCGCATCTCCCCCAATTTTGAGGTTTCCCATCCTGATCTGACGTGTTTTCTTTCTAATATTTTGCATGATTTCAGTCCTTGAAAGGGATAGAAACTGTCAACTTAAATGTCTCTCAATGGAGCCATTTTCGAAGATTAATGCACGGGGAATTGCTGCTATCACTCAGCCGGACTGAGGCAGCTGACACTTATAGCATAAATCGTAATACGTTCCTATGAACGTAACCTTTTCCTGTAATGTTTGATAGTATGGAATGGATATTGCAAATGAGTAATTGCTAAGGCTATAATTCTGAATCTATGCGTATCCTGGTTTTTTAGATTGACTTATCTGGAGGATAAGATGAGAAAGTTATTACTCTTATGTGTGGTTACCCTCTTGTGGATCAACCTTTTTGCAGATCAAGCCTGGGACAGCCCCGTTAGAATCCGGGAAGCTCTCAATGTGGATTTTACTGGCACCACTGCTCGCACCTCCGAAGGTAATATTATCTATGTGTGGTCCGACCTCAGAGCTAGCGATCGAGACATTTATGCCATGAAGGTAAGCCATGCTGGTGCCCAGCTTTGGCCTGCTCCGATTGCTATCACCACATCCGTCGGCCAGCAGGATTTCCCAGTAATTATACCACTTGGCGGAGACGAATTTGCCATTGCCTATATGGACTATAGAGATTATCACAATCCCATCATCAGGGCAAACAAGATCAATAGCGCCGGGGAGGTATTATGGGGCAATGAGGGGATCATGATCTCTGATAATCCCGCTCTACCACCCAATTATAAAATCACAGCCCTATCCAACGGCGATATTCTCTTTACCTGGATGAAGCTGGTAGATAGCCAACCAAACGTTTACGGTCAAAAGCTATCATCCTCGGGCAGTATCCTCTGGAATCCTGAGGGGATAAGGCTCACTCATGCTGCATACAGTACCTTTAGCTACAATATTGTTGCGAATAACAATGGCGGCTTTGTAATCGCTTATTACATTAGATCAGACATTTACAAGGCTCTCTTGATGCCTTTCAATTATAATGGCCAACCCCAAGCTGCGCTTCCTATAGATATAGCGCCAGAGATTGCCAGCCACAATCTGTTAGGAACTATCCAGATTCCAGGCAATATGTTTGCCGTTGCCTATTATTTTTTAGCTTCCAATCAAAATCAGATCTTCCTGCGATACTACAATTATTCTGCTGTCCCAGTTGGAGAGCCAATCCAGATAGCACAGCTTGCTGATAATCAAAGCACTCTGTATGGTCCCCGGTTCTTATCCTCAGACGGCACAATTCTTTTCTGCTGGAGGCAAGGGTCAAATCCAGTGAGGCTTCATGCTCAGAAGCTTACAATGGAGGGAGATCTGCTGTGGGGAGATGAAGGTGTCCTGGTTGCCGAAGAGCAAGAGTGGCAGCTGAATCCATTGTTCGTTCCGGACAATGATGGAGGCGTTTTCTTTGCTTGGGAAAAAAATAAAATTTATGCTAGCCAATACGAACTGATGAACCGGATTGCCGTCAAACACATAAATTCCAGCGGGCAGCAGGTCTATCATACAGAGGAGATATGTGCAGACAGACTCCCGCTACTAGTTAGAACTGCCTATTTCATGGACGATGTTTTGCATCTGGCTTGGGATGGATACATCGATGCCAGCATTGAGTGCGGAATCCGAATTCAGACCTTAAATGCAAACGGAGTCCCTCAGTTGGAGGAGAATGGTTCCATCCTGGTAGCAGGCATGCCAGACCAATATCATCGGGTCCCAACCAAGATACTAAAACATGATTATGGCACTACAGTGCTCTGGGTCGATACCCGGGAGCCTTTCAACGACAGGATCTATTATCAGATTATTGATCCGGAGGGGAATATCCTGCTATCCGAAAATGGAGAGTTTCTCGATGATGGCTTACATGACACTAGGAGCTGGTTTCAGGCAGATCAGGATGAGGCTGGAAATGCTTTTGTGCTGTGGGGCTCCAGTAAGACTGATCCCGTATCTGTCCGGGCCCAGTTGATCTCTCCGGCTGGAGTCAAGCTTTGGGGGGAGGATGGTTTGCTGGTGCTAAGCGACGAATATTCTAGCCATGCATATATTACTTCCTATGAAGACGGTGCATTTTACATCATCTGGGCGCGCCCTCATGAGTACAAATTCAGAGTCTTTGGGCAAAAGATTCAGAATGGCGAGTTGCAGTGGGGTGCTGATGGCATAGAATTGTTGCCTGAGATAGTCAATGGCTATGCCATGTTCCCCAAAGCAATGGTAGGCAGAAACATCCTTTTGGATGCAATCGATATTGAGGACCCAACTCTGCAAAGAATCTATATCCACAAGTTCAACCCAGATGGTTCCAGTGCCTGGCCACAAGGTGGAATTTATGCCAGCAACTATGAAGGGGCTGATGCTATCAGCTATCGCTCCCAAGCCATTATGGATGGTGACGACCTGGTTGTCTTCTGGGTGGACTTCCGCGGTGATTATCTAGATAAGCTGTATATGCAGCGGATATCATCCTCCGGCGAACATATGTGGAATCCACAGGGCGTTCAGGTTACTTCCCGCCTGGGTAGTAGTGGATATTCCATTACACAGTATGATGGAGCCTTATACCTCTTCTGGGAGGAATCGTTCCTGTTAATGTCAAAATCCATTGATGCTACTACTGGTATCACAATCTGGGAACAAGATTCTCTATTCCCCTCGACTACCAGGTTTGTGCCAGAATCCATAACAGCTTTTGATAATGGCAGCTTCTTAATCGCTTCTTATTTTTCTGAAGCAGAGTCCTTCTTGAGCTACAATTATATGAATAGCTCTGGTACTATACTCAACCCCGGAGGAAATCAACTCAGCCTTACCTCTGGCAGTGTATACGCAAATATCATGGTTTCAGGATCTGGCAGCAGGGCATACCTTTCCTGGGCTGAGCTCATCCGCAAAAGAAGAATTGGCTACAGCCGTGAATCATACCTTGATTTCGCAGGGATCTACGTCCAGGCCTTTGATTCCCAGCCAGTCTCCAATCCCCAGGTGGACAGTCCAGCAGCTCAAGTACGGCTACTGCAAAACTACCCCAATCCCTTCAACCCCTCTACTACAATAGCTTTTGAGCTTGCAGAGACCGGGCCTACAAGCCTTGGGATCTACAACATGCGAGGCCAATTGGTGCGAACCCTGATCAATGAACACCTGATCTCAGGTCGCCACTCTAGCGTATGGGATGGCAAAGATAGCTCTGGCCACGACGTCTCCAGCGGGATCTATTTCTATAGACTGAAGAGCGGCAGGCTGAGCTCCTCCAAAAAGATGATCCTGATGAAATAGCTCGTGCCTGGGGGCTCCGACACCTTTAATACCAGGCCCCTCTGGTTCTTTTAGTGGATCCCCTTTTCCTTGATGAAGGTTCCCTTCTCAAGCTCCTGGAAGGCCAGCTTGATCTCCTCTGGAGTGTTCATCACAATCGGCCCCCGCCAGGAGATGGACTCCCGGAGCGGCTGGCCACAGAGATAGAGAAAGTGGCAGGCTTGTTCCGAAGTTTCCAGGAGAATCTCATCGCCATCGGCAAAGAGGACAAGCTGAGTATTTCCTGCCTGCTGACCATCCGTAACCAGCATTCCTGCATGAATATAGATAAAACAGGTGTGCCTTTTGGGGGCTGGGAGAATCTGCCTGGTGTGCGCTGGGACATGCACATCCCAAAATTGAGCGTGGACATAGAGATCGTCGACAGGCCCCTGTGTTCCCTGAAACTCTCCGCCAATGATCTTGACTATGCTCCCCTCAGCCGTTTCTACCACAGGCATATCACCTGCCCGCAGATCACGGTAGCGGGGCGAACACATCTTGTCTTTGGCTGGGAGGTTTGTCCACAGCTGAAAGCCGTACATCCTGCCCTGGGGATCTGGCTTGGGCATCTCCTGATGGATGATGCCGTTGCCAGCCGTCATCCACTGCACCTCTCCCGCCTGAATAGTGCCGTGGTTACCGAGGCTATCGCCGTGTTCGGCTGATCCTTTGAGCATATAGGTAATCGTCTCGATCCCCCGGTGGGGATGCCAGGGAAAGCCTGCCAGGTACTTGGCAGGATCATCATTTCTAAAATCATCCAGCATCAAAAATGGATCGTAATCCGGCTTCTGATGGTAACCAAACACTCGTTTCAAGTGTACTCCTGCGCCTTCCAGGGTAGGCTCTGCGTTTCTGACACTCTTGATCTTTCTCAGCATAATCTCACCTCCATGCTGACACTTACGATGAAACTGGGGGAGCAACTGTCAAGAAGAATTCCGCCCAAAAATAGTCCTTGACGAAAAACCGCTGTGAATTATCCAAATGCAAGGACGTTTATAGAAATGAGAATAGTAATCATCACAAATTCGCACCCGACCAACGACATCAGGCTGTTCCACAAGATGGCCTGCAGCCTGGCCAAGCTGGGCGAAGTGTGGGTTATCGGCACTCTTGGAGTCTCCAATAGCAGCACAAACCCATATCAAATTGTAATCTCTTCCGAATCGAAGTGGGCTGCTCTCTATCGTCTCTATCGCAGCGCCAAACAGCTCAAACCAGACGTCGTAATCTGCGTGGAACCCCTCACGGTGCTTCTGGGGATAAGGCTCAAGAACAAGCTCAAAGCCAAGCTGGTTTTCGACGTGCATGAGTTCTTTGCCGATGCTTTTGCAGAGAGATTCAGCAAGTTGTTGCGTTTCCCGCTTGCCCTGCTCTATCTGGCTGCTGAACGTTGGCTATATAGCAAGGCAGATCTGGCAACGGCTGTCAATGATCTGATCCTCAAGCAATTGAGCCCTGGCAGCAAAAGCACCAAAACTCTGGTTCTGCCAAACTATCCTGTAAAAAACGTATGGGACTACAATCAGGAAATCCCCCACACGATCCAATCCATCTGCGACATGAATTTTGATCTGATCTATATAGGAGGCCTCACTCCGGATCGTGGGATATTCAAGATGTTGAAATGCTTTTTACTGCTGAAAAAGGACATCCCATGGCTGAAAGTGCTGTTTGTCGGAAAGTTTTTCAGTGATGAGCTGGAGCAAAAGTTTTACGATACGGTAAATGAATACCACCTCAATTCAATAATCTACTACCAATCCTGGTTGCCTCCCGAAAAGATCGGAGTTCTCCTCAAATGTGCCAAAGTGGGCTTGTGGATATTTAACCCTGAAAACAAACGCATGTACAATGCCATGCCACTCAAAGTATTGGAATACCTCTCTGCCGGGCTGCCTGTTGTCACGGTCAAATCTCCTTTGATGAACTCCCTGATCAAGGCGCATAACTTGGGGGTTTGCACCCAGTACGACTCCCAAGCCCTGGCCAGCGCCATCTCTAGCTTGCTCCGGCTGCCCGCTCCAGAATACGAAACTATGCGAGACCGCTGTGTCCAGATCGTCGAGGAAAAATACAACTGGGAAGCCCTCGAGCCCTCTTTACTGGCAGCAATAGACAGCCTTGTAAGCACATGAAAATATTATATATTAGCTACTTTTATCCCCCTATGGGAGGCCCTGCTGTATTTCGCAATCTGAAGGTTGTAAAATACCTTTCAGAAGCCGGGGCCATAATTGACGTACTCTGCCCGGCGGAGCCAGAGTATCTGTATCGCGATCCTGCCCTGGAAGGCGAATTCAGACAGCGAAAGCTCATCCGAACCACCTCGCTGGATCTGATGTCCATCTTCACAAAAGTGGGTTCCAAGGCCAGGCTGGATACCAAAAAGCTGTATCTGGGGACTTCCGAAAAGCTGAAACGAATCGTCCGTAGTGCTATGTTTATAGACGACAAGATAGGATGGGTTCCATCCCTGATCAAGGCAGGTCAGGCAGCCATGAAAGAAGAGACTTACGACCTCATCTACGTCTCCTGCGGGCCCTTCTCTGCTTCTCTGGGAGCTTATTACCTCTCGAAGCAAAGCGGAGTGCCCTATGTGATCGACTACCGGGATTATTGGACGCTGCTGGACGACTATCAGATCTACCTTACTCCGCTGCACAAGCTGCTGGCCCGCAAATGGGAAAAGAAAATCCTGGCTGGTGCCAAACTGGTGGTAACGGCAACCAGGGGTATTGGGATGGGTCTGGCCCAAAGCTTTGGCGCTCCGATCCAGGAAAAGCAATTTACCCTCTATAACGGCTGGGATGAGGCAGATTTTGAGGCTTTGGAGACCATCCCCAAGGATGCTCCCGAGTATGAAATTGCCTATTTTGGAGCGATTTATGCCCGCCGCAGCCTCAAAAGCTTCTTCCGTGCAGTACGGGAGCTAAGGGATAGGCAAGTCCTTCCCGAGAAGACGATCATACGTTTGTATGGTGATTATTTCGTGGAAACCTATCAGGAGATTGAGGCCAGCGCTATCAAGGAGATGGTGGAGATAGTACCCCAATTGGGTCACAGACAGGCACTACAGAAGATGAAAATTGCCTCGCTGCTCCTGCTGCTCATCAATAGCGACAGCCCCTTTGGAACTCTCACCAGCAAAGTGTTTGAGTATCTCCGGCTCCAAAAGCCCATCCTCGCCCTGATCCCGGCACATAAAGAAGCAGCAGAACTGCTGACCCGCTGCCACCATAATTATATCTGCCCGATGGAATCCAGCTCTGCCATCAAGGCCTGCCTGATAAGAGTATTTGCCGAGCAAGACAAAAAGCAGGACTATCGCATTGTCTGGGAATACGAACGTTCCAAACAGATCGGAAAGCTCCACCAGGAGCTGAGCTCACTTCTTGCACCCCAAGAATCTCTTCCCAAGGAGGATGAAGCATGAAAAAGTGCACTATCTGCTATTTCAGCGG
Source organism: uncultured Candidatus Cloacimonadota bacterium (assembly GCA_964652645.1). Taxonomy (GTDB): domain Bacteria; phylum Cloacimonadota; class Cloacimonadia; order Cloacimonadales; family Cloacimonadaceae; genus CAZZCS01. The sequence goes on along the minus strand of CAZZCS010000029.1, from coordinate 14,958 downwards.
AACCGGTAACACCAGATTTGTAAGTAAGAGAATCCGAAAGCACCTCAGCGAGGCTGGATATGAGTGTGAGCTCATCCCCATGGAAGACATCACCCTCAAAAGAAGGAAGATCACGATGTCGGATCTTGACCTCCTGGGTATCGGATTTCCCATCCATGCCATGGACGCTCCCCAGATTGTGTACGACTTTATCGAACTTCTGGAAAGCGGAAGATTTGAGTATTTCCTCTTCAAAACCGCGGGAGACCCCATGTTTGAAGGTGGCTCATTATTGCCGCTAACTCGAAAACTCAGCACTTTGGGCGGTAAATGCGTGCAGCAAAGCCTCTTTGTGATGCCTCCCAATATGGGCAGAAACCGCAGCAAAGAGGCTATCAAACACCTGGCCGTGATCGCAGACAAACTGGCCGCAAGAGTTGCCCGCAGGCTTGCTGAGCGTGTCATTTACAGGGAGAAGGACAGTTCCCTCTTACCTCTTTTCAGCCTCTTTGCCCGGCTGGAAAAGCACGGAGCCAGGCAGATGTCCCCCTCTTGGACAGTGAGCGAAGAATGTATCCACTGTGGAAAATGTGTACGCGATTGCCCCACGCGAAACATCAGCCAGAAGGGCCGGGATTTCAGCTTTTCCGACAAGTGTATACTATGCCTCCGCTGCTTGATGAACTGCCCTGTAAAGGCGATCAGGCCTGTGAAAGCCGTAAGCTTGTTTCAGATAGAACCCTACAACCTGGATCAGATCTTCGCCGATGATAGCATTCCCGCCGATTACTACAGTATCAGTAGAGCCCCACTTGATGCACATCTGAGGAAGTACTTCCAGAAACAGAATCTGCTCTAGCATCATCTAAGCCCTAGAAATTATATTCCTTTACAGATTTCAACCCTCAATAATCATGTCTCCAAATTCAACAATAAGGAACCCTTTAGTGACAAAGTTTACTGATCTATCACTCCCTGAACCCCTTCAGAGAGCAGCAAAAAACCTGGAATACGTCCATCCGACTCCGATTCAGGAGATAGCCATTCCCTGGCTCATGGACAACGATATAGACTTAATTGCCCTGGCTCAGACCGGCACAGGCAAAACAGCCGCCTTTGGCTTTCCAACCTTGAGCCGAACTGATGTCGAAAAAAGAATGGTGCAAACCCTGGTGCTCTGCCCCACCCGCGAGCTCTGCCTCCAAATCACCAAAGATATAGAATCTTTTTCCAAATTCATGCCCGGCATCAAGTGTGCAGCCGTTTATGGCGGTGCCCCGATCTACAAACAAAAAGATGCCCTCCAGTCCGGTGCTCAAATCGTAATCGGTACTCCCGGCAGAGTTTATGACCTCATTTCTCAAAACGTCCTCAAAGTGGAAGGCATAGACCGCCTCATCCTGGACGAAGCAGACGAAATGCTCAATATGGGCTTTAAAGAAGAGCTCTTCAACATCATGAGCCATACCCCTGAAGACAAGCAGATCCTCCTCTTCTCCGCCACCATGAACAAAGATGTGGAAAAACTGGCAAACACCTTCATGAAAGAGCATCACAGAATCAGCGTGGGCGAAGAAAATAGAGGTGCCGATAATATAGAGCACTACTTCTACAAGGTGCACGCCAGGGATAAATACCTCGCTCTCAAACGGATCGCTGATATGAACCCCAAGATTTATGGCATAGTCTTTTGCCGAACCAGAACTGAGACACAGGAAATCGCAAACAAGCTCCAGCACGATGGCTACAATGCCGACGCCCTCCATGGTGATCTTTCCCAAGGGCAGAGAGAGCTGGTGATGTCCCGCTTCAGGCACAAATATGTTCAGTTGCTCGTTGCTACGGACGTTGCTGCCAGAGGCCTGGACGTCGATGACCTCACGCATATCGTAAACTATCAGATCCCCACCGATCCGGAAGTCTATATCCACCGTTCCGGTCGTACCGGCCGTGCGGGCAAGACTGGCGTATCGCTCTCCATCATCCACCACAAAGAGATCGGAGCCCTCAAAAACATCGAAAGACGCCTGGGTAAAGACATCATAAACCAAAGAGTTCCAGGTGGCAGAGAAATCTGTGAAAAGCAGCTCTTCAATTTTATAGACACCGTGGAACGGATCGAAGTCGATACAGACCAGATCGAATCATTCCTGCCCAATGTATATAAGAAGCTGGGCTGGATGAGCCGCGAAGAGCTGATCCAACGCTTTGTCTCAATAGAATTTAACCGCTTCTTGAATTATTACAAGGATGCCGCGGATCTGGATAGCTTTACAGCTGATCAGACGAGAGTACCCAAAGAAAGCATTATGCTCAAAACCTTCAGAATTGCCATTGGCTACAAGAATGAGCTCAACAAGCGTGACCTGATGCGCTATGTGAACAGATTGCAAATCGCCCGGAGCATCGAGATCGGCAGGATCAACATCTTTGAACACCACAGCACGATCGAGCTTGATGTACGCTATGAAAAGCAGATCTTAAAAGCTTTTAACAGCAACAAGATACATGGCTTGCCCACCGAGACAACAGCTCTGGATATCCTCTCCCCCGCGCTCGGTACAGAAGCTTCTTCCCGAGCCTCAGCATCTCATAAGCCAAGACGGGACAAATACTCATCCTCCGAGTCTGATGATCGGCGCAGCTACAAGCCAAGATCCGATAAAGCCGAGCCTCATAAGGATAAACCACGCAAGAAAAGCACTTTCTCCCCAGAGCACAAAGATGCAGAAAAGCCACGTAAGAAAAGCACAGCTTCCTATGAAAACAAGGACTCCGACAGGCCCCGTAAAGACAAAGAACCAAAGAAAGATTACAAGACCCTCAAAAAAGAAGTCCTGGGTGCAGTTGCCAGAAAAAAAACTAAACGTAATGACGACTAGAATAGCACCAAAATTCTTAATCCTATACCAATAGTATAGATATAGCATTCTCTGGCCTGGCTGAAAGGAGTTTGATCGGGTTTGGTAAAAAAATCTGATTGACAAAAAAAGAGCCATAAAAGAGTTTGCTCCTCACGATGCGTTCCGAAATAGCTCAGCGGTAGAGCGGGTGGCTGTTAACCACTAGGTCGGGGGTTCGAATCCCTCTTTCGGAGCCATTTTTTTTGCCCGCAATTTTGCTCCCTTTTCCCGAGTAATCTCCCCAAAAAGCGCTACTTCCTAGTACAGCTCCGGGTATAGCTCCCTCTCGACACCTTCTATGATGATATGGATGAGGATGCCGTGCACCTCCTGCACCCTATCGGCTGTATCAGCTTCGATTATCAGCTCATAATCACACTCTCCTGCCAGTTTCCCGCCATCTTTTCCCAGGAGCCCGACGCTAAAACACTGCATTTCCTGAGCGACTTTGAGGCCGTTGATCACATTGGGGGAATTACCACTGGTGGAGATTCCGATCACCACGTCATTGGGCTGGGCAAAGGCTTCCACGCCCCGGGCAAAGACCTGGTCAAACCCATAGTCGTTTGCCACGCAAGTGAGGTGCGAGGGGTCGCTGATAGCCAGAGCTGGCAAGGCAGGACGGTCTTTCCGAAATCTGCCGCTGAGTTCTTCGGCAAAATGCATGGCATCGCACATGCTGCCCCCGTTGCCAAAGATGATGGCTTTATTGCCATTTTTGAGAGCGCAGGCTAGCAATTTGATCATGCTCTCCAGGATCAACTGATTCTTATCCGAGCTGGCGAATCTTTCCAGGGTGCCGCGAGCTTCGTTGAGCGCATTTGAGATGTAGTTTGTCATAGCCATCTCTAGAGGTTCTCTTTTACTTTCACGCGGGTCTTGAGTTCTGTTTCTTCGATCTCATCAAATTCCCTCAGGGTATCATTGATGAGGCGAACTCTCTCTTTGTACGGGAGGAAAGCACTCTTAAAACCGTTTAGGATCACGTATTTTACCGTCGCATAATCCAAGCCCAGGAGTTCAATGGCGAGCATGTATTCATCCGTCACAGTGGTATCGGAGATGGTTCTATTATCGGTGTTCAGAGTCACACGAAGCCCGTAATCTATATAAAAATCAACTGGATGCGAGGCAATATTGGGCACAGCCTTGGTATGAAAGTTACTCTTGATGCAGATCTCGAGGGGAATGCGGTGGTCGTTTACATAGTTCATCAGGTCTCCATCCTCCACCAGGCGGGTACCGTGGCCTATTCTGTGAGTTCCACAATAATGCAAAGCTTGATGGATGCTTTCCGGGCCGTAAGCTTCACCGGCGTGGATAGTTATGTTCAAGTTATTCCTCAGGGCCAGGTCGAAAGCTTCCTTGTGATCTTTGGCTGGATGGTTGTATTCACCCCCCGCCAGATCAAAGCCGATAACTCCCTTGTTTTTGAAGGCGATGGCCAGCTCTGCGAGCTTGATCGAGGTGGTCGGATCCATATTTCTGATCCCGCAGATAATGACCCCGGTTTTGATACTGAAGTCTTTTTCTGCTGCGCGCAAACCATCGATGACGGCTTGTGATATTTCCGTAAGCTTCAGCCCCTGAAGAGTATGGAGGATGGGAGAATATCTCACTTCCATATAGCGTACATTTTCAGCAGCAGCGTCCTCAGCCAGCTCATAGGCAGCACGGCGGAGACCTTCTTTAGTTTGCAGTACCAGATTTACGATATGAAAACCGCGCAGATAATCTTCCAGACTCGCAGTGTGATCCCCGCAGACGATCAGCTTCTGCAGTTCTTCGGGATCCATAGTCGGGAGCTTGACGTTATTTTTTGTTGCCAGGTCGATAATAGTATTTATGCGAACCGATCCATCCAAATGCACATGCAGATCGGTCTTGGGCAGCTTGTAGATGAATTCTCGGGTCAGTTTAATCTTCGTCATGTTCTTCTCCTTGTCGTAAGTTACTATAGAATATAGCTCTGCCTTCTCAAAATGCTACAAATACCGGACAATCTCCTCTATCGGCAGACGATTATCACTCCTGGCAAAGGAGCTCACGAGCTTCGCGTGCACACTCTTTTGCGGAGTCGGGTAGCCAAAAGGTGAAAGCGCCACGATCTTCCAGGATTTGGGTAGCTGCAACCATTTGTGCATCACCTTTTCACTAAAAGCGGCCATCCAGCAAGAGCCGATCCCATGTTCCCAGGCAGCCAGAATCATCTGCTGGAAAGCAATTGCCGTGTCCACAAGATAATAATCCTGTTGATTGATTCGGAGGTTCTTTTTGGTCTCGGCACAGGCAACGATCACCAACGGAGCAGAGCGGATAAAGAAATTGGAAAGCCCGATCAGGCCACAGTGAGTGGATAGGGCTTTGATCTTTTCTTCACCCTGGATCACCAAGAAGCGCCACGGTTGTTTGTTCTGGGCCGAGGGAGCGCATCTTCCTGCTTCCAGGATCTCGCTCAGAATCTCTTCCGGGATGGGATCGGGCAGAAAGCTACGAATACTATGTCTGCTTTGCATCAGGTCGATGAGGCTCATTTTTCCTCCAAAACATTCCTGATTTCATATATTAAGGTGGGGACATTACGTCAAGAAAAACGTGAATATCTGGCAGGGGTCTATTTGATCCACCGAATGCAGACGTGTCTATTTATCTGTCTTGGAGAGGGGATGCCCTTTGTGATAGGCATCTTTGATATCTTCGAGGGTCACGTGGGTATAGATTTCTGTGGTAGAGAGGTTACTGTGGCCCAGCATCTCCTGGATGGCGCGAAGATCTGCCCCGCGGGAGAGCATGTGGGTGGCAAAGGAATGCCGGAGGGTGTGGGGTGAATAGCCTTTTTGCTGGGCTATCAGAGAGATGTATCTCTGGAGGATGATATTAAGCTGGCGGACGTCGAAGGGTTTGCCTGTATGGGTCAGAAAGAGAAGTTCGCGGCTGTGATCCGGATCGAAAGAAGATCTGATCTTTTTGTAGTTTTCGATGCTTTCCACTGCGCTTTTACCCAGGGGAACGATACGCTGTTTATTGCCTTTTCCGGTGACCTTGACAAGCTGGCGTTTGAGATCGATATCGTAGATCCGGATGGCGACCACTTCGCCAATCCGCAGACCGGAGGAGTAGATCAGTTCCAGGATGGCTTTATTGCGCACACCCACAGCGCTGTCCAGATCGGGGATATTGAGGAGGAGGTTTATCTCGTCTTCGGAGAAGAACTTGGGCAGTTTCTTTTCGTATTTTGGTCTTTTGAGCTTGTCCATGGGACTTTTGGGGATCAGGTCCTGGAGCTTGCAGTACTTGAAAAAGGATTGCAGGGCTGCCATCTTGCGGGCGAGGCTACGGTTGCAATCCGGCTTGTCGTGCAAGTGCCTCATAAAGTCACGGATTTGAAGGGGGCTAATATACTCCACGACAATGCTTTCATTCTCGAAAAAGCGTTGCAGATAGAGGACGAACTGCTCCAGATCCAGCTTGTAGGCCAGGATCGTGTGTTCGCTCTTACCTTCCAGGCGCAGGTGCTGTAAGTATTGCTCTACAATTTTTTCCATGTTGGGATCATTTTTTACTTGTCTAAATCCTTGTCGAGTTAAAAATTGACTCAGTATATGGGAGGATGGATGAATCAGCATATATCAGAGAGCGCAAAGCTTGGCAACAATATAAAGTTAGGATACAATGTTGTCATCATGGACGAAGTCCAGATTGGCCAGGGTTGTATGATTGGAAACAACGTAGTGATCTACGAAGGAACAAAGATTGGGGATCATGTCCGGATCGACGATAATACCATCATCGGCAAAAAGCCGCTCAGTTCCCCTCGCTCCATTTTCAAGGTTCCGACCGATCTCGCTCCCGCCTCCATTGGCTCTTACTGCCAGATTGGGGCAAATGTGGTAATCTACGTCCAATGCACCATCGGAGCAAAGAATCTGATTGCAGACCTGGCCACCATCCGCGAAAATGTCACGCTTGGAGATCTCAACATTGTGGGGCGTAATGTGAGCATCGAGAATTTCTGCAAGATCGGAGATCGTAACAAGTTCGAAACCAATTGTTATATCACAGCCTATTCGGTGGTGGAAGATTATTGCTTTGTAGCACCTTGCGTAGCCACCAGTAACGACAATTACATGGCTCGGGATAAAGAGCGGTTCAATCATTTCAAAGGAATCACGATCAAGCGCGGTGGAAGAATCGGCGTAAATTGTACTATTCTACCCGGCAAAACTATTGAAGAAGATGGCACCGTAGCCGGTGGATCTGTCGTTAGCAGGGATGTCCCCAAAGCTCAAATCGTCTTGGGAAATCCTGCCAAGCCATTTCGACCTGTACCGGAAAATCAACTTCTGGAGAACAATCTGGACAAGCAATGAAAGCTCTTGTAATCACACCCACATACAATGAAATCGAGAATATCGACAACCTGATCACAGCTGTTTTGAAGCAATCTGAGATAATCGAACTGATGATTATTGACGATAATTCACCAGATGGCACTGCCCAGGCCGTGAAGGCCCGGATGCAGGATGAACCCCGGATCCATCTGTTGGAGCGCAAAGCAAAGCTGGGACTCGGTTCTGCCTATGTGGCTGGGTTCAAATATGCCCTGAAAGAGGGCTTTGACTATATCCTGGAAATGGATGCAGATTTCAGCCATAATCCCAAAGACGTCCACCGGCTTCTTGATGCTGTCAGGGACGTGGATATGGTGATCGGTTCCCGTTATTGCAACGGGATAAACATCATCAATTGGCCCATAGAACGTCTGTTGATGAGCTATTTTGCCTCCAAGTACGTGCGCACCATCACCAGAATGCCGATCAAGGACCCCACTGGTGGCTTTAAGTGCTTTAAGCGGAAGGTGTTGGAATCCATAAATCTGGACAATATCCTCTCCGATGGCTACGCTTTCCAGGTCGAGATGAATTACCGGGCCTGGGTCAAAGGTTTCAAAATCCTGGAGATCCCGATCGTCTTTACAGAGAGGATAAACGGGTGCTCCAAGATGTCCCGTAAAATCGCTTATGAAGCAGCATGGATGGTCTGGAGACTGGTCTTGCTGAGAATGTTGAAAGCGCTGTAAATAGTTTATAAAAATAAGCAATAAGGATAGAAAATGGAAGTTCCAAAATCGATAGTGAAGCTCCGGGAAATGCGTGACGCTGCCCTCATGGGTGGCGGAGAGAAACGCATAGCAGAGCAACATGCCAAGGGGAAGCTTACTGCCAGAGAGAGGATCGAACTACTGGTGGATCCTGATAGTTTTGAAGAGTTTGATCTCTTTGTCACCCACCAATGTACAAATTTTGGGATGGAAAAGACCAAGCATCCAGGTGATGGAGTCGTAACTGGCTGTGCCACAATCAACGAAAGAGTCGTATATATCTTTGCCCAGGATTTCACCGTGTTTGGCGGCTCACTTTCCAGGACTTACGCCGAGAAGATCTGCAAGATCATGGATATGGCGATTAAAAACGGCTGTCCCCTGATCGGGTTGAACGATTCGGGAGGCGCCCGGATCCAGGAAGGCGTGGATGCCCTGGCAGGTTATGCCGAGATCTTCTGGCGCAATGTAATGGCCTCTGGCGTCATTCCGCAGATTTCTGCAATCCTGGGGCCTTGTGCCGGAGGTGCTGTCTATTCCCCTGCGATCACGGACTTTGTGATCATGGACAAGGTGAATAGCTACATGTTTGTGACTGGCCCCAAAGTAGTAAAAACCGTGCTGAACGAGACTGTTACCACCGAAAACCTTGGTGGCGCGGAGATCCATTCCAGCAAGAGCGGTGTCTCACACTTTATGACTTCAAACGAAGAAGAAGCCATCTTGCTCATCAAAAAGATCCTGAGCTATATCCCTTCCAACAATATGGATGAGCCTCCTTATGAGCCAACCTCTGATCCCATCGATAGAAACTGCGATGAATTGAACAGCATCATCCCCGAGAATCCCAATAAACCCTATGATATGCTGGATGTAATCTATTGCCTGGTCGATGAGGGTGAATTCTTACAGGTCGCCAGAAACTTTGCCCAAAACATAATTGTGGGCTTTGGCAGGATGAACGGACACCCCGTGGGAATCGTTGCCAATCAGCCCAAAGTCCTGGCTGGAGTAATCGATATTGATGCTTCGATCAAAGCCGCCCGCTTTGTCCGCTTCTGCGACGCCTTCAATATTCCACTCATCGTTTTGGAAGACGTTCCCGGCTTCCTGCCGGGCACCAATCAGGAGCACAACGGCATCATCCGAAACGGAGCAAAGCTGCTCTACGCCTTTGCCGAAGCCACTGTTCCCAAGATTACAGTGATCATCAGAAAAGCCTATGGTGGAGCCTACTGTGTAATGAACAGCCGGCACATGCGGGCAGACCTTGTCTATGCCTGGCCCACAGCAGAAATCGCGGTTATGGGTCCCAAGGGAGCGGTGGAAGTCATCTTCCGTAAGGAAGCTCAGGACTCCGAGAACCCCAGACAAGTGCTCCAGGATCGGGAAAATGAATATAGAGACAAGTTTGCCAATCCTATGAATGCAGCTGAAAAGGGCTACATTGATGATATTGTCGAACCGGCTCGGACACGTTTCCGCCTGATCCGTGCTCTGGAAATGCTTTCCACCAAAAAAGATAATATCCCACCCCGCAAACACGGCAATATGCCGCTTTAAAGGACTGGTATGAAGATATTTAGTATTACGATATGGCTGGCCATTATATTCTCCCTGCTGGGGGCTCAAGCCCTCACGGAGGCCATGACCCTTGGGCAGGAACAGGTGATTCCAGACAGTCTGGCCCTGGTTCGGGAGCGGGATATCGCCAGTGAATATGGCTTCAAGGATTCAGACCAACTCCAGGAAGTGGCGGCCAAGCTGGAAATTGAAGATGTAGACAGCTGGAAGAGATACTTGAAACTCGAGGTGGAAAACACTCAGCTAGACGGTAAAACCCTCCGGCAGCTTGGCATTTCGCCCTATCAAGCGCTGCTGGCATTGCAATCTTCCATCTATGGAATCAACGAACTCAATACCGTCACAGAAACTGCCACCAAACTGAATATCCCGGTCAAGAAGTTTAAAGAACTAGTGGGGCTAAACCCTCTGGATCGGAGCTCAGATCATGCTTCTCTGCAGGTCGTGGGTAAGAGTCCGGAGGAGATCATAGCCATCAAGAATGATTTCGACGAACACAGGATTCTCTATGGTAGCAGCATTACTTTTGTGGGGATGCTGGTTGTCTTTTCGTCCCTGGCTCTCTCAAGCCTGATCATCAGCCAGTTGGTTCACCTCAATAAACGCCCGAAAACCGAGCCTAATATGATCACGATCAGTAAATCTGGTAAAGTCAAGAAGGCTCCAGACGGTTTGAGCCAGGGCGTAATCGTGGCAGCGATCTCTGCCCTCCATATCCACGTTCAATCCATTGAAGAAAGAAGAAGGCTACTACTTACCTTCAAGCGCACTCCACTCAATCTGTGGCGTGCTTCCAACGTTACAGAAATGCCAAATAGATCTTTCAAGCGCTAAAGGAGTATATACATGAAAACATATAAATTGGTCATCAACGGTGAGAAATACGCTGCCCGAGTGCTGGAATACAGCGGTACTCACGCCAAGATAAGCGTAAATGGCACAGAGTATTACATTCAGATCGAGCAGGATCAGCCCAATACTGCCCCCAAGCTGGCTTCCCAAGATATGGCCGTGCCGATTGCTCCCAGCTTTTCCAGTGATATCGAGACCGGAACCGGGGATGTCAAAGCCCCTATTCCTGGTGTGATTTCCAGTATAAACGTGAAAGAAGGCGACACGGTAAAGAAGGGCCAGACTCTTCTCGTTTTGGAAGCGATGAAGATGGAATCTGAGATTGCTGCTCCAGTCGATGGTAAGATCATCAGGATCATCATCAAAGAGCGTTCTCCCGTACAGGAAGGCGATGTTCTGATGGTAATCGAAAACGAAGAGCTCAAGAATAAACCTGCAGCCAAACCCCAGAAAAGGCATGCAGCACCTGCTCCCGCTTCTGTGGAACCCGCAGTTCGCGACAATGTCCTCCGGGCTCCGATCCCTGGCTCGATTATCGATGTGTTGGTAAAACCCGGCGATAGCGTTACCGAGAGTAGCGTAGTTTTGATCCTCGAAGCCATGAAGATGGAATCTGAAATCCATAGCATCGGAAGTGGAATCATCAGCAAAGTACACGTTCGCAAGGGCGACATGGTACAAGAGGGAGATCCTCTGCTCGAGCTGGAGGCCTAGGGGTATGCAAGAGTTATTACAATTTCTGCAGACGACCGGCTTTCTAAATATCGATATCGGCAGTTTAGTAATGATCGCTGCCGGCTTGTTCTTTATCTATCTGGGTATTTCCAAGGAGTATGAGCCCCTGCTGCTTGTCCCGATCGGGTTTGGGATCGTCCTGGGCAATATCCCCGGTGTCGTGGAGCAAGGGTTGAGTGTAAACGATGAAGGCTCGGTACTGAACTACCTTTACTTCGGAGTCAGCAAGGGCGTCTACCCCCCTTTGATCTTTCTGGGAATAGGGGCGATGACGGATTTTTCGACTCTGATCGCAAACCCCAAGCTTATCCTTTTGGGTGCGGCAGCCCAGTTTGGCATCTTTGCTACTTTTATGGGCTCAATCTTTTTGGGATTCAACGTTCTGGAAGCAGCCTCGATCGGAATAATCGGTGGTGCGGATGGCCCTACCTCCATCTATCTGTCTTCCAAGCTCGCACCTCATCTGGTGGGCCCCATCGCTCTGGCCGCCTACTCATACATGTCACTGGTACCTGTGATCCAGCCGCCAATCATGCGATTGCTCACCAATGACAAAGAACGCCGGATCAAGATGAAAGCTCCCCGGATTGTATCAAAAAAAGAGAAGATCTTCTTCCCGCTGGTAGCATTCGTCATCACCGCTTTTATAGCCCCTGGCAGCGTCACGCTATTGGCAATGCTGTTTTTGGGCAATCTGCTCAAGGAGAGTGGAGTCACAGAGCGTCTGGCAGTTTCGGCCAGAACTATCCTGATTGATATCGTGACGATTCTGATAGGTGTCACTGTGGGAGCCAGGACTTCTGCAGCAGTGTTTCTTACCTGGGATGCGATCAAGATCTTCCTCTTGGGAATGCTCGCCTTCAGTATCGCAACAGCTACAGGTGTGATCTTTGCCAAGATTATGAACCTCTTTCTCAAAGATAAAATCAATCCACTCATTGGAAATGCCGGCGTATCTGCCGTACCAGTATCAGCCAGAGTGTCTCAAACAGTTGGCCAGCAGTATGATAAGACAAACTATCTGATCATGCATGCCATGGCTCCAAACGTTGCAGGAGTGATCGGCTCTGCTGTGGCAGCAGGCGTATTTTTGAGCATTTTGGGTAACTAAATGTGTGGTTTTGCCGGGATTTATTTATCTGCTGGCAATATTGACCAAGAACTTCTGATGTCTATGACCGCCTCTATCAGGCATAGAGGCCCGGACGACGAAGGTTATCTCGTCCTGAACACCTTTACGGGGAAGTATCAGCACTGTCATGGCGCTGATTCTTCCCCCGATCTCAAACAGTGCCACCCCTCCTGCCCCTCCTCTTTTACCGGCAATCTTGGCTTTGGATTTAGAAGACTTTCCATCCTGGATCAAGGCTCGACCGGACATCAACCCATGTCTGATATCAGAGGCGAGCTTCACATAGTCTTCAATGGAGAGATCTACAACTATCTTGAGCTGGCTAATGAACTGAGAGCCATGGGGTACCAGTTCCGGGGTCATAGTGATACAGAGGTGATCCTGGCAGCTTATCAGGCCTGGGGGCAGGCTTGCGTACAGAGATTTGTCGGGATGTGGGCTTTTGCCATTTGGGATCAGAGCCTGCAGATCCTCTTTTGCTCCAGAGATCGCTTTGGGATCAAGCCTTTTTACTATGCCCATCTGGATAATGACTTCTGGTTTGGCTCCGAGCTCAAGCAACTGCGCTATTGTCCTGCCGATCAAGAATTGAATCTGGGCATGATCTATAGAAGCATGAAGATCAATGCCATGCTCGCTTATGAGGATGAGACCTATTGGCAGAATTATAAAGCACTTGCCCCAGGGCACAATCTGATCCTCAGAAAGGATCAATTGCTTATAGAACGATATTATAGCCTGGATCCGCTGCAGTTTGAGACTTTTCAAGGCTCATTTGAAGATGCCGTAAGCATGTACAGAGAGCTCTTTTTCAATTCCGTGGGATTGCAGATGCGCGCCGACGTCGAAGTGGGCAGTTGCCTCAGTGGAGGGCTCGATTCTTCTTCTATTGTGTGTCATGCTGCCAGCCTCACAGACAGGCAATTCCAAACCTTTTCCTCTTATTATGCAGACGATGCCTCCCTGGATGAGAGAAAGTGGATTGCGCTTGTAGCCAAATCTGCCAATGCCGCATCACACTTGGTGTCACCTTCTGTGGAAGATACTGAATCCTGGCTCACTGAGGCTACTCATTACAACGACCTGCCGGTGGGCGCAGGATTGATCTCACAATCTGCAGTGATGCAAAAAGCCAGAGAACATGGGATCAAAGTGCTCCTCGATGGCCAGGGTAGCGATGAGCTCACAGCGGGGTACAAACATGCAAACTACCGCTATTTTGCAGACCAGATCCGATCGCTGGAGCTAAATACACTGATCAAAGAGCTCCCCCTTTTCCTGAAGCACAAGAGCCTTCCCGCCAGGTTTAGCGCTCTGGGCAAGATTGGGCTTACCTCAATCCTAAAGGAATCGCAGCTCTACCAGTTGGAATTTGCACATTATAGGTTCGACCCCTTCGATCCCCTGTTTCAGGAGCTCGCCAAGCCTCAGGATTCAGGAGCAAATCTGGCCTGCATCAAAGATCTACCCACATCCAGGCTCTCAAACTTTCTGTATAATATGACGCGGGTCACGTCTCTGCAAACTTTATTGCACTATGAAGACCGGATGTCCATGGCTCATGGCGTGGAAAGTAGAGTTCCTTTTCTGGATCATCGCCTGGTAGAATTCGCTTTTAGCCTGCCATCCCGCTTCAAAATCAAGCACCCATATCAGAAGTACATCCATCGAATTTCGATGAAGGAAGTGGTTCCTGCTGAGATCTACGAAAGAACAGATAAAGCGATATTTTCGGCACCGTTTTACTCCAGATGGATGAGAGCGGAGCTTGTTCCATATATTGAAAGCATCTTTTCGTCGAACCAGTTCCGAACCAGGGGTATTTATAACCTGCCTCAGATCATGAATAAATGGCACCAATACAAAAAAGGCAAGCAAGGGCCTGCAGAGATGCTCTTTAACGTCCTGGCTCTGGAAGTATGGTTTAGAGTACACGTGGATGATCAGTATGATTGAGACTCCGCATATCCACCCCGATCGCATCCACAGCTTTAATGAGTTTGCATCTCAAAGAGGCGATTATGTCCTCTACTGGATGCAACAGAGCCAGCGCCTGGAATCAAACCATGCCCTGGTCTACGCCATCGAGCGTGCCAATAAGCTGTCTCTGCCGGTGTTGATCGCCTTCGTCATCAATGAAGCCATCCCGGAAGCGAACTTGAGACACTATTACTTTATGATCCAGGGTTTATCAGAGCTGTTTAAAAAGGCCAGGGAGCTGGGTTTCGGCATCTGCCTTTTGACGGGAGATCCCACCGAAGTCTTGAAACCATACCTGGTGAGATGCAGTGAGTTTGTCACCGATATAGGCTACCTGAGATGGCAACGGCTGCTCAGACTTCAGATAGCCGGGCAGCTATTTGACCTTGGCATTCCCTTCACTGCCGTGGAAAGTGACGTTGTGATCCCCGTGGGGAGCGTATCTTCCAAAGAAGAATATGCTGCCTACAGTATCCGCCCCAAGATCTGCCGGCTCCTGACTCAATACATTTCTCCCCCCACCCTCCCAGAGCTCCTGATCCCCTTTATCTGGTCCAAGACAAAGCCCGATCTGTCCTGTCAATATCAAGATAACTTTGAGCCAGATAAACTCCTGGAGAGCATCAAGCTCGATCGATCAGTCTCCCCTGTTTCAGCCTATAAGGGAGGCTACAGTGCAGCAAAAGAACTCT
>CAZZCS010000028.1:0-23643 GCA_964652645.1 uncultured Candidatus Cloacimonadota bacterium | reverse complement strand
ACTTAGATATGCGACTCATGGATAGCTGATTACTGTTAGCCTGAGAGTTTGGCAGAACCTTGCTAATGATTCCTTCGCATGCTTGCCTGAAAGCTATGGAATCCCCATCCGCTGTGAAAGAAACCCCTGGGAAATTCCCTCTATAAACATACAGTCTCATGGTTGTTGTGCTGTGCATCACCTCACCTCTAAACCCCGTCTCAGCCTTGAATCTCTCGGCCAGTTGCTCCATTTGACGGACTTTATCCCAGTGATCTGCTTGATTAGCTTCTGCATAGCCATGGGAGATGGCCAGCAGCATAATGACGAAAAGAATTGAAACACATTTCATCGGTTGTTTCTCCTGTCTCTTGTGTTTTTTAGTTTGTCTATCTTTCATAATTTGTAGCACTGTGGCAGGCAGGTATTGTAAAGATGGGATCGATCTGCCTTGAAAATGCTTACATAGCCCACTTATGCTTGATGAACACGATGCAGGCGCAGATCTACCCATAGCAACCGGTTCCTCATTCTGAGGGGAACCCAGATCCACGCTAATCGGATAAGCACTCATTAATTCTCCTTAAGAATCAAAACATCTCATAGCTGTTGGTTGAGCTGACGGTATGGCTTGTGCGTTATTGCTTTTCACATATCCGCATAGAAAACATCTTAAACAAGACATCGATTATCTGTCATCATATTTATCCGCCTATGCATATATATATAGATCTTACTTTCTAGTGGCATAAATCAAGATATCTGCAACAACACAAAGATACGACTACATCATCATTCAGGTACTCAATTGCATAAACCATCTTTTCCATAATCCTATAGCGGCCCTGAGGAATAAGAAGTGAAGCCCTATTCCATAGATAATGATAGCGATATATAGTGGGAACTATCTTGGCATCGCTCAAGCTGCTATCTTTCAAGTCTTTCAGAGCATAGCCCGCTTTCCAGCTCTGAAGCTTTTCTTTAATTTGTGCTTTACAAGATTTGCCAGCTTAGATATTTAGCAATATGGACTCAGGTAATACAATGCCAGAATTGTCTTTATTTGTAATGTGTGTGTTAGTGTTATGATTTACATGAACTTGTACAAGATCGACCCCAACCGGCTAGTGCGGATAATTGCGCTAACGTAGTCCTGGATCTGGACCCTGAGTCCCACGAATTGATTTGTAAATATAAAATATAAAGGTGTAAAAATGGAGAAGCGATGGGAATTACCAAATCCGCTTTCAAAAGATGCACACGTATTGATCGAAGAGATTAGCGCAGATCTCAAATGCCCGGAATTGGTTGCGGAGCTGCTCTATCGGGGTGGGCTCACCACACATGAAGCGATCATAAACTATTTCTCGCCCAGTTTGGATAAACTGCATGATCCCTTCCTTTTCCCGGATATGGCCAAGGCGGTCGATCGGATCCTCCGGGCCATCGAAAACAAAGAAAAGATCCTGATCTATGGCGATTATGACGTGGATGGCACTACGGCCACTTCGATCTTGCTTTTGGGCTTGAAGAGAGTAGGGGCAGAGATTGATTTTTATATTCCCCATCGAATGATAGATGGGTATGGCTTGTCGCTCAATAGTTTGGATCAGATCAAAGAAAACGGCGCTTCGCTGATCATCAGCGTCGATTGCGGAGTCAATGCCATCGAAGAAGTAGATGCCATCAACGAGCTGGGGATGGATATTATCGTGACGGATCACCACAACCCCAAGGACGAATTGCCGAATGCCTATGCCGTGATCAACCCCAAACAGGTTGATTGCCGCTACCCATTTCATCACCTGGCCGGGGTGGGAGTAGCTTATAAGCTCCTGATGGCAATATACAAAAAGCTAGGTATCGACACCCTGGAAAACACGCTCAAATACATGGATCTGGTGGCTGTGGGTACCATTGCAGACATCGTTCCGCTCACAGGGGAAAACCGGATTTATGCCTCGATCGGGCTTCAGCATCTGATCGAACGGAACAATCTGGGGATGAATGCCTTGATCCAGATTGCAAACCTCAATCAAAAAACCCTGGATACCACGGATATCGTTTTTGGGATTGCCCCCAGGATCAATGCTGCCGGTAGAATGGGCTCGGCTGCTTTGGCTGTGGAATTGCTAATTTCTACGGAAGAAGAGAAAAGCCGCGAATTGGCCGAGGTGATAGAGAGGCAAAACTCCCTGCGCCAGCAGGAAGACCAAAAGACTTACTATGAAGCCTGTGAAATCATCGATAAAAAGTATAAAGACCCCAAACGCTCCTCCTGCATCGTGATCTCCTCGGACGACTGGCATCCAGGCGTGATCGGGATCGTAGCTTCCAAACTGGTGGAAAAGTACTATAGGCCCGTGATCATGATCTCCTTCAAGGATGGCTATGGCTGTGGTTCCGGACGCAGTGTGGCAGATTTTGACCTCTTTGAAGCTCTAAAAAAGACAGAGCATCTGCTGCATAGCTTTGGTGGGCACAAATACGCCGTGGGCCTTACCATCTATCAGGAATACCTGGATCGCTTTGAAAATGAACTCTCGCGCTATGTGGCAGACAATCTGATGCCGGAACAGATCAAGCCGCCCTTGATCGTGGAGCACGTTCTTGAGCTTTATGATATCAACGAATACCTGCTGGACTGGATGGAGCGATTTGCCCCCTATGGCCCGGAAAACCAAAGACCCATATTTGTCACTAATAGTGTGAGCGTGGCCAGCTATCCCTACAATGTGGGGCGCAACCACCTCAAGCTCAAGGTAATCAAAGACGGTGTAGCGCTCGATCTGATCGGTTACAATATGGGGGATTTGATGCCCCTGCTAAAGAAGAATTGCATAATAGATATTGCCTATACTCTGGAATATAACCGCTTTGGAAATAAGACCACGATCCAGGGCAAATTGAAGGATCTCCACATCCACCAAAGTCAGTAAAGTATCATGAAAAGATATCTGATATTCGCAATGATGATCCTCTTCCTGATGGTGGGATGCAGCACGAACGTACGCATCAGCCGTCCTCTGGAATCGTTTACCCTAGTGGGGCAGATAGACACTGCCAATCCGGTCAATAAAGCCATCTTCAGTGTCAGGTCAAACACTGTCTTTGCCCTGAGTAAGGACTGGCAACAAATCCACTTCTTCAGGGATTTCAAGAGGGTCAATAGCATCGGTGGGATGGGGCTAGAGCGCAGTAACTTCCAAAGATTGAGCGACATTGCCGTCGATTCCGAAGGCAGCCTTTGGGCTCTGGATACTATTCCGCGCAAGATTAGAAGGTTTAGTTCGGATGGAATGTGGGCTGGCGAGATCGAGATCAAGGGTAGTGCCCAGCCGGAGCTTCTGGCTGTGGCGGCGGATCAGACCCTCTTTGTCTATGATGCCCTCCAGGGGGAGCTGATCTGCTACTCACCGCTCGATGGGGCAGAGCTCTATCGCTTTGGCAAGTTCCAGCTCTATAGGATATCCAATATCTCTGTCAGTAGAAACTATGTCGTAGCTTACAGTGCAGCAGATCGCACCAGCCATATCTATTCAATCCTGGGACAGTACCTTGGAAGCCAACCCGCTCAGGTGGCATTTGATGAATTTGATAATAAGATTGTGCTTGATAGAGGCGTGCTAAGCTCTGGCGAGAGCCTCCATCATTTGGGAAATCTGGTCAACCCGGTACTCAGTATTAGTACAAATGCCCTTTGCATTGCTTCGGGTAACAGGATCTTTCAATTGAGACCGGTTTACGAGGGGAGAAGATGAATCTCGGAATGTTTATCCCTGTGATCCTCACGGCGTTATTCAGCTCCGTTTCAAGGCTGCCAGTCTATCTGAACTGGACTGTATTTTTGGCCTTTGTGCCCTTGCTTTACTTTTTTGAGAAGGCCTCGCACAAGCCCTGGCATCTGTTGGTCGGCGCAGCCTTATACTCGGCTTTTTACGTGCCACCCCTTCTCTACTGGATAGCGCATGTCACCCTGCCGGGTCTCTTTGGCATTGTACTGCTCTATACCCTGTACTTTTTTATCACCTTCTATGTGATAGGGCAGATCTATCGCTACCTGCATCGCCTGCGTTATGTGGGCTTTGTGGCAGTAATGATCAGCCTCGAATATATCCAGAATTATGGCGAGCTCCGTTTTGCCTGGCTCAATCTGGGCTATTCCCTGGCAGATTATACCTCCCTGATCCAATTTGCAGAGCTTGGAGGAGTGGTGGGGCTCTCTATCCTCATCCTGGTCGTCAATATCCTGATCTTTAGGATGCTCTGGGCGGATGACTTTGCCCAGGTGGGACGCTATTTGATCTGGACGGTTCTTCTCTTTAGCTTCTGGCTCACCTATGGATGGTATTGTCTGAACTATCTAAATCTGGAAAAGCACGATGCCAGGATTGCCGTGATGCAACCCTCCATCGAGCAAGAAAACAAGTGGGATATGGCATACCTGAATCATATTCTGGGGATCAACCGTGAGCTCACGACCCAGGCTGCCAAAGATTCGATCAAGACAATTATCTGGCCCGAGGCGGCAATGCCTACTTACCTGATGCACTATCCTGCCCATCAGGAGTTTGTTCAAAATCTCGCAGACCGGCTGGATATCGATATCTTTACGGGCTTTCCAGATTATCGAGCAGCTCCGGAAGCACATCATAATGCAGAGCTGTACTACAATTCTGCGGCTCTCTTCAAGCCCTTTGCCCCTGTGAGCGAATTCTACGACAAGATCATCCTGGTTCCCGTGGCAGAGCGAACACCCTGGCTAAAGCTCTTCCCCTTTCTCTGGAGCTTGGATCTGGGGCAGGCAAATTGGGAATATGGCACTCAGATAAGGTACTACAACAGCGGTGATTACCGCTTCTCACCCTCCATCTGCTACGAGATTGCCTTTGCTGATCTGAACCATCAGATGGCCGCGGGCTTTGATAGTAAAGCAAGAACCCTTACCAAATCTGATTATCTGGTCAGCATCACAAACGATGCCTGGTTTGGCACCTCCTATGGTCCCTGGCTGCATGGGGTTATGACCCGCTTTAGGGCTGTGGAAAACAGGATCCAGATCTATCGCTCAGCCAATACGGGCATCTCCATGATCGTGGATCCTCTGGGACGAGAGCTTGCCAGCACAAAACTATTTGAACGGAAAAACATCACAGCTCCACTGTATAAAACCTCCAGGATTGCACCAATCCGCAGATACTATATATATCCCATACTCATTGTGGGATTGGCGATTATACTATTTGTAATGGCCACTCTTCAAAGAGCAAAAGGAGACCCGGGGCACCACAGCGGTAGCCGCCGGCAAAGGGTAAAACGATGAAATACTATTACACCATTGGCGAAGTGAGTAACCTGATCGAGGTGAAACCGTACGTGATCCGATACTGGGAGACCGAATTCCCTCAGCTGAGACCTCGTAAAAACAAGGGCAGAATTCGTAAATTTGATGAGAATCAGATCCTTCTGCTCAAGAAGATCAAGTATATGCTGTACGACCAACGCTTCACCATTGAAGGAGCCCGGCAAAAGCTCAAAAGCGAGAAGCAGAGCGGGGCGCAGTTGGAACTGGAGCTCTTACCCGTAGAGAAGAAGCCCTCGCCTGAACCGGTTAATCCCAAAGCCCAAAAAGTCTTGCAGGAGATAAAAAAGTCGCTTGTGAGCCTGCACCAAAAGTATGAAAACTATCTTGGGAGAGATAAATGACGTTTCAAAACATAATATTGACCCTGCAAACATATTGGGCTGAACAAGGATGTAACCTCATTCAACCCTACGATATAGAGATGGGAGCCGGTACCTTTCATCCGGCCACTTTCTTTGGCGCTTTGGGTTCCAAGCCCACCTCCATTGCCTATCCTCAAGCCTGCCGCAGACCCAAAGACGGACGCTATGGCGAAAACCCCAATCGGTTTCAGCATTATTATCAGTTCCAGGTGATTATCAAGCCCAGCCCCTCCGATATCCAAAATCTCTACCTCAAAAGCCTGGAAGCCATCGGTATTGAACTGGAGAAACACGATATCCGCTTTGTGGAAGACGACTGGGAAAGCCCTACCCTGGGAGCTTGGGGCCTGGGTTGGGAAGTATGGCTGGATGGGATGGAAATATCACAATTTACCTATTTCCAACAGGTGGGTGGCGTGGAAGTATTCCCCATCAGCGTTGAGCTCACCTATGGTCTCGAGCGCCTGGCCATGTATATCCAGGACGTGAACGACTATCGGCAGTTGCAATACAGCCAGTTCACCACCTATGGCGAGATCTACTATCCCAAGGAAGTGGAATTTTCGGATTACAACTTTAATAAATGCAATCCCAAACTGCTCTTTGAGCTCTTCAACGATTACGAAAACGAATGCCGGGACTTGATTGCAGGTGGACTCGTTTTCCCCGCCTACGATAATCTTCTCCGCTGCTCTCACACCTTCAATCTGCTCGATGCCAGAGGCGTGATCAGCGTTACCGAACGCGCGTCTTACATCGCCAGAATCCGCACTCTGGCCGCAGAATGCGCCAAAACCTATATCACCAAATACGACCGAGGAGGTACTCATGAAGCTGGTATGGAAACAACTTCCAGAAGTATGTAGCGAGATCACTACCGAGCTGTTGCAAATCGCCATTTATGATCTGCATACACCCATAGAAAAATGTATTATCGTGCTGGAGAAGGATCCCCAGCCTTTCTTTGAAAAACTGGCTCCGGTTACGCGCTTCTGCAAAAAGCACAAGCTCCCGCTCCCGCTCATCGTTACCAGGGATTTCATCCGCTACTCGCTGGATTCTTATCCCCTGGAGTTTATCAATATAGCCTCAGATTATATAAACATTCTCGACAAAGAAGATCTGCTCAAGGAACTCGAATACGATATGCGGGATATTCGCCTGCAGATGGAGCGTGAATTCAAGAGCAAATGGCTGCATACCCGCCTGGCTATCCTGGAGAACGCCCAAAATTCAAAAGCAGTTCATGCCGTAATCCATAGGTCTTTGGATGCGATCCTGCCGATTCTCAAGGGCCTCTTCTTCTTGCGCAATGAAAGCATCCCCAAAACCCCGGAAGAGGTATTTCAGTGCTCAAACGAAATGACCGATTTCGACATCACTATTCTCAAGAAAGTGGATGAAGTATCGGCCAAAGAATTGAATACAGATATGATTCGCGAGTATTTGGATGTGCTGGAGCAGCTTACAAGTATGATGGAGCTCTGGGTACTATAGCCTTATGACAGAGCCTTCAGTCGCCATCAAGAGTCTCTTTAGCTTTGGCGATGAATCCGTCCCCTTCCTGGCCCTGGCCATCCACAATGGAGCTGATCTGCCGGTTGCCCTGGCGGAGAATTGTGGGATAGCTACTCCCGATAGGCTGCGTGAAGAAGATCCCTACACTGGTAATATTACCACAAGATGTTGCAATAATGTCACAGTGTATTCCAGCCGCTTTATGGTCGATCTGAATCGATCCCGGGAAAAGGCCGTTTACCAAAAACCAGAGGACTGCTGGGGATTGAACCCACGTTTAAAACCCATAGATAGCAAGTATTTGGAGCAGCTTTATAAGGCTTATGAAGACTGGTATCTGCTGCTGGATTATCATCTGAGCAGGATGCTGGCCAGGCACGATATGATCTATGTGTTGGATCTTCATAGCTACAATCACAGACGTGGCGGCAGGGATGCCGAGGCGGATCCACAGATTCTTAATCCCGATCTGATAATCGGCAGGAGCAATCTGCCAGAGTCCTACTATCCTGTGGTTTCGGAGCTCACAAGACGCTTGAATGGTGCCTTGTGGTGTGGCTATCCTCTTGATTGCAGGGAGGATGTGAAGTTTCCCGGGGGCAATCTGTCTCGCTATTTACACGCCAGATATCCAGGCAGGGTGCTGAGTTTATCCATTGAATTCAAGAAGATATTTATGGATGAGCATAGCGGAGATTTAGATCGAGCCAAGTTTGGCCACCTTATTGCATTATTCTGGGATAGGATTTCAGACTGGGCGGAGAACGTCCTCCAGGTCGCAGATCCAGTTAAAGTATATGAATAACAGCATATTACGCAAGATGTTCTGGTACATTGTGGTGGTGTATTTCATCTCCATAACCACCCTTGTAGTCTTTATGCACAACCAGAATAAACAGACTGAACTGCTCAAAATCCAATCTCATCTCACTTTTGGAGCCAGAACTGCAGAGCAGGTCTTGCCCCAGGACTACCTGAAACGCGCCACCAGAGCAGATGCCATCTCCCAGGAAGAATACCGGGCCATCACCGCCAGGCTCACAAATGTAGCTCTCAGCGGAGATTATGCCTATCTCTATGTCTTGAAAAACATCCAGGGAAAGTACTATTTTATTGCCAGCAGCGTCACTTCAGATGAAATGGGAAGAGAAGAGCTTAACCCTTATTGGCTTCCCTATCAGCAGGTTCCCGAAGCACTACTACTTGCCTACAAGACTATCAAGCCTCAGTTTGGTACCTACAGTGATGAGTGGGGCAGGTTCTACTCCTGTTTTATCCCGGTAGTGGATGAGGTTGGAAACGAGTTTATCCTGGGAGCAGATATAAATCTGGATGATTTTGAAGCGATAATGAAGAAGAATGCCGTCTGGCATCTTTTCCAGCTATTGGCCTTGCTCCTGATCATGGTTCCGATCTCCTTTCTCATCTTCCGGATCCAAAGCGTTTTCAGTCGGGAACTGGAGACAAATACGGCCATCATGGATTCTGCGATCACCTGTATATTGGTGGTCTCGGATTGTGGCAAGATCCTGTCCATCAATCAATCTGCCCTCAATGCATTGGGCAAGACCCGCGAACAGATAATAGCTCATAATGTTTCAGAGCCAGAGTTTAGAAACAATCCCATCTTTGAACGTCTGGCGCTGTGCATCAAAACGGGAGAGAGGTTTCAGGGTGAATTTCCCCGTAAAGACATCGATGGGAACACGGTCTGGGAATACATAGTGATCGACTATATCCTCCATAAACAGACCCAAGCGCCCATTTTCTATGTCTTTTGCCAAAACGTATCGGAGCTCAAATCTGTACAAAGCAGATTGCAGCAGAGCAACGTGATCCTGAACTATCTCACTCAAGCCTCCCACAAATTGCTCTCCAATCCCGATCCTCTTTCGGTAATCCCTGACGTGATTGAGAACCTGGGACGCAGCCTGGGTAAGCGCATGGTGCAAGTGCTGCACAAGGAGGAATCAACCTGGAAGACGCTTTCAATCTGGCAGAGCGATGGAATCGATGTGGTGGCAAAAAGTAAACTTACCAAGCATCACCCCAAACCAGAGTTTATCCATTGGGAAGAAAAGCTTGCCCGGGGGAAAGTGTTACATGCCAATAGCAGAGATTTTCCCAAAGAATTTCTCAACATCATCGGAGTCCATGCCGATCGAAGCATCAGCCTGTACCCGATAAATATAGATAATGCCTTCTGGGGCTTCATCGTTACCATGAGATCAAATCAAAAGACTGAGATTTCCGAGGAAATCATCACGAACTCCTTTGTCTCCTTTTCCGATAGCATCGGAACCGCGATCAAACGTGCCGAAATGGAGAAGCAATTGCGTACAGCCACAGAAGCCAAGACCAATTTCCTCAGCTCCATGAGCCACGAAATCCGCACTCCTCTCAACGGCATTCTGGGCATGGTTAGCCTGCTTTCAAATACCAGTCTGGACAAGGAACAAAGTGATTACCTTCTGGCAATGAAATCCGCCGGAAACCAGCTCTATAGCCTGATCGGAGATGTCCTGGATGTATCGCGCATAGAAGCCGGTAAGTTCAATCTGAGACGCACGCCCATGAGCCTGCAGAGTACTATCAACAACGTGAAGAGCATCGTCCAATTCCAGCTTTCGGAAAAGCAGATCACCTTGATTCCGGAACTGTCCAAAAACATACCGGATATCATCATAAGCGACGAAATGCGCCTCAAACAAATCCTGGTGAATCTGATCAATAACGCCATTAAGTTCACCGAATCGGGCTATATCAAGATCTGTGTGGATCTAATCGATGAAAACACGCTCAGATTTGATATTATCGACACCGGTGCCGGCATGAGCCCAGAGAAGATAAAGAGCATCTTCGAACCCTTCTATCAAGGAGAGGACGAGCAACACAAACACAGAGGCTCGGGCCTGGGATTGATGATCACCAAGAGACTGATCAATATGATGCAGGGAGATATCACGGTTACCAGCGTCCCGGGTAAAGGCAGCACTTTCTCCTTCTTTATCAAAGTAGGCATTATCCAGGACAAACTTGTCTAGCTAGTATTGGCAAGACGGCTGCACTGTAGTTTATTTGCAACGCATATGTGCTTTTACCACAGAGATAGGGGTCATTTCAGGGAGACTGTCGAATAATCGGAGTTTGGCAAGCTGATCCTGTCCCGAGCATTCAATGGTCTTATTGCTTATGTGCAAAGGTCTCTCTTGTCCGGTGCTGTGGTATTGATCGCTGGGGTTTTGCAGCATTGTACTGCTGCTTTACGGTGTCACCAAGGTCTGCCAGAGTACATCGCTATATACCTCTTTTAGATTGAATCGGCTTTTGGCATGGCATTTGCATATATAGGGGTATAAATGATAACCAAAACTGGAGTAATATATGGGAACGCAACAAATTCTTCTGATAGTACTTGGAGTGATAATAGTAGGAGTTGCGGTTAGTGTCGGGATAGCCATGTTTGGCAACCAGGCATACAATTCAAATAGATCTGCGATGCTTTCCGAGATGCAGTATTTTACGACTCTGGCCCTGCAATACTGGAAGCTCCCGACCTCTCTTGGCGGTGCTGGCCAGAGCGCAGACAGGATAGACATTGCCTTTTTGGCATCTTTCATGGGTTTCTCTAATGCTGATGGCAAAGTGGTATCGGTGAACTATAGCTATCTATCTGATAACGGAGAGTATAGAGTCACTTTGGGTGATACCAATACCCAGATTGTAATCCAGGGCTTGGGTAAGGAATTACGCAATGACAAGTTTCCTTTTGTGACCATGACTATGGAGCTTACGACAGGTCAGACAACTGTCGATGTATCTGAAAGAGGCTCCTGGGAAGAGTAGCATATCCCTGTAGGGTAGTCTGAGACAGGGCAATCAAGATACTTGAGTGATGATAGAGTCTATTGCTCTGCCCGGATCGTAGGACATATTTCAGATATAGGCAACACTAAGCCTTTTTCAAATCCTCAATAACCGTCTCAAATAGCTCTCTAAGCGCCTTTAAGCGGTATGGTTTCTGGATGCTGTAGGTGATTCCCAGCTTTCGCAGAGCGCTGAT
Organism: uncultured Candidatus Cloacimonadota bacterium; assembly: GCA_964652645.1. Classification (GTDB taxonomy): domain Bacteria; phylum Cloacimonadota; class Cloacimonadia; order Cloacimonadales; family Cloacimonadaceae; genus CAZZCS01. The sequence continues at coordinate 12,356 of CAZZCS010000028.1, read as the reverse complement.
GTTGTCGTCGAATTCACTGGCAAGGATCAGTTTCACCTCTGGATTGATAGACTGTAGCTCTTTTGTCACAGTAAGCAAGTAATCCCTATTATGAGTATTCAAGTCCATTAAAACGCAATTGAAGGCTTTATTACCGCTCCAGGAGATTTTGAACCATTCCAGCAGATCGACCATACTGGAGGTGCAGATCAGTTCTAGTGGCAGATGGGCCAGGCTCTTCTTGAGGATATCCTGAAACACTTCGTCATTTTCATAACAGAGGATGCGATAGACATCAGGATTGGGCGCAGGTGTCGCTTTCTCTGGATCTGGTGTGCTGATGGCCTGGAAATAGAGCTTTACCGCGGTGCCCTGCCCAGGCTTGGACTCAAGAGTGATATGACCCTCATGTTTTTTGAGCAGGGATAGCACGGAGGTAAGTCCCAAGCCGGAACCGGTATTTCGGGTGGTGAAATAGGGGTCGAAGATCCTGGGCAGATCCTCAGGAGCTATTCCCATGCCATTATCCTGGATAGAGATCAGGACGTAGGGGCCTGGCGTCAGGGGCAGATTGAAGCTTTCATCCACTACTACATTGCTTGCGTTCACTTCGATTTTGCCGTCCTGATCCAGGGCGTGTTTGGCATTGAGAATGATGTTTGTGAGGATCTGGTTAAAAATCCCTTCTGCCATATGAACGCTTTTCAACTCCGGATCGATGTTAATACTGTGTTCAATTTTGGAGCCTTTGAGCAGGAAGTGGGTGGTTTCCTTGATCAGCTTTGTAACCTGAGAAATCTTACGCTCGGGGACGCCGCCCTTGGCATAGACCAATAGTTGGTTTGTGATATCCTGCCCTTTCTCGGCGGAGTTTTCAGCCAGGGCAATGATCTTGGCTGCATCGGAATAATGAGGCACCATATCCTTTGCCAGGGATAGATTGCCCATCAGAGCCGTCAGCAAATTGTTAAAATCATGGGCAATGCCGGCAGCCAGGAGGCTCACAGCTTCCAGACGCTGGATTTTGAGTATTTCCTGCTGCATTTTGAAACTCTCTGTCTCGTCACGGAAGACGAGGACACAGCCCAGGATATGCTTCAGATCGTCTGTAATCGGAGCAGCACTATCGGAGATGATATGTTCTGTCCCGTCTCTAGAAACCAGGATAGAATTTGGAATCAGCTCTATTCTGGTCTGGAGCTGGAAGACTTTTTGCACCGGATTGCTCAGGGGCTCTCTGGTTTCAGGATGCAGCACGGCAAAGACGTTTTCCAGGGCTTGATCGAAGGCTTCATCCTGAGTCCAGCCGGTTAGTTTTTCGGCAATCGGATTCATCAGCGTGATTTTCCCCTCGGCATCTGTGGCGATGACAGCGTCTCCAATGCTATAGAGGGTGGTGAGCAGCCTTTCATGTTCTTCCACGAGATGCCGTCTTTGCTTGATGGACAATAGTGAAGTGCTGATCACGTTTTTGAGAGTAACCAGGTTGTGATTTTTCCAGCTATCGATATCTATTGGGTACTTCTCAAAGGCAAATGTGATCTTTCCCATGAACTTGTCATCATCGAAGATGGGAAGTCCGATCATATAAACTAATTGATTGTTCTGGATATATTTATAGAGCTCCGTTGTGTTGCATTTCCGATCTGGCTCGGCAAGCTCGGAGGCTATCTCAGGTAGAAACTGGGACATCGTTTTTTCCCCATCCATCAGCCCGAGACATACGTTCTGGTTCATCTTGAGCACAGGGATAAAATAGGGGAAGGCGGAGGACTTGTAGCTGATCCTTTCGCGTTGCACTCTATCCAGGCGTGGATTGAGGTACCACTCGTAATTGCCGGTAAAGAGATCGTTTGCCTCATCATAGAGATAGACAACAGATCTGGAAGCTCCCAGGTAATGAGAACAAAGCTCCTGAATTCTTTGGATGGAAATCTTGCCATGGGCATCGTCGTATCCCACGACAGCGCTGGTGATCTTGGCCAGGATGCTTTCGAAACGGAGCTTCTTCTCTATCTCGTCAAACTGGGTTTGCAGGTGAAAGGTCATGGAGTTGAAGGCAGTGGCTACCTCACCCAGCTCATCATCAGAAACATGATCGATTCTGGTGCCTAGCTTGCCCTGGGACAGTTCTTCTGCTGCAGTAGTCAGACAATCGAGGCTGCGATGAATCTTATTGTAGAAACCTCTGGAGATCGCAAATGCGAGTAGAACACCCAATATACCTGTGAGGATCACCATGATAATGGATCTGTGCATGTTTTGGATGATTTCCCGAACGGGGAGTTCCACCACCAGAAACCAGTTCAGAAATTCTATCTTTTTGGAACTGGCTTTGACTCTAGATCCCTTCAGGCCTCTGTGGATGCCGGGATGGCTCCGATTGCGGAGGATAAAGAGGTAGTCGTGTTCGAGCTTTACATTTTTCAGATCATCCTCGCTCAGGTGCGAGTTATGGGCCACTATCCTGTTCTGAGGGGCCAGGATGTAGCTATAGCCTGTTCTGCCAAAGGTAAGGTTCGAGACCAAATAGCGCAGATAATTCAGGTTCAGCCTTGCCTTTAGCAGTCCATTGATCCTGCCTTGACTGTCTCTCAGGGGATAGATGGTCGTGAGATAAGAATCGTTTGGATCCCCAGATTCCTGGTGGATATCTATAAATTCGCGCCCCGAATAGAGTACGGTTTGCAGAGCTTCCTCGTCCAAGGCATAGGCGTAGTGAGGCGCAAAGGTCTGGTTTTGGCCAGCGATAAAGCTCAGTTTGGGGTCGATTATTGCGATGTCTTCAATGGCAGAATTACTCTCTATCACAGAGTTTAAGAGATTCTGTCGCGAGCTTGGGCTTTGGTTTATGAGATCCGCTACCTGAGATACAAAGAGGATTTTACGGAGATGCTCATCCAGCCAGGAGTTGATCTGGGTGGCTGAATAGGAGGTGAAATACACTTGTTTCTCGGTATGTAACTGCCAGAATTTCTGCCAGTTTACCATTGTTATTACTATGGATGCCAGCAATATGCAGCTCACTGCTACTGCGGAAACACTCAGTCTGAGCTTACGCTTGAGGTTTAGTTTTTTGCTCATACTATCCCTAGTCTACAATATCGGAAATCTTGATCTGACGCTGGATGGCCAGGGCTTGGATACGTTCGAAGATTTGGCTCTGCTCTTCATTGAGAACGCCTTCTTTCAAATCTATATATGTGACACCCTCCGCCATGCCAAATCTATATAGCTTACCTTCCCACTGGCCTTTTAGGAAGATCTTCACGGCAGTACTGAGTTGCTTGTGCATATCGGTCATAAGAGCGGCAATCACGGTATTGGGATACTTGGAGCGCTCGTCGGTAGTCATACTGATGCTCTGGATGCCGTTATCATCCGCATAACGGTGGATGTGGGCTGAGATTTGGTCGTGATTGACCAGCAAGACGTCTACCCCGGCTTCATACAGATCTCTGGCATGTTTGAGGGCAGTGGGCTGATCATCCCAGGAGCCAGTATAGCGCACCGTGCAGCGGATATCTTTGTTGATAGTAGTTGCCCCTTCCCAAAAGGCCTGGAACTGAGCTTTGATGTGGGCATGATCTATCCCCATAACGGCTCCAATGTGGCCGCTAGTACTCTTCATTGCTGCCAGGACACCAGCTAGATAACAATAACCATTACCGGTAGAGATGCTGCCATAGTTTCTGCCGTTACCGGCATATCTGCCTACGACGGCAAATTTGATCTGGGGATATTTGCGAGCTACAGGCTCCAGGGAGGCTGTGAACTCCCCTCCAAGGGCGATCACAAAGAGGGATTCCTCGGTGGAATACTCGTCGATGATTGCAGCGAGACTGTCAGAACTTACGTTTTGCCGGTAGTCCACATTGATGTTTTCCTCTGTGCCAATCTTGATAAGGGCTTCATAGCCTAGCTGGTTCCAGCTGCCATCATCAATATTGTGGGGAAGGATGAGAAGTACCTTAAAGGGATATTGGTCTCTATTAAACGCCTCAATTGGAGGCTCTGGCCTCGTGATAAAAAAAGCTATTGCCAGCAGGATCAGAAAAATCGAACCGATGTAAAGCTTTGTTTTCATAACTCATTCCTCAGTAGAGCAGTATGCACGCTATCATATCTTTTGTCAATAAAAAACGGATTTTTGCTCTCCCATCGGTCTCTCTTTACGCCTGTAACTGGTCGATGAGAGTCACCCTTTGGGCTTTGAATACTCCTACAAAAAAAGTATGCATTTAGCGATTTTCGCATTATACTATCTGTAAAAACACCATACAAGGAGAACGAAAATGAAGATACTCGTACTATTTTACTCAACGTACGGTCACATATATGAGCTTGCAAAATCTGTAGCCGAGGGTGCTAGAAGCATCTCCGGGACAGAGGTCACTATCAAACGTGTTCCAGAGACTCTATCCGGAGAGATCCTTTCCATGATGGGAGCCGCAGAAGCTCAGAAAGCCTTTGGGGATGTTCCCATAGCCAGGCCTGAGGAGCTTGCGGATTACGATGCCATCATCTTTGGTACGCCTACCCGTTTTGGCATGATGGCCGGCCAGATGAAGTCTTTCCTGGATGCCACTGGTTCCTTATGGGCCAAAGGGGCTCTTGTGGGCAAGATTGGCAGTGTGTTCACCTCTACAGCTACTCAGCATGGCGGACAGGAAGCCACAATCTTATCTTTCCACACAGTACTATTGCATCATGGTATGCTGCTGGCTGGTTTACCCTATAGCTTTGCCGGGCAATCCACAATGGCAGAAATATCGGGTGGCAGTCCCTATGGTGCTTCCACAATCACTGGCGGAGATGGGTCCAGAATGCCTTCCCCAAACGAACTGGATGGAGCTCGCTTCCAAGGCAGGTTTGTGGCTGAAATGGCTGCAAAGATGAAGTAGATTTAGGATAAGGGTCATGAGGCGCTGCCCCATGACCCAGTTTATTTATTGCTATCTAGAGGACAGCAAAGCGTAGGCTAATCATTCCGAAAGAAGAGCAATGCGCCGCTATCTCCGCACTCTGGCAATGTCTTTATCCTGAACCCAGCCGCTGATCCCATTGGGCAGGCTCACCAAGCTCCAGCCGTCACTACTCTTCTCAATCTGCAGGATCAGAGCTTCACGGATGGTGAAGAGGCGATTGTACTGCATTCCGCTGCCATCATAGCCATCTGTCTCTTCGGCGATCACGACGGCTTTCTGGTTGTGCATCATGCGTCTGTACTTGGTTGCCAGCATTGCACTAAAGGTAAAGAGCAATACCAGGCTGATCAGGATCATCAAAACTGGCAAGCCCTTTTCCCTGAGGGGATCGTAGTTCAGCAGCCAATGCACACTGAGCACGAAGAGGGCAAAGAGCAGCAGGACTACCAGAGCCAGTCTATTGATATTCAGATAGTTATATACCCGGAAAAAGAGCTGTACCAGATATACGTGATCTGGATACATCGCCTTATCAACGCTGAGATCGATGATATATTCGAGGTTTTCGCGCGCTTCCACATGCGAGGAGTCCAGATTTTGGGCTCTCAGGAAATAGAGAGCGGCTTTACCTCTGCTCCCCAGATAATGATAGCAGATCCCGATGTTGTTGTACAAATCTGGATTCTGGATACCCTGTTCATCCAGCTTCAGGAGCTCTGTGAGCTGCGCTTCATAATCGATCTCCGGGCCAGTTTCCGCCCCTAAAGCGCTGCTCAGGATCAGAAGGGCAAGGAGCAGGATTAGCACAGATGGTCTAAATATGTCCTGCATCTTCATAAGAGCCCCCGGGATTTGATGTTTTTCTGTTTTACAAAGGCACGGATGATCCGGACCAGGGTCTCCAGATCCTCACTCAGCTTATCCACGTCAAAGCCGCCTGGCATATAGCGCACCGTCTGGCAACGACCCAAAAAGGCTTTGAGCTCCCCAATCAGCTCCGGCGGGATCCTTCTCACTTCGAGCTCGGCTAGTTTCTCGGGTATGGAAAGTCTGTTCGAAATCTTATATTTCTCGGCCAGATACTGCATCAAGCCCTTTTCTGCCAGGGGATAGAAATCGGCCGACACGCTCTGAGCTGCCAGCTTGGCATCCTTGAGGTACTTGCGCAATATCCGCTCGGACTGGATGTCTGAAAAGCGCAGGGGATCGTTGTAACGCAATTTTCTGAGATAGTAGTAGTAATAGGACACCAGCAGAGACAATCCCATCAGAGCCAGGATCACCCAATACCAGGCGCTTCTTACATAGATCCGAAGGTCCTGGTACTCATGTTTGATGCGCAGGGGATTGAGCCGGGAGACGCGGTCCCGGGCAAAGAAATTTGTGAAATAGGAAAAGACCGTTGCTGGTTTCACCGTCATCGTCCCTTCTTTACTGCTGAAGCTCCGATACGAACCACTGGAGGCATCAAACCAGGCAAATTCCAGCCTTGGAAGCTTGTATTCTCCTTTCTCCTGAGGGATGATGGTGTAGTACAGGGTTCTTTTGCCTTGAACCCCGGCATTCAGATGGTCTGTGATCACAGGGGCAGAGACCTGGATATTGGGAGTCTTCTTGAAGAGCGGAGCCATGAACTGGTTGAAATTTCCCTTTCCGGAGATTGTGAGAGTGTAACTGATTGCCTCTCCGAGCGCTATATTGGTTTCGCTAAAAGCCTCAGTAACTTCAAAGCTTCCGATTGCACCCCCAAAACCCTCAGGTCTACCGCGTTCCGGTAAGGGTTTTACCTCGATATTGATCGCCTGAGTGGCGACATTCCGGTTCGAATAGCCAAAGCTAAATAGCCGCACCGAGGCTGATAGTTCCGGAGCTTTAATCGTCCCAGTCCGATTGGGAGAGATAGCAATCCGCTTGATCAGAGAGCGCTTGTAGCTGCGTCCTCTCAGGGTAGCGTTTTCAAATTCTAGCATGGAAGGCTGTTCAAAAACCTCTTTCCCATAGCCTTCAAAATCCTTTTCATCCACCAGGTTGAGAGAGGTAACGCCTTGCTCTGTATATATATAATAGGAGATCACGATCGGTTCTCCGATGTAGGCGCTGGTCTTCTCCGGGATCCCGATCAAAAAAGTTTCTCCCACAGGCCTGTCGTCGAAGCCCCAGTCCCCAAAGCCAAAATTTGCAAAGGGATCATACTGAGACTGAGAAGGTGGAGAAGCGTTGGTCTGGGGAGAATCGACGATATCGACCTCAATCGGAGCAACTGCATAGCTGCTCGATCCTACCCTTACCTCGATACTTGGGATGGTGGTGCGTCCCGGTTTGGAGGGTAAAAACACATAAGTGTATTCTCTGCTAAAGGATCTGCTGGTCTTAAAATTTACGATCGAAGTCCTGGAAGAGCTGGAGGAATAGACGTTACGAAACACCAGGTTATCGATTTTGGGCAGTTTTGGTTCTTCGATCCGGACGCTTTCATCAGTTTCGATCTTGATCGTATATTTGAGCTGCTCGTTCAGCCCCACTTTACCGCTATTTACCGAGGCAGAGACGTTCACATTGACGGCCTGGAGGATACCCAAGCCCAGAAAGATCACAAGGAACAGATACCAACGCATGATCACCACCATTTTCGGGAAGGATCAGCCTGGGGTTTCTGCTGTTTACGCCGGTCACTGGATTCTTTTTGATCGAGAGCTCTTAAGCGATTCATCAAATCTTCCTTGTCTTGCTGATCATCTTCTTTTTCCTCGGGAGGACTCTGTTGATTTTCCTGATCCTGCTGTTGCTGATCCTGACCTTGCTGTTTTTGCTGAGCCTCATGAGCCTGCAGGGCAAGCTCGTAATTTGCCTTGAGATCCCGGTTTTCCGGATCCAACAGCAGCGCTTCTGTATAAGCCTTGAGGGCGTCTTCGTAGTTTTCCTGCTGATAGTGGGTATTGCCCAGGTCGTAATAGGTGCGGGCGGGGTCTTTGGTAGATTCCAGAGAATTCTTAAAGGTCTTTTCCGCATCCTCGTATTTCTCTTGTTTGTAGAGGCTTTTGGCCAGATTGGAGGAGGCAGTATCGTCGCCAACATTGCGCAGGGAGTTCTTGCGAAAGAGTTCCTCGGCCTGGTCGTATTTACCGCGCATATAGTCATAAACGCCCCTGCTATTACTCAGGGCATCCTTACGGACAAAGAGTTCAAAGGCAAAATAGAGCAGTAGCAACAGGATAAGAATGGCCAACACCAGGGGATAGACGATTCTCTTAGGCATGGCTCTGTTTCTCCTTGGGTGTAGAGGCCGTATTCTGCCGCTTTAGCATACCGGAAAAAGCGCTTTCCAAAACGAGGAGGAAGAGGGCTACCAGCGCAAAGATATGGTACTGCTCTTTCATCACACTGATATTCTTGCTGTAGAGGTGACCCTTTTCAGCCGAGTAGATTCGATCCAGGAGATAGCGTAGCTCCACCTGGCCGGGAGTAACGGTATAAAATTCACCACCACCCACAGCGGCGATCCGCTTCAAGGTCTCGACATCGAGCTTCGTGGTCACCTGGGCACCGTGTACTGGATGGGAGATCACCACTCCGGCTTCGGAGCCCACTCCCATAGTATAGATTACGATGCCTTGAGCTTTGAGCTGGGCTGCTTTCTGTACGGCGCTTTCCTCCAGATCCTCACCATCGGAGATCAGGATCAGGACGCGGGAACCTCCGCTCTCGGAGAAGGCTTCCAGGCTTTTCTCCAGGGCAGCGCCGATATCAGTACCCAGGCTGGGTACGGTATCTGTGGTAAGGCCATTGATGATCATCTTTGCCGTTTCGTAATCATCCGTCAGCGGACACTCCAGCGCAGCAGCACCGGCAAAGGCTACGATCGCTATCCGATCCGAGCTGAGTTTATCCAAAAACGCCGAAATCTGCATCCTGGCGCGGATAAGACGAGAGGGTAGCATATCCGTGGCATCCATGCTCTTGGAGACATCGATAGCGATCACGATATCGAGGCCGGCAGCATCAAAATCCCTGCTTTCATAATCCCATTGAGGGCGAACCAGTCCCAAAATCACAAAGAACAGAGCAAGGATTACCAATACCACCTTGAGCACGCTGAAAAAGGAGGACTTACGCTCGTAATAGTGGCTCAAAAAGGTAGTCTCGGCAAAGCGTGAGAAGCGATGGGAGATCCGTTTTTGCCATCTGAAAATCAGCCAGACCAGCAGCGGCAGAATCAGCAGTAACAAGAGATAGTATTGGTTATAAAGATTCATCTGCTACTCCGGGAGAACGGGATACCACAGCACTCTGGCCAGGATCTCGATGATCAAACAGCCAAAGGCGAGCCACAAAAAGAGCATGAACTGCTCCTTCCAGATATAACGGATCCGGGTCTGGAAAGTAGTTTTTTCCAAACTGTCGATCTTATTCATTACGTCATTGAGTTGCTGCGAATCGGAGGCCAGGGCAGCCCTCGGAGTGCCAGTAATCGAGGCGATCCGATCCAGGGTTTCCATATCGAGCTCGATCAAAACTTTCTGATAGCGCATTCCAAAGATCGGGTCTTGCACGGGGAAATCTACATAACCGGTGCTACCCACTCCGATCGGATAGACCTTGATATCGAGGCTTGCCGCCATCTCAGCGGCGGAGATGGGATCGATCTCACCCGTATTGTTCACACCATCGGTGATCAGGATCACGATCTTGGATTTGGCATTGCTATCCTTCAAACGCGCCACAGCCTTGGCGAGCCCCATGCCGATGGCAGTTGCGGAGGCATCTTCACTCACTCTCAGCTTCTGGAGCTGTTCCAGCACCGTTCTGTGGTCGAAGGTGAGCGGACACTGCGTGAGCGCATACTCCGAGAAGGCAACGAGTCCAAAGCGGTCGTTCGGCCTCTTTTTCACAAATGCTTGAGCCACCTTGGTAGCAGCAGTCAAGCGGTTATCCGGCCGGAAATCGACGGCTAGCATCGAGCCACTCACATCTATGGCGATCACGATATCCACCCCCTTCTGCTGAAAATCGCGAATGTCTTCACCCCAGCGGGGGCGGGCCACAGCGATGACCAGGAAGAGCAGTGTGAGGCTGCGCAAGATGGGAAAGAAGTATTTCCACATCCCTGCCCCGCGTGAGAGCTTTGCCAGCAGCGAGATGCGGTTGAAGGGCAGTATCAGCTTCTTCTTTTCCTGTACCGCCAGTTCCCAGTAGAGATAAATAGGGATCAGGATGAGCCCCAGCAGCAGCCAGGGATTGTAAAATTTAAGCATCTGTCACCTCCCCGGCAGGAGGGGTTTCAGAGTATTTTACCAGATAGTTTTGCAACCATTCAATCCGCTCTTGGACATCCGTATCAGAGGGAAGATGCCGGGCGAATTTTACGAGGTCACAACTGCGTAAAAAGCTGATCAGTTCGTCTTCTTTGGGGATTTTCTGGCTCCGCTCCCGGAGGTGGAGACGAATCTCAAAAGTGGTCATCTCGACAGCGTTGAAGCGGTATTCTGCCTCCAGATAGGAGCGCAGGATCCCGGAAAGACGATAGTGGAAAGCCACATATTGCCCACTGGCGAGGAGATCGGTCTTGAGCAACTCGGAGAGCATCTCCAGGGCGCGCTTCCAGTTTGGAACCTGTACCTGGGGTACTGGCTCGATGCCAGCATCCTTGCTGCGCTTCAAGAGCCGGATTATCAGCAGGATCAGAAGTATTACTCCCAGGATTGCCAGAGCGAGGAACAACCGGAAATCTGGCTCCAGAGGATAGCGTTCCAGCGGGGTAATATCGCGCAGCAGGGTGTCTCCTTCGGCGCGGACGCTGAGGACGTGTACCCTAAAGCGGTCACTCTGATATTCTGTTCCATCTTCTGCGAGTACCTTGAGCTCCGGGAAGCTCAGGGCTCCCAGGCGCATGGGCATCAGGGTCAAAGCTATATGATCCGGTGCATCGCTACCAGGAACCACCTCATTTTTGAGGACTTTGAATACCGAGAGAGTGTCCGGGATTATGGCTTGCTTGAGGTTTTTATCGGCACGCAGTTCAAAGCCAAATCTGCTGCCTACACGCAGGCTGTCTGCCCCTACGAGGCTTTGCTCCAGCTCTGCCCAGAGGCCAGATATGAAGACCAGTGTTATCAGTACCAGATAGATCTTTTTCATCTGCGAAATCTATAGCTTTTGGCTCTGTTATCAAAGTAGTTTTTTAGGATCCGGACGTAGGAATCCGAGCTACCAATGGTGATCAGATCCACTCTCAACTGCTGTAAGTGCTTTTTCAGAGCTTGCTGTTCGGCCAGTACATATTTCTTGTATTGCTCACGGACGCTGGCTTTGGAGCTATTCAGATAGATCGTTTCACCGCTTTCCGGATCTCTCAGCCGCAGGATTCCCGCATTGGGGAGTTCCATCTCGGCCTGATCCAGCAATTGCAGGGCGATTACATCGTGCTTTTGGGCCAATACCTGGAGAGGCTTTTGAAAGCCGCTATCCAGGAAGTCCGAGAGGACGAAGACGATGCTTTTCTTTTTGAGCACGCGATTTGCGTAGTCGAAGGCACCGCGCAGGGATGTTCCCTTGGAGGCAGGCTCCAGATAGAGGATGTCACGTACGATTTGCAGGGCCAGATTGCGTCCCTTGCGGGCGGACATATATTTCTCCAGGCGGTCAGACCAAAGGATCACGCCCACCTTGTCATTATTGGAAAGGGCAGAAAAGGAGAGCAGGGCTGCCACTTCGGCCAGGCGTTCACGCTTGAAGAGTCCCACCGTTCCAAAATCCTGGGAACCGCTGATATCCACGATGAATACGACGTTTAGCTCACGCGTTTCCTGGTATTTTTTGATGAAGGGAACCCCGATGCGGGCAGAAACGTTCCAGTCTATATCCCGGTAGTTATCTCCGGGCATATATTCGCGCACCTCAGAGAATTCCAATCCCTGTCCTTTGAACATGGAATGGTATTCACCGCCAAAGATCTCGTTTACCAGGCTTTTGGTATGAATCTCGATCTTGCGGATGCGCTTCAGGATATCTGCCGTGGTCTGGGTATGCATATCGGCTTAGGGAACCTCAATTTCATCGAAGATGCGATTAATAATCTGTTCGCTATCAATCTGTTCTGCCTCGGCTTCATAGGAGAGGATGATGCGGTGACGCAGCACGTCTTTGCCGATTGCTTTGATATCATCCGGGATCACGTAGCCGCGGTGTTCCGTAAAGGCATGAGCTTTGGCTGCACGTGCCATAAAGATCGTGGCTCGGGGAGAAGCGCCGCATTCGATCAAGCCATTCAGTTCCGAGAGGCGCGGGTAGCGCTCGGGATGGCGGGTGGCATGCACCAGATGGAGGATATAATCCTTGAGTTTTTCTTCCATAAAGATCTCATTCATCACAGAGCGCATTTTTTCGATATCTGCAGGGTTGATGATCTTGCGGAGGCTGATCGGTTCGTCATCCACCATGCGGTTCATGATC
>CAZZCS010000027.1:0-23805 GCA_964652645.1 uncultured Candidatus Cloacimonadota bacterium | reverse complement strand
TAAGGCTTGATGAAGAAGTGGTTAAGGTTTTGAACCTGGCAAGAAAAAGAAAAGCCTGGACAATTGAAGATTTGGCAATGAAACTTGATGTCTTCAATGAGGTCTATATTGGCAGCGTAGAATGACGTGAAAGCCAAATTATATTTTGTGCTTGACAAAAAAAAGCTTATATTGATATTAGCGCTCAAAGCATGAGACTGCTAATTTAAGAATAAAGATTAAGAATAGTATGGAGGTAAACCACTATGGCAAAACAAATGCAGTATGCACATGATGCTCGCACTTCACTCAAGAAGGGTGTAGATCAGCTCGCTGACGCCGTGAAGGTAACCCTTGGACCCAAGGGCAGAAATGTAGTATTAGACAAGAAATTTGGCTCTCCCACCATTACCAACGACGGTGTAACCATCGCCAAGGAAATCGAACTGGAAGATCCCTTTGAAAACATGGGTGCCCAGCTCTGTAAAGAAGTGGCAGAGAAGACTCACGATGTAGCTGGTGACGGAACTACCACGGCAACTCTTCTGGCTCAATCTATCATCGAAGAAGGCCTGAAGCACGTAACCGCTGGCGTGAACCCAATGTATCTGAAACGCGGCCTTGAAAAAGGTGCAAAGATCGTGGTTCAGAAGATTCACGAATTTTCCAAATCCATAAACAACAACGAAGAAATTGCTCAGATTGCTACTATCTCTGCAAACAACGATCCCGAAATCGGTAAGCTGATTGCAGAAGCTATGGCTACTGTTGGCAACGAAGGCGTGATCAATATCGAAGAAGCAAAATCAATCGACACTGGCTTGGAAAAAGTGGAAGGTATGCAGTTTGACCGCGGTTACCTCAGCCCCTATTTCGTGACCAATCCAGACAAGATGATTGCTGAACTGGACGATCCTTTCATCCTCGTTTTCGACAAGAAAATCAGTGCCATGAAAGACCTGCTGCCAATCCTGCAGGAAACAGCTCAGACAGGTAAACCTCTCCTCATCATCGCTGAAGATATCGAAGGCGAAGCACTCGCCACTCTCGTAGTGAACAAGCTTCGTGGCATCTTGAACGTCTGTGCCGTGAAAGCCCCAGGTTTTGGCGATCGTAGAAAAGCCATGCTGGAAGATATTTCCATTCTGACAGGCGCCACCATGATCTCTGAAGACATGGGTCGCAAGCTTGATTCTTGCACCATGACAGATCTCGGCAGAGCCAAAAAGATCCTCGTGGAAAAAGAGAATACCACCATCCGTGAGGGTGCTGGTGTCCAGGAAGCTATCGACGGCAGAGTCAAACAGATCAAAGCTCAGATCGAAGAAACAACCAGCGACTACGACAAAGAAAAGCTGCAAGAACGCCTTGCCAAGCTCTCCAGCGGAGTTGCTGTCCTGCGTATCGGTGCTGCTACCGAGACCGAAATGAAAGAAAAGAAAGCGCGCGTGGATGATGCTTTGCATGCTACCCGTGCCGCAGTCGAAGAGGGAATCGTTCCCGGCGGTGGAGTTACTCTGATTCATGCAGCAAGAGCGCTCAAGCAGCTCAAAGACCTCTCTCACGAAGAGAAAGTTGCGATGGAAATCCTGATCAAAGCTCTGGAAAAACCAGCCTATCAGATCGCTACCAATGCCGGAGAAGAAGGCGCCGTGATCGTCGAAAAGCTCAAAAGCTACAAAGACATTCACATGGGATACAACGCCGCAACCTCCAAATTTGAAGATCTGTTCAAGGTCGGCGTGATCGACCCTGCCAAGGTTGTACGTTCTGCTGTTCAGAATGCCACCTCAATCGCAGGATTGTTCCTCACTACCGAATGCATCGTTACAGACATCAAAGAAGATGAACCGCCAGCAGCAATGCCAAACCCAGGCATGGGCGGAATGTACTAAGCCATAAGTTCCAAAACGATAAAGACTAAAAGCCTTCCCATCCGGGAAGGCTTTTTTGGTTGACAGTCAAACCCTGGAGTCCAATCTGCACCCATGAAAAAAAAAGCTGTTTTAATACTGGGCGGTGGTGCCGCCCTGGGATTGGCACACGTCGGTGTAATCGAGGCGGTCGAAAAGCGTTTTGAGATCTGCGGGATCATCGGCTGTAGCATGGGAGCCATCGTGGGAGCTCTGTATGCCTGCGGCTATTCTCCCCGGCAAATGCTGGGTCTATCGGAAGATTTCAGTAAGGTCGAGATGTTTAACCCCTTCAATTTGGACTTGAATCTGAGCGGGATCTTCGATGGTAAGACGACTCTAAAGCGCTTTAGAGAGTGGACCCAGGAAAAAGATATCAGTTCCGGTCGAGTGCCCTATATCGCAGTTGCCTACGATCTCAATACCAGAACGACGATTCTGATCGACAAGGGCAAATTCAGCTCTGCCATGAGGGCATCATCCTCGGTGCCATATATTTATGCTCCCTATTCTTATGGCAAGTACCTCTTTGTGGATGGAGGGGTTGAACAGCCGTTGCCCATAGCTTTCAAAGATATGCTGGATAAAGATGCCATCTGCATTGCCGTCAATGTGTTACCTAATGTCAATATGCAAGCTAAGAGTTTTGAAGCGAATACGAAACCACCAGAGCAGAGGTCGAGATTGAAACTATATCAGGTGTTTTTGCAGAGTGCAATGCAGAATCAGGCTTTTATCGCCATGCAAGCTTTGATAAACTACAAACCGGATATCATTATTGATGCCTGGCACAAAGAGCTCAGCGTTTTTGATTTTGACAAGGCGGAAGAGTTCTACAACTATGGTTTCAAGCAAACTCTAGACATCTTGTTATCCCATTCGGAACCAGGTTTCATCGATTCAGTGATCAAACGCTATAGAAGCATGGTTGAAAAGATAAACTTCCTGGTGGAGACTTAGATTTCCAGTTCTATTCCCAGGTTGAAATTGATTCCTGCTGCTGGATAGCCGTATTCCAACTGGAAGTTTTGATCCAGAATGTTTTCTATACCGGCATAGACATGCCAGCTTTGCCAGCGTTTACTCATTTGTACATTGTGCAGCCAGTAGGAGTGTAAGACCCGAAAGTTAAAAGCCGAATCTTGAGAGTAGCGGATATCTTTGTATGAGCTGGTGTGTGAGATCGAAATCTCGGCTGGCAGGGAGAAGGAGTTGGAAATTTCGATCCCGTTGCGGGGGCTTTCGCAGAGGATATAGTCATCGCTGTCCAGATTGTTCAGATAATAGTAAGCAAGCTCCAGATTCCAGTTTCTCAAAGGCATTAGCAGCAGGTTGACTTCCGTGCCAAAAGTGTTTACGGCATAGATGTTTTGATACATGCCGTCTTGCAGGTCTATCAAATCCTGGATGTCATTGTAGAAAACACTGGTACCAAAGCCGATGGCTTTGCCAAAGAGGTGGAAAGGCAGGCCGTAGCTGAGCTCATACTTGATGGCTTTTTGAGCCTTGAGATTGGGATTGCCCCGATCGGAGCTAAAGAGCTGCCTCATTGTGGGGAAAGCTGTATTCTTTCCGATGGCGACCCCGATCTCGGAATAATTTGTGGTTCTATGATAAAGACCCAGAGCAGGTTCCAAAAAGAGGCCAGGTTCGTTGCGATTGCTCAAATCGAAGCTAGCAAGTCCCATACTACTGCTGATACTCAGTCCTGGCTTGAGCTCATACTCATGTTGGACGTAAATGTTTTGCAAGTTCATGGCAAACAGAGTCCAATCTGGGTATTGACCGTTGTCTTTGCGCCTGGTTTCCAATCTTTCCAGCCTGATTCCAGTGTTCAAAATGCCATGTTTATCCAAATCTAGCTCCAGACGAGGGTTAACTCCCAAGGTATGGTTTTTCATATCGGAATCAACTGTAAGATACTGGTAGGCAGAGTCATTATACTCCTGATAGGTGTCCGCTGCTCCATCATAGTAGATCATACCATAGAGCTTTGTCCAGTCCCAAAGCTCAAAATCACCCATTAGGGTTGCAGAGCTTCGCATCCAATCTCGATAAAGCCTGTACTTGCTCTCATAGACAGAGGAGGGAACCTGCTTCTTATCTGCGTAAGTAATTCCTGATGAGACACTTATATAATTGAAATCTCCCAGCTCAAAACCCAGCTTGCCCTGGAGGTTATAGCTGGTTTGCCGGGCGTTGTTTCTCACTCCGCCGTTTTCTACGTAAGTAGGCTCAAAATCCTCTGATAGTACCAGGCCATCGCTGTGTCTTCTGGAAGTATAGAGCGAGTAATCCCAGCCCTCAAGCTTACGTGAGGATTGCAAACTGAGCAGGTGGGTGTTATTACGCTTGAGCTGTGTACCAATGCGGAGCCAGGAGGTGGTCGAGGGTTCTCTTGTGATCAGGTTTACGACTCCGCCCATGCTGTTCGATCCATACAGAGCAGAAGCGGGGCCCTTGATAATCATGAGTTCCGAGACATCTGATATGGGGAGACTGTTCAGATCAACATTCCCGAAGTAGCCACTATTCAATGGTCTTCCATCAACCAAGATTTTTACTTCATTCTTGCGAAATCCCCTTATGCTCAGATTACTTTCATCTTTAGAGCCAACCGTTGTAGATATTCCTGAAATTCCTGACAGAACGTCCTTGAGGCTTTCAGGAGCGGCACTATCGCCCAGCCCGACTTCTTTGTGGGTAATGGCTCCGATGCTCTGGCTGGGACGCTCTGCAATTACTCGAATGGGGGAGAGGGTGTAGCGTTTTATCCGGGTACTGTCTGCTGCAGCATCACTGCTGGCTGGAACTTGATCTCCTGCCATTAAGAGATGGGGCAATAGTAAGGCAACAAGACAAAACGCTACTAGTTTCACGGTTTTTATTGTCCGTAACCTGGCAGTTCTGTTTTTTGATAGGAACTGAGGTTTTCAGGAAGGTTCAAGACAAGATCAGCTTCCTCACTTGGGCAGAGTGCAAAGCTATTATCCAGAGCGGAGCTAGCTCCAAAGAGCTCGAGATACTCGACCTTTTTCATTCTTTTTTGGTTGTTTGGCAGTGTGGCTGTGGGGAAGATGGTTCGTTCAGTGGTTAGCAGGTAGTAGCCATCGTTCACAGCCTCTGGGAGATAGTATTTATCCAGGCCAAAACCGTCAAAACAAACGATCCGTAGAGAGTCGTATTCTGCGATACCTGTGAGTAGATCTGAGAGCTTGATAGCAGTTTCATTTTCGCCATCCCAATTCATGATCTGATGCAGGGGTAGCCCCTTCAGTTCTACCAGAGTCTCTCCGTGTTCTGTCTTCACGTCGATCTTGCGGTAGAGACGGAACAAACCTGTGTCTCTAATCTTAAAAGCACCAGGTAAGAGGGGATTAGGGAACCAGGTGCGGTTTTGGTCTGAGGGAACGATATAGCCCCTTTCAAACTCTTCCCAGGGTAGGTCATAGCCGGCATAGGAACTGGCTCTGGGGCTAAAGCCATCGGCACTACTCACGATTTCATAGGCAAAGAGCATCCTGAGATCGGTAGTGTCTGCTTCTGTGGGGTCTACTACGAGTCGAACCGCGTCTATATCAACAAACTGTTCAAGCCTGTAGCCATAGATAGTGGCGGTATTGTTGTCTTTGTCCTTCTCGCTGCATGCCCCGATTAACAGGGCAATGATGGCAATAATGATAAATAGTCTTGGTTTCATTTTTTACCTCCATGAAACTCGTGGAGGCAAGACAGATGTAATATTTCCGTCCCGCCTTTCCAAAGGGAGGCACAGCCGTTTCCAGCCATACCCTATCGGTGTTTCTCCTTGCCAGTTGGGTTTAGGATCAAACACTCGGCGTGGGGACAAGGCATCCCCTCTCGAGAATTTTGTCAAGGACGGGCTTGACAAATATCACAATTATCCATTGTGTAACACGAGAGGTGAGGTAATACGATGGTTTATACGAAAGAGAAATTGGAATCCAAACACTTATACTATTATCCCGATGGCTTTGATCCGCGGGACAGATCAGCTTTACAGGCAGCCTTTGATGAGATCGATAATACCCAGATCCAAAACCCCAGAGAGCTTCTCTCCATGCTGTATCAGGCATCTGAACTGATGAGCACGGTTCATGGGGTGGAAAACGAGCTTTATCGCAGATCTCTCAAGAATACCAAAGATGAGGGGATCATCCAGGAGCTCAATTCCTTTCGTGAAAACATCTCCCTGTATGCCACCCAACGTAGCATCAATATCCTCAGACGCTATTACGATCACCCCATGCGTCAGCAGCTCAATCAGGACTATTTCAAGCAGCTAAACTACTCGCTGGATGCCCTCTTTGGCTATGATATCAAGGCGAATAAAGCCCTCAGGATGGAGGAATTGCGTCTCATAAACGAGTATCGGGAGCAGGTGAATCAATTGAGCTTTGAGTTTGAAGGCAAGCGCTACTCCTTCAAAGAGAGCGATCTGCTCTTTGCCAATGCTGATCCGCTTTGGCGTGCCGCAGCCTGGGAGACCAGAAAGGATGAGTTCATCAAAGTGAAGGACGAGCTTCACAGTAAAATGAGCACTCTGGTCAAATTGCGTGCTGAACAAGCGGCTAATGCTGGCATTGAAAGCTTTTATGAGTACGACCAGAGAACTGGTAACAACGGAAGTCTGGATAACAGGAGCATGCAGACTGCACTATCGGCTCTGAGAAAGCACCTCAAGCCCACTCTGACAGCAATCTATAAGCAGTGGCAAAAGAGCATGAAGCAGAATAAACTGTCCCCCTGCGACTGCGTGATACACCCGGATTCCATGTCTCTTCATCCCTTTGATGGTGCGGAAGATCTGGTGAGTAAGACAATTCACGTACTCTATGAGCTTCGCTTCGAGTACGGCATTTTATTGAACAAGATGTGGAATACAGGCTTACTCGATCTGGAATACGAAGAAAGCAAAGCTGGTGGCGAGTATTTCTTTGGTGATGAGCAATATGGCTCCTGCAGCATCATGATGAACTGCACTGGGACTCATAAGGACATGGTGATGTTTTTCCATGAGATAGGGCACGTGTTACAACTGACAGCATTGATGAAAAGCCCCTTGTATTCATTCATCAGCCTGCCCCTGGACGTGCGCGAGATATCCTCTCAAGCCCTGGTTTACCTGTCCACAAATGCTTGGGGCGATTTTTACGCCGACAAAAAGACCCTGAGCAAAGCGATTACCCACCAGTACAGGCATGATGTGATCCAACTGGCAGAGAGCGTGTGCAATACACTATTCGAAATGGATATTTATGCAAACCCGGAGTGGAGTTCATCCCAGCGGGAAGCCGCCTATCGCAAATATTACAAAGAGCTCTTTGCTCAGTACCGGGATGAAGAATTGGATGAATACATATCAGCTAAGTGGTTACTGGATATAGCAGTGTATGAATATCCCTTTTATGATATCAATACTTCGCTCTCCCTGTTTGCCGTCTGGCAGCTTATGAAAGTCTTTCTCAAGGACAAGGATGAGGCTGTGATGCGGTTTCATAAGTTTCTGGGAAAGGCTTCAGAGTATAACGTGCAGCAGCTGTATGAGCTCCTGGGGTTAAAGTATGACTTCTCCGAATCTCACCTCAAGGGTATTCTGGAGCAGGTGCGAAAAGTACTCAAATAGTTAAATCAAACAGGGGTTGGGCAGAGCTCAGCTCACACTGGACGATTGCTTTCAGCGATCTGGGCAGGGAGAGTAAAGAGAGACAACCTCTGCTTCAATCTGATCGGGTACTAGACCTGATATCGGTTGATTGGCTGCAAGGCGGGATCTGATCTCGGCAGATGAAACGCCAGATAGAGTGATGGGGATGATTCTGGCCTTGATCTGGTTCAGAACCTTTTCTATGGGCTCGTAACCAGGGCGAGGCACGACCAGGAATTCGACGTTTTCTTGTAACCACCTATAGTCGTGCCACTGGGGCAAACTCTTCAAATTGTCTAGACCAATTACGAAACAGAAGTGCTTATCCGGATGATTGGCGATCAGCCTGCGCATCAGATCTGCCGTATATCCGCTGCCCATCTCTTCGCTGTCGTCTGCCCATACTTCCATTTGGGGAACATCGCTAATGCACTTTTGGATAAGCTGAAACCTGGTCTCAAACTCCATCCTGATCGAGCTTTTCTTGAAATTGTGCCTTCCGCAAGGTAAAAAGATCAGACGTTCGATCTCAGGAGCCTTCAGAATCTGTTGGGCAATATGCAAATGCCCTTTATGAAAGGGATCAAAGCTCCCTCCCAAAAGGGCATAATACTTTGGAAAAGTGGTTTGCTGCATTAGCCGCGACTCAGAATCTGCGGGCGAGCCTCTTTGTCTCTTTGGCTCCAGGATAACGAGTGCGCAACCGCTCAAAGGAACTCTTAGCTTCGGCTTTCAGGCCTTGTCTGGAGAGGATTATGACCGAGTAGTAGTTTGACATTTTGTCCAGTTGATCCATGTTTCCCAGTTCTGTGATTTCTTCAAAATACATCAGGGCACCGCTGTAATCCTTCATTTTGAAATGGATATAGCCGTTATGATACTTTTTCTCGAGGAGCTTGTACTGAGCTTTGCGGATGAAATCTACAGCCTGGGTAAAGCGTGCATCCGAGGGAAACTTATCGACAAAAAGCTTGAACGACTCGATGCTCTGTATCGTCTCCGATTGGTCGTACTGAGGCGGCAGAGATTCTTCGAAAAAGCACACTCCGATCCGGAAGAAGGCGTTACTAACCTCTGTATGATCTGGAAACATCTGTGTGAACTGGCTATATTTGAGCCTGGCATCGGTGAATTTATTCATGTTGAAATAGCTGTCTGCCTGTCTCATCATAGCTCTTGCAGTTGCTGCAGATTGTCGTTCGAACGATATTTCTTCGTAAAGGGCGGCTGCTTTGGCGTATTTCTTTCGAGCAAAGAGCTCATCTGCCTGGATTAACTTCTGATCTGGGCTTAATTCAATTTTATTCTTTGAGCATCCGCTGACGAGGATCATCAGCAGGACAGAGAAATAGAGCAGTTTTCTCATTTATCAGTTTTCCTTATTACTTATTCTGTAGTCCACAACAGGTAGATTAGAGAGCCCAATGCTGCCGTGGCAATCACGGGATCAAACCATTTGAGACGATGATTGGTGCTCTGTATCCGCGGGGAGTCTTTGCTGACGTGCACATACGAAGCCAGAGACAAGAGACGATAATTTGGTAACAGGATCGTCTTAACCTCAAATTTGTATACTGGAACCCTGGTGGATTGGTAGGAGAAAACCCTTCTTTCTTCGATGGTCTCCCAGTCAATATCCATATTTATCTGGACCAGGTTTGCCGTCACAAGGTCGTAGGCACTCAGGTTATCAGTCGCCCCAGTAGTCTCCTCGTTGATTTCATAGAGAGGCCTGGGAAGATTCTCACGTAGATCTGCACCTCTGAGGAGCAGCGCTTTCCGGATCTCGGTCTCCAGCCTGGAACTCCATTCTCCAGCCCGAACCTCCACAAAGAGGGGCTGGCTGGTATCTATCATCGAGACCAGGGCCTCAGAGACAAGTTTGATCTCCTTGTCCTGCTGCCTGGCCAGTGCAATGGTACTAAGACACAGCAACAGAACAAGGAAAACGTATCTTTTCATTAGTTTGGAACCTCTTGCAAGAGTTTATTTACGAGGCTCATCCTTTCATAATCGGGGTAGGTGCTTTTTATTCGCATCAGATCCTGTCTGGCACCCGTAAAATCACCCATTTTCCAGCTACAAAGAGACATCTTGACCAGAGCATCAGGTGCTTTGGGAGAGCTTGGATAATTGGTGGCTAAAGTCCTGAAGATCCGGTACGCTCCAGAGTAATCCAGCATCGCATAGTGAGATTCGCCAATCCAATAGTGAGCATTCACGGCCAGCGGTTGTTTTGGGTATAGGCGCAAGTACTCATCAAACATGCTGATTGCCCGATCAAACTGCCTTCTGTCATACGCTGCCTTGGCATCGTTGTAGGCTTGCTGCTCGGAAACAGTGGCTGCTTTGGGGATCTCAGTCGATAGCCGGATGGGGGCCGTATGGTCTATCTGTTTAGCTGGCTCAGATTTGGGTTTCTCCTGCTTTGGGGGAGCCTTCTCCGGCTCTGGAGTCTGGATAGTTTTCTCTGGGGGAGGGCTGGTTTTGGCAGGTGGAGTGCGAACACCTTTCTCGAGATTTGCCAGACGTTGATTTACGGATTCCTGATGGTCTGCGTTCGATTGGCGAAACTCGATCAGGAGCCTGTTGTTGTCTGCAAATTCCTCTTGAAGGGTACTGATCCGGTTGATCAGAAATCTCAGATCTTCTGCCAGGGTTTGTGATGCCAGCAGATTTTCTGCCTGTTTGGAGAGATTGTCGTTCACGCGGTTGACCTGCTTGCTCAGGCTATCCACAGAGGCAAATTGCCTTTTGAGCTGCTCTGTATCGTACCCATATTTTATGAGGACGTTCCTGTCCTGGAGCATTTCACTGCGCATTTCTTCCAATCTTTGCATTAGAAGTCCTTGCTGTCTTTGCATTTCCAAAGATCTGGCCTTCTCGATCTCGAAGGCTTTGTTCGATACACAGCCGGCCAAAACAAATACCAGCAATGAGGCTATCATCAGATGCTTCATAAGCACTCCCGTATATTAGGGTTAGTTTGAGGCGATAAAAGCCTTATAAGCTCGATATGTGGAATAGAGATCTGCCTTGCTGCACAGTTCGTACAACGAGTGCATACCCATCAAAGCCGTACCGCAATCTATTACTTCTGCGCCCAGGTTTGCCAGGATATAGGCAATGGTTCCACCGCCACCTTCATCCACTTTGCCCAATTCTCCCATTTGCCAGAAGACTTTATTCTCGTCCAAAATACGGATCAGTTTGGCTGTGAACTCTGCATTAGCATCGTTGCAACCGCTCTTGCCACCGCTTCCGGTAAATTTGGCAATGCCGACGCCATAATTGAAGCTCACGGCATTTTGCTTTTCATGGACTCCAGGGTAATTGGGGTCGATGGCGGCAGTGACATCCGCGGAGATGATCTGGGCGTTCATAAAGGCTTTGCGCAGATTGGTGCTGCTGTCAGATTCGCCATTATGCTTGAGTAACTGGCCCACGAAGTCCTGGATAAACACAGAGTGGGCACCGGTATTACCCTGGCTGCCGACCTCTTCTTTATCAGAAAAATAGACTATCATGGTACGTTCTGGAGTCTTGTCCAGATTGTCCAGCATAGCTTTCAGGCCGGTATAGGCACAAATCCTGTCGTCCTGTCCATAACCCACGACCATACTGCTATCGAGCCCGGCATCACGTGCCTTAGTGGCTGGGATTAGCTCCAGCTCAGCAGAGAGGAAATCAGCTTCGCAGATACCGTATTTGTCATTGAGGATACCGAGGGCAAAGAGTTTGGCCGCTTCTTTTTCTTCTGCTCCAGGATTGACCATGCCAGAGAAGACCAGGTTCATGCGGGAAGCATCCACTGCATCTGCTAAATTCTTGGTATATTGCTCTTTACGGGCAAGATGGGGGAGAAGATCTGGAATGATGAATACAGGCTCATCGTCCTTATCGCCGATGCTGATATTGACAATCGAACCGTCTTTCTTGATTACGATGCCGTGTAGGGCAAGGGGGGTGGACACCCACTGGTACTTCTTGATCCCACCATAATAATGAGTTCTCATGCAAGCCATGTTGCTGGAAGCATCCTCATACAGAGGGTTTTGCTTGAGGTCGACTCTGGGTGCGTCTATGTGGGCAGCGACCATGTTGAAGCCTTCAGAGATCGGCTTTTTGCCGATGACGGCCATGGCAATAGTCTTATTGCGAAAAACACTGAAGACGCGTTTCTGGGTCTTCCTGGCAGGAAGTTCGGCAAATTTGTTTTTAGCTAAATCATTTACAGTGTATTCGATACACTCTCTTACGGTACGTGCAGAATTGAGAAAGTCTTTGTATCCATCGGCAAAGACTAAGGCTGCTTTGTGCTCGGAACTATCTGCGTCCTTCCAGAAGTGCTTGCGCTCATAAAGCAGTTCTGCTTTTGCGTTCTCTTTCTTCTTCATTCAATCTCCTAATTTATATTATCTAATTTCTGTAATTTGTAAGATTCTCTCACCCATAGGTGCTTTCACGACTGCCAGATCCCCCACCTTCTTGCCCAGGAGGGCAGCTCCGATCGGGGCGGCTACGGAGACGCATAAAACGCCTTCCTCTTCGTGAAAATTGAGCTCGTCTACACCCACTACATGGTACCATTGCTCTTCATTTGTCTGGGTATCGATGGTATTGCAATGCAGTCCAAAGCGCACCAGATCCCGCGGGAAGGGGTCTGTATCCACCACCTTCAGGATCGAAGAACGCCTGCGCAGATAGTCAATCTCGCTGTCTATAGACCTCTGCCTTTCCCGGGCGGCTTTGTATTCTGCATTCTCACTCAGATCTCCCATTTCTCTGGCGTGAACCAGAGATTTCAGCATATCGGGCCTATCCTCATTCATCAAAAAGTTTATTCTCTTCTGAAGTTTATCCATTCCGGCCTTGGTGATAAATTGACTCAGATCCATGTGTCCTATCCTGGTTTACTTCTTTTTCTTGTTGAGGATTCTGAGGGCCGCAGTAGCTGCCTTTTTGACCCGGGCGTTACCGCTGTGCGTCCAGTTTTCTACCGCTTCCAAAAGCAGTGGGTCAAAATCAAACACGGAACCACAGAGGATTTCCACTGTTTGGGGATCGCGAGTCGTCTTGTACTCCTCATACACGGCAAGATATTGGTTCCAATCCAGCTTGCCAACGGTTTTCAAGAGCTGGATGTGGTTTGCAGATTGACTGTCAAGAGGATAGCTCCACTGGTGGATAAAGTGTTCCAGGATGATGGGGATCAAATCTGCTTCTTTTTTAATGAGCTTGATCAGCGCATTCATAGATAGCCGGGCAATCTCTGGATTGGAATGCCCTATCCAAGTGTAGAGCATGGGCAGATAGGTGTTCCTATGCTTTTTGATCAGGGGCAATAGAATCCTGTCGATAATCATGGTGATACTGGCAGAATCTGCGTCCTGAAGCGCCCATTCGATGTGAGGAAAATACACATCGGGTTTCTTGCCGATGAATTTTGAAATTATATAGGTGAAAGCCAGCTTTCCAGAATCTCCCTTCTTCTGCCATAAATATCTGAAAAAGGGGATGTATTGCTCGTTTGTACGGCCAATTTTGGAGGCGATGCACTGTGCTACGAAAGCGATAACTTCATTTGGGACCTTGCCATTGACCCTCGCTGGGTATGCCTTGTATATTATCTCAAAATCATAGTCAGTATTGGGTAGCTTCTGGGTCACAAAGTCTTCTGCATCCTTTCTCAGTCTTTCTTTCCAATCAATGGTAAGCATCCTTCGCTCCTTAATTTATATCAATTTTATTTTATATCAACTCACATGCCATAGCCATTTACAAGTGCATTACTGTCAAGCTAAATCTGAACGGAACCCACGCCCTTATCCCCTGCAGACTGATCGATTAAAACTCCAAAGTGAGCAGGACGGAGCTTCACTGTACCGCCTTTTATAACAGCGGTTTGGGAGTACAGGCGGTCGCAGTACCGCCTTTTTATCACCATCTTGCTACATGAAGCGACTGAGGCTTGGGTACTCGTGGAAAGATAAGCGCCCCAGATTGGAGCACAAAAGAATTGACATTTTTGGTGAGCTATATATCATTGCGAAAAGTCTTGTGTTTAATACAAAAAATAAAGACTCTCAAAGGAGCTAAAATGCCTTATATTCCTACAACTGAGCTTCAGCAGAAACAGATGCTGGAAGCGATTGGCGTCTCCAGTTTTGACGAGCTGATCAAGGCAGTTCCCGAGAAACTGCGTTTGAAGGGACAGCTTGATATAGCGAACGAAGTCTCCGAGCTGGAAATTTCACGTTCCATCACAGAAAAGACCTGTAAAAATCTCTGTGCTGCCAGTGCCAATTCATTCCTGGGAGCAGGGGTTTACGATCACTTTATTCCTGCCGCTGTGGATACTATAGTGTCACGGCCAGAGTTCTTCACAGCTTACACGCCCTACCAGGCGGAAGTGAGCCAGGGGACTCTGCAATTTATCTACGAATTTCAAACCATGATTTGCGAGCTGACAGGCATGGAAATAGCGAATGCGTC
This sequence comes from uncultured Candidatus Cloacimonadota bacterium, assembly GCA_964652645.1. Taxonomy (GTDB): domain Bacteria; phylum Cloacimonadota; class Cloacimonadia; order Cloacimonadales; family Cloacimonadaceae; genus CAZZCS01. Next base: position 9,750 of record CAZZCS010000027.1, on the reverse strand, counting down.
CATGTATGATGGAGCTTCGGCAATCGCAGAGGCAATCCTCATGTCTGTGCGCAAAAACCGGCTCAAAAAGGCGATTCTGCCTGCTACTCTTCACCCGGAGTATTACAAGGTCATCAAGGTCTATACCGAGGGAATCGGGGTCGAACTGCTTACTGCCCCGGCTGTTGATGGAGTTACAGATGCCAAAGATCTGGCAGCTATGCTGGACGAGAGCATCGGATGCGTTGTAATCCAGAGTCCCAATTTCTTTGGCAATCTGGAAGATATGCAAGCCCTGGAAGAGATCATTCACAGCCAGCCCAAGACGCTGTTTATCGCTGTCGTGGATCCCATCTCTCTGGCTATTTTGAGCTCACCTGCCGAGTACAAAGCCGATATCGTGGTGGGCGAGGGCCAGGCCCTGGGCAATAGCATGTACATGGGCGGTCCGCTCTTTGGCTTCTTTGCCAGCAAGCTCGATATGGCGCGTCAGATGCCCGGCCGCATCGTCGGCGGAACCCTGGACGTGGAAGGTAAAAGGGCCTATGCCCTCACTCTCCAGGCTAGAGAACAGCACATCAGAAGAGACAAAGCCACCTCGAATATCTGCTCCAATCAATCGCTTTGCACTCTTGCCGCCACAGTATATATGAGCCTCATGGGACGGGAAGGAATGGTCGAAGTTGCCACCCAATCCACCCTCAAAGCACATTATCTGGCCGCAGAAATCGCCAAAATACCTGGCTTTGAGCTGGCCTTCCCCAAGGCTGAATTCTTCAAGGAATTCGTAGTCAAGACTCCTGTCGCACCGGAGAAGATCATTCAGAAACTCCTGCCCAGGGCTATCTACCCGGGAGTCGATCTCAAGCGTTTTGGGCATGAGAACATGCTTATGATCGCCGTCACGGAGAAGAAAAACAAGGCCGATCTCGATGATCTGGTAACAGCACTGAAGGAGGTGAGCCATGTCTAAGACTATATTTGATTACAGTGTCCCTGGACGTAGCGGTTGCAGCCTGCCCCCACGTGAGATAGATACACCTTTGGAAAAATGTGTATCTGCCAGATTCCTCAGAAAGGATAAAGCCAGGCTCCCGGAAGTGAGCGAGCTTGATAGCATGCGGCACTATATAGAGCTGAGCCACAAGAACCACTTTATCGAAAAAGGTCTGTACCCATTGGGATCGTGCACCATGAAATACAATCCCAAAATCCACGAAGCTCTGGTACGGCATTCCTGCTTCAACAACATCCACCCCTATCAGGATTTACAAACCCTGCAGGGATCGCTCGAAATCCTTTATGAACTCCAGCACGATCTTGCTGAGATCGCAGGTATGGCTCAGACTACACTGCAGCCTGTAGCTGGTGCTCAGGGCGAATTTGCCGGAATCAAGATCATTCAAGCTTATCATAATGCCAAAGGCAATACTCATAAAACCAAGATCATCCTTCCAGACAGCGCTCACGGGACAAATCCTGCGACCTGCAGTTTGGTGGGTTACGACGTGGTAGAGCTCAAGTCCCTGCCCGATGGACGTGTCGACCTGGAAAAGCTGAAAGAACTTGTGGACGATTCTGTCGCTGGCTTTATGCTTACCAATCCCAATACTTTGGGGCTCTTTGAGACTCAGATTGAGGCAATTTCAGAGATTATTCATGGTGTCGATGGCCTGATGTATATGGATGGAGCAAACCTGAATGCTTTGATGGGTATCGTCCAACCCGGTAAGATCGGATTTGATGTGATGCACTACAATTTGCACAAGACTTTCAGCACCCCTCACGGTGGTGGCGGCCCCGGCTGTGGCCCCGTCGGAGTAGTGGAGAAGCTGGTTCCATATCTACCGGTTCCGCTGATTGCCAAAGGTGAGCAGGGCTACTATTTTGACTATGCCCACGAAGCTAGCAGCATTGGCAAAGTGCATACCTTTTATGGTAATTTCGCCATCATGCTGAGAGCCTATATCTATATAAAAATGCTGGGTCCATCAGGGATTAGAAGAGCGGCAGAGAATGCCATTCTAAACGCTAACTATCTGATGAAGCTGCTGTTGCCACATTATCATATCGAGCATACAGAGTACTGCATGCACGAGTTTGTGGCAGATGGAACCTGGCAGAAGAAGGCCAATGGTGTTTCTACTCTGGATATAGCCAAGCGCTTGCTGGACAAGGGCTATCATGCCCCCACAGTGTATTTCCCGCTGATTATTCCAGAAGCCCTGATGGTGGAGCCCACCGAAACCGAAAGTAAAGAATCCATAGACGCCTTTGCAGCTGCCATGATAGAGATTGCCCAGGAGTGCAAAGAAAATCCGGAAATGCTCCATGAAGCACCGCTCACGACCCCTGTTCGCAGAGTGGACGACGTGCGTGCTGTAAAGATGTTGGATGTCCGTTACGAGATTAAAGATTGACGAATATAGTAGCAAAAAAAAAATGCCCTATCGGTGAAAAGCAATTAAACAATTTATTGAAATAGCTTAAGCGTCACCATTGCACGTACGAACAAGGAGTACAAATGAAAAAGTCTTTTATATTGATCCTCATTAGTCTGGCCCTGCTGGGAGTGTTGACCGCGCAGACCGTGAAACTTGGCTATGTAAATACGGATAGAGTACTATTTGAAAGCAACGAAGCCGCAGAGATCGCCAGACTTTTCAATCTGGACAAGCAAAACTGGACAAATCAGATCCGTCAGTTGGACGAAGAGATTCAGCAGATGGAACGTCAGTTTGAGATCGATAAACTCACCAGAAACGAGGCTGCCAAGCGGGAAGCTCAAGCTCGCATAGACCAAAAGAAAAGCGAAGCTGGCAGGCTTTTGGAAGAGTATTTTGGCGAAGGTGGCAGAGCTGAAGCTAGATATCGTGAGCTGATCGATCCTCTCACCAAGAAGATTCACGATGTGATCAAAAAGATCGCAGAGGACGAAAGATATACCATGGTCTTTGATGTCAGCATGGGTACTGTACTCTACGCCATGCCTTCCATGGATATCACAAATCAGGTTTTGCAGGAGCTAAACAAGGGAACAGTGAGACCCCAAGACGATAGAACCCCCACACACAGCTTTGATCAACCTCGTGGGCCTGAAGACGAAAAGAAAGAAGACATGGACACAGGATTCGATCCTAAAAAATAACTATGAAACGCTTTAAGCAAAAAATCACCGGTAGTCAGATCGCCCAGTTTATCGCAGCTCGCAAGCTCGGGAACTGTGATATTGAGCTCGATTCTGTGACAGAGCCAAGCCTCGCAGATGCCAGCTCCATCATTTTCCTGGAGCAGGAAAAGCTGTTGGAAATTGTCCAGCAGGCAGAGGCAGGCCTTATCATTACCACGGAGCAGTTTGTCCCCCATCTTGAAGACAGGAATCTGCTGGTTGTGGAGAAGCCATACCAATCCGTTCTGATGCTGGTGAGCTATTGGCTCAAGCAGCAAGAGGGAGATAGGACTGTTGGCATCCACGCAAGCTCCATCCTGGGGCAGAATTGTGTCATCGGGAAAAACGTATCTATTGGCGCTCATACCGTGATCAAGGACAATTGCATCATTGGAGATAACACCATTATAGAAGATAATTGCCACATCGGTGCCGACTGTCGGATCGGAACGAACTGCAGGCTCTTTCCTGGAGTGACTGTTTATGAGGAATCCGTCCTGGAAGACAGGGTGGTACTGCATTCTGGCGTGGTCATCGGAGCTGATGGTTTTGGGTATATCCTCATGGATGGGATCCAGCAAAAGATCCCCCAGATCGGCAATGTCATGATCCACTCCGATGTCGAGATTGGAGCAAATAGCTCCGTCGACAGGGCTACATTCGGTTCTACCATCATCGGTGAAGGTACCAAGATTGACAATCTTGTCCAGATCGGACACAATTGCATAATTGGCAAGCATAGCATTCTCTGTGCCCAGGTCGGCCTCGCTGGCAGCACCAGGATCGGAGATTATGTGTATCTTGCTGGCCAGGTAGGTGTTGCGGGGCATCTCAGCATCGGTGATCGGGCTATGGTTGGTGCTCAATCCGGGGTTACAAACAATATCGAGCCCGGAGCGAAGTACTTCGGTTCTCCTGCCCGTGAAGTGGGGATTACAAAGCGGATCATGGCGGCGGAAAAGTATTTACCAGAGATGTATCGTCACTATCTCAAATCTATCAAAGAAACTTAGGAGCATTTATGACAGAGTATAAACACACGATCGGCGGAGAGGTTTCTTATACAGGCATAGGCCTGCACAGCGGAGAGATCTCCACGATACGATTTACTCCGGCTGGCAAGGACGAGGGGATCGTTTTTATCCGCGTCGATCTACCGGACAAACCCGAGATTCCTGCCGATATCGATCACGTGGTAGATATCTCCCGTGGGACGACTATCGGAATCAATAAAGCAACAGTTGGAACCATTGAACACGTCCTCTCTGCCATAAAAGGGCTCAATATAGATAACGTGAGAATCGAGATCGATGGCCCCGAAGCTCCTGTAGCAGACGGAAGTCCTATAGTTTTCTTCAATCTGCTGAAGCAGGTGGGAAAGGTGCAGCAGGATTCAGAGCGGATCTATTTCGAATTTGAACAGCCAATCAGCTTCTCTGCTCCCAATGAGAACGTGGATGTGGTTATCGTGCCCTCAAACGAACTCAAAGTCACCTTTATGATCGATTACAAGCATCCCTATCTGGGAACTCAATATACCTGGCTACCCAATCTCGCGTGTTATGAAAAAGAATTTGCCGGAGCTCGTACTTTTTGCTTTATCAATGAGATTTTATACCTCAAAGAAGCAGGACTGATCAAAGGTGGCTCTCTCGAAAATGCGCTGGTGATTGCTGAACCAAACATGAGTGAAGCTGAATTGAAACATTTACAGGACGTATTTCAATACCACGAGCCGGTCACTGTATCGGATCAGGGGATTCTGAATAGCCATCCTCTCCGCTATCACAACGAGTTTGTGCGCCACAAAGTGGCAGACTTGCTGGGTGATATTGCCCTCTTTGGCATGCCGATCAAGGGGCATATCCTGGCTGCCAGGAGCGGACATAAGACAAACGTCGAGCTCGTAAAAAAACTGCGCCAGATTCAAAAGAAGAAAGAACTGCAACTGCTGTATCAAAAGCAGAGGACCTCAGATGTCGTCTTTGATATCAATGCCATCATGCGGATCATTCCTCATCGCTACCCCTTCCTTCTGGTCGATAAAATCATTGAGTTCATCCCGGACGAGAAGATCGTTGGGATCAAAAACGTGACGATAAACGAGCCGTTCTTTGCAGGACACTTCCCCGGTCATCCGATTATGCCCGGAGTACTGATCATCGAAGGCATGGCACAGGCTGGGGGGATTATGCTCCTCAACCAATTGGAAAACCCGCAAGAATACGTTGCTTACTTTGCCTCAATAGACAATGTGAAGTTCCGTAAACCAGTGCTCCCAGGCGATACGCTCAGGTTTGAACTTACTGTCATCTCACTGAAACGATCCCTGGCAAAAATGCATGGAGATACCTACGTCGGAGCAGAGAAAGTGGCCGAAGGAGATTTTTTAGCAATGATAATGGAGAAGAATCAATGACCTCAATTCATCCAACCGCGATTGTTCATGAAAACGCTACCATTGGTGAAGGCTGCATTATTGGCCCTTATTGCATCATCGGTGCCGACGTCGTGATGGGGAAAGCTAATACGCTGATGTCGCATGTGATTATCGACGGGCATACCACTCTTGGTGATGGTAATCACATCTCGCCTTATGCTGTGATTGGCACAGATCCCCAGGATCTCAAGTTTTCTGGAGAACCTACCCGTCTGAATATAGGTAGCAATAACAAGATTCGGGAGTTTGTGACGATTAATCGCTCCAATCAGATGGAAGAAGACACCAATGTCGGAAGCAATAATCTGCTCATGGAGTATATGCACGTTGCGCATAACTGCCAGATCGGCAGTAATTGCGTGATTGCCAATGCCGTTCAGATGGCTGGGCATGTCCACGTCCATGATTTTGCGATAATCGGCGGCCAGTCAGCTGTACATCAGTTCGTCCATATCGGGTCACATGCCTTTGTAGGCGGTGCTTCAGCTATTAAAAAAGACATCGCACCCTATACCCGGGGACAGGGAAACCCATATAAGACAGTAGGCTTAAACAGTGTGGGGTTGGCTCGCAAAGGGTTTAGTAACGAAACTATCGCCGGGATCAAAGCAATCTACAATCACTTCTACCGTAATAGTATGAATGTAAGCCAGGCCCTGGAAAATATCACATTACTGGGAGAACTCAGTCCAGAGCAGATAGTCTTCCTGGAGTTTGTAAAACACAGTGAGAGAGGCCTCTCAAACTAATTTATGAGGATGTCAGCAATGAAAGATAGACCTTCCTGGCAGCAATACTTCATGCAAATGGCTGTCCTGGCTTCTCAACGTAGCACCTGCCTGAGACGCAAAGTCGGGGCCATCCTGGTTCGTGACAATCAGATCCTCTCATCCGGGTACAACGGGGCTCCTAAAAACATCAGACACTGTGCTGAAGTCGGCTGTCTGCGTCAGCAGAACAACGTTCCCTCTGGAGAGAAACACGAACTGTGTCGCGGAGTGCATGCAGAACAAAACGCCATTATTCAAGCCGGGTTAAATGGCTCATCCACGCGGGGAGCCGTCTTGTACTGCACCAACCAACCCTGCAGCATTTGTGCCAAACTGATCATTAATGCCGAGATCAGAACAGTATATATCTCGGAGCCTTATCCAGATAAACTGGCCGAACTGCTGATGGAAGAAGCTGGGATTGAGCTGATCCATTTCAATATGCAAGATGGTATGATGCACCGGATTATCTAGCAAAGTTTTCATAGTCTGGGCTTTTGCTACCCTGGCTATCGTATTGTCCACAAAACAATAAGCGCCTGCTCACTGAGCAGGCGCTTTTGATTTGGGATGTGATCTGATTAGGGGGTTTGATATATGAACTCGTTGTTCCGATAACCACTGCGGTTAAGATACCAATCTGGGCTGGATACTCCACTCGACTGTGCCCAGTCCTTAAATCTAATATATGCCCTGGTGATTTGTGACCGTTCGGAGGGATAGTCCCAACTGCTGGCAATGTTCACTGCCCAGGGGAGGTTGCCAGAAGTCTTATACCAGTTACCCAAAGCCGGCGTACTGGCATCATCAGATGTTCCAAACAGGCTCATGTTCATCTTGGAAGTAGGGGAGTAGCCCGGGAGATGAACTTCATGGGAACGAACTCCGCTTACAAAGATAAAGGGGTTGTAGGGAGGGGCAGGATTTGGGCTTGTGAGCGGCACAGGGGTATTCAACCAGAAGCTGACCCCGAAAGTGACAGGTTCATAGTGAGGGCTTCCATTCTCTGTGTTGATAAAGCCACTGGGAACCTGAGGGATCAGATCAAAGGTGTTGTTAAAGAACCGGAATACCGCTTTTGGCCCATCCGTTTCGTGCTCAAACAGAAGAGGATGGCTGGGCTCTATGTCAGAGATGTTCGCGCTGATGAAAGGTATTTCTACAGCGAATCCGTTTGCATTACGTGCCCCAATGGCTCTGAGCTTGAACAACATCTCCACTTTTCTGATGCTGTTTCCCGCTTGAGTGATCTGATTTACGTTGTAATCTATCACCATATCGTTCAAATCATAATCTCCCTGATGGGGCCAGAGGTCTTCAAAAGCTAGTGTTCCCCAGGAATTTTCTCCAAAGGTATAGTTATTGAAGGCAAGTCTGGGATCGTCTGGATAATCATCGAACAGATCACTTATCCCATCCCCGTCCCTATCCTCAGGAGTGTCGATAGGCGGTACACCATCCAGGTCAATAGCCTCGATTGGATTGGCTGTAACGTAGAATATGAGATCGTTAAAATCGTCGTCTGTACCAGAAGATTCTCTGGGTAAGTCTTCAAAACCGATCAGAAGACGCTCTGTCTGGTCGTCGTACACCAGGATGCTGTGCTGTTTCTTGGTGGGATTGATTTCTGGATTTAGATGAGGATCCGAATAATAGACTGGCTTCGTAGTGCTCACATTTGATCCATTGATGAAGCCATCGGCGACAAGGAACCATCCGATTGTAGTGCCACCCTGGAATGAACCAAGATATACCTTGTCTCCTGCTCGCAGGCCACCCCCGCTTCCCTGTAAGGAGGCATTGGGGAATACCAGCGTCCGTGTCCCAACTTGCTGAGTAGTCTGGGGAACCTGGTCTGAAGGATAGGTGTGGAATCCTAAAGCATTTTTGAAACCTGCACCCTCATGGACGAAGGTGACCCAGACGTCCGAATACTCGTCAATCTTGATATTGGTTTGATTGTTTGGATTCAGGTAGTGGGGATGGTACAAGGGAACTGGACTCCGCTCCGGAAGCGTGGCATCAATTCTCTGCAGGAAGCTGGCGCTGAGCACGTCTCGGGTCATCGGAGAGGGGACGCCACTGCTATTAAAAGTCATACCTGGTAGATAGGCCCAGTTTTTGGTGGCCGGTGCTTCAAATCCTGTTCCACCTTTAATCTGGGGAAAGAAACCGCCAAACGTATAGGTAGCGATATTATTCAGGATCGGGATTTCTACAGTGCTCATAAAACCTACTACCCAAAGCTTATTGATATAGGTGGGAACTACAATCTGAGATTCAAACTTCCCAGTTTCTGTGGTATTGCCTTTGGCTACAATTTCACTCATGGAATCGGGATCACCATTATAGACTGTAAAGACTACTCCCTCAATAGGCTGTCCTTCATTGCTCAGTACCTCAAGGCTGAGTGAAACCTCTCTTGCAGTTTGCCAGTCAAAGTCCGGTGAAACGACCAGGTCTGTGATTGGGACATAAACATCTTTATCTTTATCGGCACAACCCGTTACAAACAGGACTATCGCAGTAAAAGCTAGTATCATTTTTATTATAGCGTTCATTTATCTTACCTCATATAGTTTTGGCTTATACCTTATATTATAGTCAGTTCTGTTCCAATTCAAAGAGAAATATATGTTGTTGCCCAACAGTGAGATAGCAGCAATAATGATTTGGTGTTAGTGCGGATTATGCAATTATGGGTGTTTTTATGGGTGCGATAGATGCAACATATTTTGTTGATGAGTGCCTCGGTTGCGGTAGAATGCTGATGAGGAGGTTGTGAGCTTGAGGGTGTCGCCCCGCTGGGGCTGGGTCGTAATCCCTTTCTGTACGTGGCTCACGCCCCCGCCTATGCCACCCACGACTGCGTCGCGGGGGCTGTCGCCCCGCTGGGGCTTTTTTCCCCCACAGAGCTACGGTGTGTCATTGAGAGGCCCCGGTTGTGTCGTCCTTCGCTATGCTCCGGACTCAGAGATTATTGGGGGTGGTCTTGAACCCCGCACTCAAAGATGCGGGGCTATGCTGAGCCTCCCCACAAGGCTACTTCGTGCCTTTGGGCCCGGCTTCAGCTGCCGTGCTCCGCACTCGATAGGTATCGGCTATGCCGATGGTTTTAGTGTGTCGCCCATCACGTGTCTTGCCTCGCAACGAGGGGCTGCGCTGCGCTCCGCACCCTCGCTACACCACCCCACAGAGCCACGTTGTGACTCTGCGAGGCCCCGGTTATGTCGCATCTTCGATGCTTGCGGGTATCGGCTGCACCGATGGTGTTTTCGGTGCCTTCGGTGTTCTCGGTGGTAATAAAAAAGATCCCGCTGATCCTGGTGATCCTGGGGATCTGCGTTCTATTAAAAATCTTCTTTTTCCTTTTTTCTGTGTGCTATTGGTGT
>CAZZCS010000026.1:0-23845 GCA_964652645.1 uncultured Candidatus Cloacimonadota bacterium | reverse complement strand
ATCTCCAGATTGGAAGAGGCATCTTACGCTACAGCTATCGGTCTTCTCTATCAGGCAAAGGAACTCTTCCCCGATATCAGTGGCAGCCAGTTCAGTTTCAATAAGTTTAAAAGCAACAAGTTTTTTGATAAAATAAAGAATCTAATAAAGGATATTTAGGGGGAACAATGATCGAGTTTGACGAAAAACCCGCACAAATCGGAACCAATATCAAAATCGTCGGCGTTGGTGGAGCAGGGGGAAATGCCATCAATACCATGATTGAAAATGAGCTGTACGGGGTAGAGTTTATTGCAGCCAACACCGATAATACAGACATTAACAAGTCTAAAGCCAAGATGAGGATCCAACTCGGCAAGAAGCTAACCAGAGGCCTTGGAACTGGTGCAAACCCAGAAGGCGGAAAAATGGCCGCAGAGGAATCCAGAGAAGAGATCAAGGCTCACCTCGAAGGTGCAGATATGATCTTCATCGCCGCTGGCATGGGAGGTGGCACTGGTACCGGTGGAGCTCCTGTAATAGCCAAAATTGCCCGAGAGTTAGGTATTCTCACCCTGGGCATCGTGAGCACTCCATTCACTTCCGAAGGTGGCAAGCGCAAGCAAAATGCCGAGGAAGGGATTAAGAACCTGCGTGAATTTGTAGATACCCTCATCATCATTCCAAACGAAAAACTGAAAGAAATCTATGCTGATATGGGGATTTTGGACGCCTTCCACAAGGCAGATAGCGTACTGTATGAAGCAGCTAAGGCAGTTTCAGATATCATCAACCTCAGCGGTTATATTAATGTTGACTTTGCAGACGTCAAAGCTGTGATGCAGAATATGGGATTTGCCCATATGGGAACAGGCACCGCTGAAGGCGAGAACAGAGCCATCCATGCTGCCCGTGCGGCAATAAATAACCCGCTACTCAGCGATATCAGCCTCTCTGGATGTCAATCCATGCTGATTAACATTACTGCTGGTAACGACATGAAGATGTCCGAGTTTGACGAAGTATCCAATGTCATCGTCTCGGAGACAGGATCGGCAGCAAACATTATCATGGGTTTGATAGTAGATGATAACATGACCGGTAAAATATCTGTAACCCTTATTGCAACAGGATTAAAGCGCGAGGAAGGAGAATATAGCAACATCATAACCTTCCCAAAAGAAACACCAAAGATTGTGAACTTCGAAAGCAAAAAGAACACCGAGGACTTGGATGATATCTTTGCAAGGCTGGCAATGAATCAGTCGAAAGATACCAGTGGCCTGGATTCCAAGCCCGACCACGAAGAAAAGACAAAATTCAATTCTTTAAGAACTGATATACCTTCATTTCTTAAGGCACTGGACTAGAATTCCTTACATAAAATACGGTTAGCCGATACAGCAAGCCCCGGACTTCCCCCAGTTCGGGGCTTGTTTTTTGTGGAATAGCTCTCCCCCACAACAGGAAAGACCACTTGTCAATCTGCCCTCTCACTATAGACAGGCGTGTATCAGACGTGTATCAAGCGTGTATCAGGCGTGTATCAAGTGTGTTCTCGAACACACTTGATACAGGTTTGATACAGCTGAGATACAGAGATGCTTATAAGGATGGTATACTCTGTCAGTGGTTGGGAGAATCATAATTGGTGAAATTGAGTGTTGTCGTCTTTACATCAGCATCATGGGATCCACATCAATATAAACGCTCAGACTTGAGGCTGGTTTATATTGCTTGGACATGATAGCTAGAGCATGGGACAGGACTTGAGGGCTGGAAGCCTTGAGCACAATATGATATCTATAGAGGTTGTTGACCTTGGCGTTTGGCGCTGGAACCGGGCCCAGGATGATTAGATCTGCTGGAGAATATCGGGCCCGTAGAACCGAGCTGATAGCTTCTATCTTGTCCATTTCAGCGTTTAGGAGCGTCTTATCATTTGCCTGATAGACAATTCTACCCAATCTGAAAAATGGGGGGTAATATAGCCTCTTCCGATAACTAAGCTCTTCATTGGCAAAGCTTTCATAGTCCTGGTTGCAGGCGTGTTTTATGGCATAATGATCCACATTGTAGGCCTGGATGATTACTTTTCCAGCAGTCATCCCTCTTCCTGAGCGTCCTGCCACTTGAGTAAGCAATTGAAATGTGCGTTCTGCTGCTCTATAATCCGGAACATTGAGACTGATATCCGCTGAAACCACTCCTACCAAAGTTACACCCTCAAAATCTAGCCCCTTGGAGATCATCTGAGTTCCGAGCAGAATATCCACTTCCCTGCTTTTCATTTTGTCGTGCATATACCTGTACATGTCTTTCTTTGAGGCAGAATCCGAATCCAGGCGTAGTATCTTGGCTGCCGGATAATAGATTTGGAGCAGTTGCTCTATCTTTTGGGTGCCCGGAGCACCATGACTAAAGCTATAGCTACCACATTTGTTACATCTGCGAGGCACAGGGAACAGGGCACCGCAATAGTGGCAATTGAGCTCTTCCCTATCCCGGTGATAATACATGCTAATCTCGCAATTGGTGCATTTTACCAGTTCGCCACACTTGAGACATTGTATGAACGAAGAGTACCCTCTCCGGTTTTGAAAGAGAATAACCTGTTCCTTCCTGGCTAGAGTCTCATCCATTGCGGCCCTCAAGGAGAAAGATAGCAGATCTTTGGTGTTCTCATTCCGCATATCCACAAGTTCTACCTGGGGTAATTGATAAGCCAAAGGTCTCTTGTTCAAGATGTGAAGTTGGTAGTTTCCAGTCTTTACGTTGAACCATGACTCCAAGGATGGTGTAGCAGAGCCGAGCACTACCTGCGCTCCTGCATTCCTGGCTCTTACGATGGCCAGATCTCTGCCACTGTATCGGGGAGTTTGGTCTTGCTTATAACTCTGCTCGTGCTCTTCATCCACGATAATTAGGCCTAGATGGTTCATCGGTACAAAGATAGCACTGCGGGCTCCTATAACGATCTGGCTTTTCCCCGTTTCAATCTTGCGCCACTCCTCATAGCGTTCTCGATCTGAGAGCTGACTATGCATGATGGCCAGGGTCTCGCCGAAGACACTGAAAAACCTGTCGACCATCTGCGGAGTGAGGGCGATTTCTGGAATCAGGAAGATTACCCCTTTACCCAGGGCGATGTATTTCTTGATCAGTTCTATGTAGATCTCCGTCTTCCCTGAACCTGTTACACCAAACAGTAGATGCTTCTGAAAGCTGCCAATATGTACTTCAAGCTCTTGATACACCTTCACCTGGGCGTCTGTGAGCACTATCTTTCTGGGGGCATGTTGGGCGGGCAATATCAAGCTCCGGTTCTGGACCTGGCGAGGAGTGATTTTGATCATACCCTTTTTTACCAGGGCCTTCAAGATCGAGTAGGAAAACGTGTCACTCAGTTCTGATAGCGGAACTGCTGATGGATTGGATCGGATGAGGTTCATGGCTTCTTGCTGAAGCTCCGTGAGCCGAGGATTCTCTACCTCCGTATCTGTGAGCTCGACAAAGTTTTGCATCTTGGGTTTGATCTTGTTCTTGAGTTTGCGAGTTACTTCGACCAGACCCATGATTTCTGCTTCTTCGAGCATCCGATAGAAAGGCAGTGCTGGAAGCTGTTTGCGAAGATCCTTGAGATTGTGCTTTTCCCTGTCCTGCATGAGACAATACAGAGATTCGAACTCAGGAGGATATCCTGCGTCCGCACCAATCCAGATTACTGTGCTGTTGACCTCTGGAACCATGATTCCTGGCAGCATGGCAAAGAGAGCTTTGGCTATCGGACAATGATAATACGCTGATATCCATTTCCCCAGAGCTAGTAATTCTTGGGACAGTATGGGTGTTTCATCTATCACTTCGACAATTGTCTTGTATTTTGCGCTGTCACAAGAAGGCACCTCTACCATGTGCCCACAGATGCCGATCGTTTCTCTGCGATTGAACGTGACTAGTACCCTGCATCCCTCCGATACAGTGAGCTCTGATGCGTACACAAACTCTATGTCTGTGGCTATTGGGATATGCACTACGTAATACTTCATGGCGTGCAGATTATGCTAGAGGCGTGTTGTGTCAAATTATTTATGCTTGTGAAGACCATTGCCTGGAATGAGCCGGCAATCTCAACGCGTATACAGAAATCGGTTCTGCAATAAAAAAGCCCGGCTCATACAAACCGGGCTCTTTTGCTATGTTATGATTGGTTTAATTTCTTCTGAATTGCTGGGTAAACGGTATGACCATTGCCATATTCGTAGTGAACTTGGATTTCTTGATTACATCAATCGCTGCATCAATGAACTCCTGCTGGAATTCTCCACTTTGAACTTCTACTACCACATCCACGTTTCCATTGGCTTCCACGTAAATTGTGAACTTAATTGAGCCATACATGGCACCAATGGAACTATAGCGGTTGAAAGTAGATTGCAATCTTTGGCGGATAGGCCGCAGATTTGCGATCGCAGCTTCATAAGTAGTCTTTGAGACGGCATCACCTTCAGGAATCTTGCCTTCTTCGACAATCTTGGCACCGCTTCCTGTCACTCTGCTGATCGTAGCCTGAGCTGAGGCACTCACAACAGGCTTTCCAGGCTTGATCGTGCTGGCATCACCAGAGAACCTGGAAATTGCCTGACCGGATTGAAGATTGCTCACTTCTACACCACCACCAATGGAACCAGTAGCGATGTCGCCGATGTATTCTCTTCCAGCTCTTCTGGCTGATGGATCCGCGGATGACGCAAGAGAAGCACCGCCTCTTCCTGCTCCTGCAGCACCACCAGGGCCAGGACCAGAACCACGTCCACCACCACCGCCATCACCTACGCCTCTTGCGACGATAGTACGAGATGTCGTGACAGCTTGCAGAGTTGATCCACCTGTTGCTCCAGTAGCTCCAGCTGCTCCACTTGCACCTACAGAGGCTGCAAGCTGAGAACCAAAGTTGGATTGCTGTCTCGTGGTTGTCGTAGTAGCTGTTCCGGCATCAGAAGGGGCTTCTACTACTTCTGCGGGGCCACTATCTGCATAGGTCTGCTTTTGAGCGCGCGGTTGTAGCTTGGCTGCTTCGATGCGTTGTGCCACTATGTTTTCAAATTTGGATTCTATTGTCTCCTCTATCACTACTTCCTTTTTGATAAAGTTATCATAGACAAAGAGGAAAAGAACCGTGAAGATCGTGGCTCCAATCAGGAAGGTTTTATTGCGTTTCTCGAGCGGAGAGAGCTCTGCCCTGCGTGAATACTGAGCCACAATCTGCCGTTCTTCCGCGCTGAGTACTCTCTTCCAAGGCTCGACAAACTCAAACTGAATTGCCCAATCCTTGGATAGAGCTACTGTTCCAGACATATCAGGTGTTACCTTCAATTGAGATCCGGAAAGAAGCTTATTAGATTTGAGAAATTCTTTATCGATTGGTTTGCCGTTCTTCTCGCAGCTCAGCTCGCTTCCAGTGGTGATGTTTATATAATAATCTCCACCTTTCTCTTCAAGAAAGAGATGCTTGTCTGGAAACTTTGGATCCAAGATCTGCCAGAAAATGTGCTTGTTTGAACCGATGAACCACTTCTTTTTGATATCACCCTTGCCAACACCTTTTTTCGTGATGTCAAGGAGCTTCCCTTTGTAGTTCAGTTTCATTTTGATTATTTTTTCTGCCATTACTGCCTCCTTTTACATGCCCTTGGCATATTCAGTCAGCCAGGCTTTATTCTCTGCCGAAGAGAAGTAAACGTATTGATATCCGCCTTCTCCAGCCAAACGCATCATTTCAGAGATATAGAAACATGTAACTGATTTATCTGCCTGAATCAGCATGACAGGAGTCTTGTTTGTTTCTCTTTTGGCGATCAGTTCTGCCTCATGTTTGAGAACAGCAAGAATCGTCCTGTACTTAGCGTCGTCAGTCAGGTCTTCCAAAGAACCTATCCGGGCATTGTCCTTTCCCATGAGAATGTGGGTAGGATACATCTTGATCACCAATGGATCAGCATCTTCTATCAATTTCTCATTTTCAATGGTGAAGGGAAATGTCATGTTCTCGGGAGTCGTAATATTTGCGGCATCCATACTGACGTTCTTGATCAGGAAGACTAACATAATAGTCAAGATATCAAGCAGAGAAGTGATCGATAGCTGCTTTCCGTCCTGAAATTTACGCCTAGTTTTTGGTTTACCGCGTTTTGTTTTGTAGATCGATGTCCGAATACTATGAGGCATACTGACCTCCCATATTCAAAGAGGCATAGATCCCAATAACATCAATAACTTCATAATGCACGAAGGGGAACTGGTTCTTTTTGCATAGATCTATCGTTTGTAACAATGTTTCAAACAACACATCATCATTTGGTACTACGTTGATATCCCACAAATCCGGTCTTCGTGCTTTAATATCTTTTAAAGCAGCATCTAATGAGACATAGTCGTGACGACCGTTGATGGCCGGAATCTTCTGAGCAGGAAGCCTTGGCTCTCGAATTTCGAATGAATTGACTTGAGAAGGATCAGATATGGAACCGTGGTATATTATGACCTGTACCTTGGGAATCTCGCCTCCCCCGCCTGTTCCTTCACCTCCGCCACCACCGCCGTCAGAGGACAAATTCAAAGAAACCAGTGCAACGTTACTCAAGACGACGAACAACAATAAAAACGGAATAATCGTCAAGAATAGGTTCATCACAGGAACCACATTGGGTTCACTGGGAGAAGTCTGTGATTTCTGGTTTCTCGCGTCTGATGGGCGATATGCCATAGTACTATTCCTTTGCTAAGTAGATCAGTTGATTGATTGTTTTTACACTAAATTCATCGACATCTGCAATTAACTTTTGGGCACGGGAAAGCAGGGTACCCTTGATAACGGTAAGTGGGATAGCAGCAATCAGACCAAGAGCTGTTGTTCCGATAGCTTTCTCGATACCTTGAGTAAGACGAATTTGCTTTTCTGCTTCGGGAGCATTACCCAGGGCACCAAAGGCCTCGATCAGACCCCAAATCGTACCCAAAAGACCAAGATAAGTACATACCTGAGCTAGGGTATCAAACCACCATAGATTTGCATCCAGTTTGTAGAGGGTCTGCAAGTTTGCTTCATCGAAAGCATTCTGCACATAGTCTACTAGCGCTCTGCCAGACTTGCCGCTATTTCTTGCATCTTTGAAGCCCTTCAATCCGCTCATATAAATGAAGCCCATGGTAGTCTTGTTAAAACTTTCTGAAATCTTGATAGCTTCATCTATCTGGTCATTTCTGATATAACCCTTGATCTTGAGATAAACTTGGCCTGCATCAATCTTTTCTTTCATATAAAGCTGGTTGTACCGGATAAAGGAAAGAACCAAACCAAAGATAAAAATAGAGATTATCAGGTATCCCCAAAATCCGCTATCGTTAACGATCTTAACTAACATTCCGGCTACACCGGTACTGCTTTGGGCTTGAACTTCAGCTACAGCCTCAGTAGCTGCCTCTTCTGCCTGAGCGTAAACAAAGCTGAATGAAAGCACCATAGCTAACACTGCAAGAATGATAATTTTTGTTTTCATTTTGACTCCTTAAGCCATTTATTTAGTAGGATTCTATTTGTTGCTCGCAATAAGTTTTGATTGAATCTGTAATACACAGGTTGAACTACAGTTTCCGATTTCTTTTGATACACTTCTGTTTTAGGTTTAAACGCCTCTGCGTTGATAGCTTCTTGATCACCAATCATGACTCTTTGGGCTCTTTCGAATCCTGCCCTTGTGTTCTCCTCAACAGATCGTGGAGTCTGTGAATAAAGGCCGGCTGCCAGGATTGCTAACACTATGATCATCAAATATCTATTCACTTAAATACCTCCTTCTTTGCCAGTTTTTACCACTTGAATCTCGCTTTGGAAGCCTCTAAATTCTGAATCGTTCTTCACGATGAATTTCACCGTGTTTTTTCCTTTTACGATATCTTCACTGCGAAAATCATATCTGAGTGGATAAACCGTCATCGGATCGGGATCGTAATCAAACATAAACTCAGTCTCAACTTCAACTCCGTTTATCACCAAAGTAACGTACCCAGGAGCAGCACATACAACATATCCGCTTCTAAACTCGGTATCAATTACGAATTCCGTTTCGAAAGTAACTTCATGTACTGGAGCATCAGCAGTTTCATGTACCCAAATGGCTTTAGCATCTGAGTATTCCATATCCATGATTGCAGAGTTTTCAATCTGATAACCTTCCACTATCAGGGTGGGGACTGAGGTCATCGTGTTTTCTGCATCTATCTTGGACGCTTTCCATTTGCTTCCAGAAGCAATAGTCATCGTTTCAAGCGGTATAGCCTGTTCGTATCTCTGCCTGTTTGTCACTAACCTGAGCGCAAAGCCAGTATTGAGTGCGCTGTCTGAATTATTGCTAAATTCGAACTCCAATGCATTCTCACCAGCGATAAAGACATCTGGACTGAGGAGCACTGCATATCTGGTAGTGAGAGGATCTGTAACGTCCAGAGTATCGACACTTTGATATGCAGGGTTGAGTTGCTTTCCGTTAACCTTGATAATCGCGTCATAAGGATATATCATTTGAGCATAACCATAATCTGGTACGACGCGACTTCGTACAATCTTTTTGAGCTTTAACACATGTTTTGATGGAACTGAAACAGAGCTCAGATGCGTGCCTTGGGGTGTCGTAACTCTATTGATCTGGCCTGTGGCTACTGTCTGGTTGGTTTCAATATTTACGACCTTGATTTCCCATGATCCGTCTGGCAATAGATCGTCAACCATCTGATCCGGCAAGGCGTTCCATTCGTTGAACTTCGAAATTGAATAATCTGTCTGGCGGTTTTTGTAGCCCGCCATGTAAATCAGATCGTATACATCGAGATGAGCCAGGTAAGCTTCTGCCAGGAATGAATTGGCATAAATCTCTTTCTGGTTTCTCAGAATATCCAGTGTATTAGCAAAATCTGGAGTGCTTCTCTCATTCTGGATTTCGTTTGAACGAGACAGATAGTATTCGATCTGGGTGCGAACTGCTTCTGCACCGTGTTCATAGATCCGGGCTACCAGATTATAAGTCTTGCTCTGACGATCGAGATCAAGACCTTTGCCTTTAGCGCTGTCAAGCAGTCTGTAAACTTTTGCTGCTTCAGCATCTGCCTGGGTCTTGAGCTTTGTTACCCTATTCTCACCGCCTGCAAGGTGTCTCATCCAGGTTGTATTTGGATTTACCCTTATCATATCAGAGTATTTCGCAGCCAGAAAACCTCGTTCGAATGAGGCCAGTTGAGAATCATAGTTTTTGATAAAGGCAATCCTGTCCTGGATCTCTTTATGCTCTTTCTCTATCCTGGCAAACTCTTCGTATATCTCTGCTGTCATAAATTTGAGGCCTTCGCGAATATAAGCTGCTTCAATCCGTTTGAACTCATCTCTTTTTGCGAATGCTTGCTGCCACTCTTTCTTGGCATAATGTGTATTGAACTCGTCTAGAACAGCCTTCAACTCTCTTTCTGCAACTAACTGGTAGTTCTGAGAGCGACTCTTGTCCTTTGTATATATCTCTTTGGCAAGCTGTTTGAATCTCTCTTTGTCCCCACGGGAATCAGCATTGAGGGCTATAGCTTCCAGAAAGTCGAGGGCCTTGGAGTGCCCTGGATAAATCTCTGAGAACTGATCCATAAGGGTATACATCTTGTCTTCATTCTCGGAGCTCAAGACTATGGCATTCAGGAATAGATCCTGGGCCGTGTCCGTTCCGCTGTTAATTTTTCCGGATTTGACATCGTCGTGCAAAACCAGGTAGAGCTCTGAAGCACGCTGTTTCTGAGCAGGATCTTTCTCCATTACTTTGAGGCGTTCGACTCTGAGGGCATATGTCTGGAGGCTTGCAGGATAAGCACTCATAAACTGATCTTTCAACGCTCGTGCCTGGGTTGTATCTTGTTTCAAACTATCTGCAATAATCCAAGCTTCTGCATACAATCCAAACACATCGTCTACACTCTGTAAATCACCTGCGACCTCTATTATCAAGTCAATGCTTCTTTGGTAATCTTGGGCATCTTTAAAAGCTGAAGCTGCACTGATTTTGAATGCTCTGCTTTTCGCTGCATCGCTCGCTTTGTACTCTTCAGATAATCTTAGATAGTCGTTACCAACTTTGCTGAAGTTGTTCGCACTTGCTGCTTCTTCAATACCTTTGGCAATCTGCTCTTGGGCAAGATAGATAAAGTTATCGCGATCTTGTGCATTAAGAGCATACTCTTGAGCCTTTCTATACCATGTTTCAGATGCTGCTCTATCGGCATTTACGTCGGCTAGTTCAGCAAGCCTGATGTACAAATCTCGTTTATTGACACCAGGAAGCTCTTCTTCTACCACAAAAGTGCTCTGCAGTGTCTTGCTGGCAGCGGGATAATCGCCATTTGACATTTCTATATCGGCTACACGAAGCTTCAAGGCAATGTATGTTTCGATATTTTGTTGGGTCTTGTGACGCTCTGATATGAGTACACTTGAGTACCTTTCGACTGCTGCTTTGTATGTTGCAAACAAGCTGTCCTGATCAGCAGGGAGGTTCTTCTCTGGGAACGCGGCAGCCATTGCAAACAGCGGATCAGCGAGATTATCAAATACATGTTCAATGAGTTGGTAAGAAAGAGCTTCATTTACAAAGTAATCTGAATTATCAGGATACATGGCATTGAAAGCATGTAACCGGTTTACAGCATTGAAATGTAGTGCTGGATCGTTTGAAGTCTCCGCCATCATTCTGGAAAGAATGGTCAGATTGAGCATTCGTCCTTGCTTCCATGCCTCATAGGCTCCCGCTTGTAGCTGTGCAAAAGCAATATAGTCATCAATATGCTTCTGATAGGCCTCAAAAGCTTCAACATTAGGATTCTCAACAAAGTTGTTGTTCAATCTTACTTCAAGAAAATCATAAGCTTCCTTGATAAAGGCTAGTTGTTCTGAGATTTCTTTATCCTTGTTAGCATTGAACCATTCAGATTCGTGATTGAACATCGATTTTACTTTTTCGTAAGTTGCCAGTTGCACATTACGGATATCAGCATTATCTCGCAGCAATCTCTGGTTTTGATAGTATATTTGAAGAATCTCTTTGAGCCTGATGGGGTTTTGAACAGACAAGGGTTCCAGGTTCATTCTGGTAAACATAAAGTCTGTTACATGCATCGGGGCAGAAAGATCGTTCTTCATTTTAATCGCTTCGTCTATGATGCTCTGGATCAGTTTGTAGTTTATGAAATCCTTCATCCTCGTTTCAACGTATGCAGCTCCCTTTGCTGGCTGATCATAATCTGATCCATCCACAGCGATAAGGGCGTAGGCGATGTTGCTCACTGAAGCATCAGTGTAGTCTGCTACAAGAACAGGATCCGTAATCTTACCATCTTCAATCGCTGTCAACAGGGTCATAAAATCACCCAAAGCATTGAAGAGGGATTCTTCATCATTACTGTTCAGATATGTCCAACCACGTTGGTACATTGCTTCATAGCGATATCTACTATTCTCATCTTCTATCAAAGGATTGAAGTATTTCTCGCGGGCTATAGCATAGAACTTAACAGGCTCGGAGGCATCTGATCCTATATCAAAATAGAGTGATCCCAGCCGATACATGGTTTCGTCATAGTAGGGTGAATTTGAATGAGCATTAATCAATTCTGTATAAGCAGCAAGGGACTCCCGGTAATAGGCCTCAGTTTCCATCAGGTTATCAGGACGAGTGAGAGCGGTGGGATTGTCACGCCAGAACTGATCCTTTTGCTCTTCGATTTGCCCTTTGAGCAGATAGCTGGAATAGAAACCAATGTTGTATAGTACGGCATCTTTCATATAGAAAGCAGGATCTGCATCCAGTACCTTTCTATAGTACTCTAATGCCGTAGGCTTGATATCCCTGAGATTGATGGCATAATCCAATTCAGCGAGGTAGTAATAGAGATTTGCCTTACTGAAAAGATGACCGAAGTTCATCGGTTGCACCAGAGCAACGAAATCCGGATTAGTGTTTACAAATTGGAGGATTCGAGTGCTAAGCGTCTGCATCTCTGCTATGATGCGAGTTTGCTCGCTTCTGCTTTGCTCAAAGGACATGGAGGCTCTAGCTTCGTCCTGTCTGATCAGGGAAGCATAGTCCAGATGCATATGAATAAGATCCAACTCGAACAAAGTCCTATCAAATCTCGATATCAGTGCATCAATCACCTCTACGTATTCCTGAGGAACAATGGCAAACTGATCTGTCTCTTCACGGATCTCACGCAGTTGTCTTTCTACTTCCATTATAGGTTTAGCAGTTCTAAAAATGTTTTTGGCATATACAGTAAAGGCATCAAAGACAGCTTTGAAGTCTTGGAAATCTGCTATCTCATCATTAATCGCCAGATAGAGCGTGTTATCATACTGATAGAAATCACGAAGCTCCATATATTCTGCCAAGTCGGCTTCATATTTGGCAATAATGTCCGGATCCACTGCAAAATCAGGTTTTGCTTGCCTGATCTGCTCAATTGTCTGGAATATCCGGGTAATCACCTCGATGTTGCGATCCACATCATTCTGTCTCTGCAGCTTGAGATCCATCTGTTCCAGCTCGTTTATCCGGGTTTTGATGAGATTTACAACCCTCTGGTAATCTTCAATATAGGTTTCGTATGCTTCCAGCATCTTGATGCTCTGCATGTCGGGCATATAACGAAGCATATAGGTGCTTGAATAGTTCTCAAACAAGGCAAGGTACTGACTAATGATCTGCAGTTCATATTTGTGAAGAGTGTCAAGTGAGGCTCGAGGCAAAGAGCCAATATTTCTCACGATCTGATTGTGCAGTTCTGTGACTTCATTAGCTATGCCTATCATTTCCCTGCTGATGCGGATAAAATCCTGAGTCTCAGGATTCCGGTACAAATCATTCTTTAAGCCTTCAATTTTTCGTAAAATGCCTATTCTTCGTGGCAGATCAATCCTGTTCTGGTCTATTGTACCCTGAAACTGGCTAAACCTAGTCCTAACTTCACTAAGCTTTCCTTCGCTCATTTTGATGTCGGCCCAGAGATACAAAAATGTAGTATAAAACTCACCCGATTGTCCGCTTGCCATCATTTCTTCAAGCAACTGACTGGCTTCTTGCTTCTTCCCACTGTTCAGCAGAGATAAAACCAATTCGTACTGAGATAACTGTTTGCGGCTCTCAACATGAAGCGAGTAGTACCTGGAGTATTGTGCTTCTGCTCTCTGCCAGTTACCTTGAAGTATGTAGTAGCGCGCAAGTGCCAGCACCACAAACGGATTGTTTGTGAGTACATTGTCGATAATCTGGAACTGGCTGATGGACTCACTTGGATCCAGGGTGAACGAAACAATCAAGTTTGACATCAGGTTTGAATCAATACCGTACTTTTCGTCATTACTCAAACTATCAAACATAGCAAGAGCTTGATCGTCCCTACCGAGATTGAAGTACACGTGAGCACTCAAATACCTGATTTCGTTTGATGTGATGTGAGGATATGCCTGCAAAAAATCTCTATCTGCTCTGGCATCCTGGTTGAGCCCAATCAACGCTTTGAGGGTCAGCGCCATAGCTTTGGTCGATACAGTAGAATTGGGATATTGTACAAAGAACTTTTCAAACTTATCTACAGCCAACAGATCATTGTTCTTATAGTAATGCACTGCCCCATCAAAATACAAAATTTGGTCTTGTACTACTGTAACGTCCGCAAAGAGTCGCTTTACCAAGCTAAAGTAAGAACTTGCCTGATCTGGATCTCTCAATAGGTATGTCTCCAGCCTGGAGGCAAACTTCTGGAACTCTCTCAGCAAGCCCGCAGTATCATTTGCTGCAATAAGTTGTGCCACCCTTTCCTGCGGATTGTATCCGTCTTTTAACTCTTTAATGCGATCGGCAATGATCCTGGCTTCTTCGAGATGACTATTCAACATTTCTGTCTCGATGATTAGCTCTTTATAGATCTCTTGCATCAATTCGCTATCACTTATTTGGGCACTTAAAGAGCAAAAACCAATTGTGATAAAAAGCGACAAAGCGGTGAGCGTAAAAACTCTAATACTCTTATTCATAACATAGCTCACTTTATTCCTAAAATTGTGTTACCTTTTTTTAACAAGTAAGATGCAGGGTGTTACCTGCATCTTACTCAATTTATATCCATAGGGAGTATGAATACAACCTACAATAATCACAGGAATAATCCTGTTTATTTTTTGCTTGCTTCCTGTTCCAAATCCTTCAACTGCTGTCTCAATTCTTCCAACACTTTCTGGGCCTGTTCTCTGGATTCGCGGAGTCTCTTCAGTTCTTCAAAAAGATCGTTGGTTGAAGAAGATGGAGCGGTGCCACCCTGTTGTTGAATTACCTGCTGTTGAGTAGGGGTACCGGGAGCCGAATAAACAGGGCTGTCTGGCATTACAGGTCTTTTGCGGGCATCGCCAAACATATCAAACAAATAGGATACGCCAAGAGCTACACGATGATTTGCGCTATCACCTTTTAAACTCTCTTCAAAGCCCAAATATCCAAGTCTTACCTGGAATTTGTCTACGGAATACTTAGCGCCAAGATTGAGGTTATGACCATCCATCTCGCCAATGAATACCAGAGCAGGATAGGGACTGAATTCTGCAGAGAGGAACAAACCTTGAAGCTTCTCCGCAATCTCTGCCTGACCCACGAAACGATTTCGGCCAAAACCACCACTGATCATAGCTGATAGTTCTGGAATCCCGAACAAACCGCGAAGAACAGTCTGTTTGGAAAAAGCCACATAAATGGAATTTCTCTCATAGAATACTCTGTCAGGATTAGAGCCAAGGCTTCCAGAGGGTGGATTGGCAATGGCATCATCTTCCACTTTAGAAAAGACATTATCGATACCAACAGCGACCTGGGGAATCCCAGTGGTTTCTTCTATAACTTTGATTTTGAGGTGACCTAAAACTACGTCGTCGCCACCCATAAAACCGAGTTCCAGCCTGTTTAATACTCCTACCTGTAGCATTCCGGATGGTACAAATTCAAAATCTGCATCAGCGTTGCTCTGCTCTTTGCGCATATAACCTGTAACTTGGATTCTTGCAGCCTTATTTGGCAAGATATAGGCATCAGGGGCTCTCATCTCACCTACGAGAGTAAACGCGTTTGCTTCCAAGCAGCTAAACAAAGCCACGATTGCAACTAAGCTCAAAATAACTTTTTTCATACTTCCCTCCACCTTTCGGTGTTTAGTTTTCTTGGTTCACATATATGATTGACTTTTTTTCCGTCAAGCTTTTTTTTGGCTCATGGACAATAGATCAGCTAAAGAAATCTTCGTTCTCGGTGAAAGCGTTGCCGCATCGTACCTGATGTCAAAGGGTTACGCAATAGTCGCTACTAACTATAGATCCAGTTATGGCGAGATAGATATTATCGCAACACGAGCAGACACTCTGGTATTCATCGAGGTTAAAACTAGACGAAATCACTCTATGAATGGTGCTTTGAAGACCATATCGCTTACGAAACAGAAGCGACTCAGCCTCACTGCACAATATTATATTAATCAAAATCCTTTATCAGACAAGACAAATACACGCTTTGACGTCATTATTGCCTTCTATTACGAGCAATCTGATACCTTCAAAATACATCATCTGGAAGACGCCTTTACTCCTTACCAATACTAGTTTCTCAGTTTGTCCGTGTCAAATTCTGTTCCCAGATACTTCTGCCAGTCCGGATTACTGAATTCTGAATCATCGTTGTCCACATAAATCAAACGATAATTTCCGTTCATCTGAATATCTATAAACACGTAAAGGGCGTTTCTGGACTGAGTGTAGCGCCAGATTTGATAGTCCTTTCGGACAAACCTGGTATCGTCTGAGGTTTGCTCTTTCTGTATATCGTTGGGAGCCCCATTTTTCAGGTATATCCGTCCCATATCCGTCGTCCACCCTGGTGAGAAATGGGAATAGTACTTATTGACATATTGAATTCTCTGTTTCATCAAATCCATCATATCGTCTATGGGCAGGCCGTACGAGCTGGACATTACTTGCCAGAACTGGCTGATATATCGTCTTTTTGTCTCTTTTTCCATGGCATTCCAGTTCGTTGGGAGTCTTGATGATATGAAGTACTTCATGAGATTGAACTCATCATCAGGATCGGGAAAGACAAAATACATCTGTTCAGACTTCTCCGTTACGACAAACTCGAAGGATTTACTATCTACAATACTATCGTAGTATGCAGTAAGAGATCCTGTATGCATCCCTGGGTTTAGTTGCCTCAGGGGTATCTTCAGGGTTCTTGCAGAAGCCTTGGTGCCAGGATTGACTTCATACAGCTCATCCAAAATCACCTCATTGTTGTTTTCCAGCATTAGAATGAGGGTAATTGGTTGATTGATCTTCCCGGCAAGGGGATAGACTTCGTAGTAAAGGGCTACCTCATCCAGAAGATCCTTGGCAAAAATCATGGACGGTTCTGTTTTGTAAAGCGTCCCATTCCTTTTGAAGTTATCCAGGAATGAAGTACTATCCACCTTTACATGAGAACAAATTTCAATATCGCTAATCAGTGTCTCCGGCATTAGAGGTTTTATTTCGAAGACCCATTCAAACCTGGCATCAGCATTGATATCCCTGGCAGCAAATCTAAGCGTATGATCTTCGGGACTCAGTAGCAAGCTAACCCTATTGAGATAAGATTTCCCGGAGGAAGATGCATCATGCTTGTTCCTGATCCCAACGTTGTCCCTGAACGATCTTTGATAGATCAGACTATCCTGTCTTGAGACAGAGATATCAACATCAATCTCTGCAAAAAAGGCTCCTCTTTGTGAGGTAAAGATCACATTCTTGTAAGGAATCTGATAATCAACATTGATTACAGTGTTGCCACTTGCATCCAAAAACCTGTTCGACTCAATGAACATATTGAGTTTGGAGGTGGCAAATACTGATATAACCAATTGAAAAACCACCAGAACTAATAGTGTTTTCTTAAAATCCATTGTACTCTTCTTCTCTGTTTGATAATACATATTGTCCAAACCCCTTGGTATCCACAAAGACAAAGCGCTTATTTTGGGCGTAGTAATACCATACGATGTATGGTGCCAAGCCCAAGGGATAAGCCTCTGAAACAATCTCATCTGGAATACCATATTTAATGTAAATCCTTCCTCTATCAGACTTCCAGCCTTTCAGCCTCGCATGAATAGTAAACTTTTCATCAGCAGTCACAACTCGACGGTAAAACTCTTCTCTGGCTTCATTTCTCTGAGTTCCAGGACTGGGATCATACTTTTCCCAGAACTGCTCAATTGCCTCAAAGTACCTGCTACTAGGGATCTTTCTCAAGGTATTCCACTCGTTTTGAGTCGCTACATAGCGCAGCTGATCCATCTGGTCTTTGAGACTATAAGTGCTTCCATAGCTATACCAGGCGCCATAAAGAAAAGGCTCCGCCTTGTATAGGATGTTACTCTCATAGTAGGAGAGCTGAATACTATCGATACTCTGATCTGTTTCATGGAACTCCAGAGGTATAAGGTTCGTGGATTTCAGGTCTTTGTAGGTATATACTCTCTCCTGCATGTTTACCTTCATACTATCTACAACAACGGAAATATTCTGATACAGATATCTTCGATCAAAACCATAGGCAAGTTGATCATAGGAGTTCAAAAGATACATCACGTTCTGTGTCTCGCCCACTAGATAGGCGTGTCCAATCTGCACAGAGTTTATCCTTATCTCAAAAGGTCTGGTCAAGGTCTTCCTATCTCCGAGCTTTGTATTCCTGATTATCATGGACAGGTTGTAATCCCCTGCTGCTAGCTGCACCTGAAACTCAATCATAATGGCTGCAGTATTGAGCTCGCCAATCTGCGGAACACTGAGATTTCTCTCGTGTCTG
This sequence comes from uncultured Candidatus Cloacimonadota bacterium, assembly GCA_964652645.1. Lineage (GTDB taxonomy): Bacteria > Cloacimonadota > Cloacimonadia > Cloacimonadales > Cloacimonadaceae > CAZZCS01. The sequence continues at coordinate 5,900 of CAZZCS010000026.1, read as the reverse complement.
GCAACTTGTTTTTTCTTTGAGTCGTTGACCTCAATAGAGACTTGATAATCGCTAGTACTACTATTTCGCTCAAAGATAAAGCTCTTCTGGGGGATAACTGCTATGATCGAAGTCCCCGTTCCATGATGTTCAATGAAAACTTCCTGAGCAGCCAATCCTGAACACATTAGCAGGACCAGGCCCGACAGCAAGAGCAGTTTAGCTGTTCTGTGAGATGCTGACGACACAGTCAAACCCATGCTTTTCACACCATTCAAAGAGTGCTTCATCTGGAAAGAAGTCTTTCCTCTCCGAAACCAGCATTACTTTCTGAGATCCTGATTTGAGCTCAAACTTCAAACTAAAATCACCTTTAATCCTGCTCTGCCACTTATTTATATAGGAAACCACTTTCTCGTCCAGCCGGGCCATCTCCAGTCCCAGCAAAATATCACCCTTGATCTGACTCGAGAGTAGCTCAAAGGGAATAACTCTCTTGGGAATAAGCCGCAGAATGTTTTCTTCTCCGCTGCTAAACTGAGATCTTGATCCAAAGACGACAAATACTTTGCCAACACCCAATTGCGGCAGAAACGTCTCTACATCTTTACCAAAGAGTGAGAGCTCAAATTTGCCAGTAAGATCCTCCATCTCGACGAAGGCCATCAGACGATCCCTGCTGCTCTTCTTCTTTATGGATGCCACTATCCCGGCAATGATTACCTCTCCGTTGCCTTTGTTTCTTCCACCCACAGCCGTCGAATTAGTAATCTTCTGAAGCAATGTACCACATTCAAACAGCGGATGCCCACTCATATAAAAGCCCAGGACTTCCTTCTCTTTTTCGAGCTGATGCAGGTAAGACCACTCTTCGTCTGGCGGCAGTGTGGGATAATACTCGGCATCATCTTTATCATCTATGATAAGATCAAACAGTGAAGTTTGACCCTTTTTCCTGTCTCGTTGCTGATCCGAGCTAAAAGACAAAGCCTGCTCGATCACAGCCCATTTCTGAGCCCTATTTCCTTCCAGGTCATCCATCGCACCCGAGGCTATCAGGCTTTCAAGAGCTGTTTTATTGACGGCACTACTATCCAAGCGAGAGCAAAACTCAAAGATACTCTTGAACTTTCCGTTCGTTTCACGCTCCTCAATTATGGCCCGCATAGCCGCATCTCCGATGTTTTTGATGGCTCTGAAGCCAAACAGGATTTCTTTGTCATGAACCATAAACTCGCTATTGCTGCGATTGATATTGGGAGCTATGATCTTTATTCCCATCTTTTTACACACAGAAATGAGGTGCGTGATATCGCTGGAATCGTCCTCAATCGTAAGGATGGCAGCCATAAACTCGACGGGATAGTGAGCCTTTAGCCAGGCTGTCTGGTAGGCTATCAGTGCATAGCAAGTAGCGTGACTTTTATTGAAAGCATATTCAGCAAAACGCAGCCACTCCTGCCAGATCTTTTCCACAATGTGAGCAGGGACACCCTTCTCGAGAGCTCCGGCTGTGAATTTGGCGTGGAATTTACTCATCAGGACGTTGTCTTTTTTGCCCATGGCTTTACGTAATGTGTCTGCATCAGCCCCACTGAGACCGCCCATTTCGCGGGAGATTTGCATCACCTGTTCTTGATAGACGGTTACTCCATACGTCTCCCTGAGGGCGTTTTCGAGTAGGGGGTGATCAAAACTGACCTTTTCCTTACCATGCTTTCTGGCTATGAAGCTATCAATAAACTGCATTGGGCCTGGCCGGTAAAGAGCAACCATAGCTATCAGATCCTCAAACTTATTGGGTTTGAGCTCTATGAGATATTTCCGCATCCCATCAGATTCAAATTGAAAAATACCATCGGTCTTTCCCTGTGCCAATATCCTGAAAGCTGCCTTGTCATCCAGAGGTAGATTTTCAATCTCGATTATATCTCCGTGGGACTCCCGAATCATTGCAATGGTTTTATTGATCTGAGTTAACGTTTTCAGCCCCAGTATATCCATCTTCAGCAGTTTCAAAGTATCCAGCCATTTACCCTCGTATTGCACAAGGACAGAATTCTCTCCCTCTTTTTGTGTACCCACGCTCAAGGGAACATAATCCGTAAGATCACCAGGTGCTATAACCAGACCGGCAGCATGGATCCCAGTTTGCCGGATCAAGCCTTCCAAAACGAGACTATGCTTATAAATACTCTTGTAGAGATCGTTATTACTGATCAGATTGTTAAATTCTGGTAAACTCTTGTATGCTTCTTCCAGGGACTTCACGGGGCCTGTAATCGTTTTTGTGATCGCATTTGCCTCTGCGGCGCTTACATTGAGAACCCGGGCCACATCTTTGATCACAGATTTTGCCCCCAAAGTGGAAAATGTAATGATCTGAGTCACGCTGCTGCGCCCATACGTCTGGATGATATAATCTATTACTTTACCTCGACCCTGGGCGCAAAAGTCGATATCAATATCAGGCATGCCGATCCGGTCAGGATTGAGAAATCGCTCAAAGAACAAGCCATATTGGATGGGGTCAATACGCGTAATATCAAGCAGATAGGAGACAATGCTGCCAGCAGCTGAACCACGCCCTGGCCCCACTGGTACTCCCTGTTTTCGGGCATTATCAATCAAGTCTTTTACCACGAGAAAATAGCCATTGAAGCCCATCCTGTCGATCACGCCCAACTCATAATCAATTCTCTGCAGGATCTCCGAGCTTACTTCTTTATATCGGACAGAGGCTCCCTTCAAGCACAAGTCTCGTAAATACTCACCCATATCACTAAACTCTGGAGGCGTTTCAATCTCTGGAAGCAGGAAGTCATCGTATTTGAGCTCTAGATCGATCATCGACGCAATTTTTAGAGTATTCGTGTACGCAGATACTTGTTCCGGGAATATTTTGTTCATCTCTTGAGGAGATTTAAAGTATAGCTGGCTGGTATTATACCTCATCCGGGCAGGGTCGTTTAAGGTCTTACCTGTCTGTATGCACAGCAAAATGTCATGCGCCTCGGAATCTTCCTGATTTAGATAGTGACAATCATTTGTCAAAACCAGTTCAGTACCTGTGTCCTTCGCCAGTTGGATCAGCTGCGGAGCTACTTTCTTCTCCGCCTCGAGGCCATGATCCTGGATCTCAATAAAAAACTTCTCACCAAAAATGTCCTTGAACCACCTCACAGTTTCCAGAGCTTGCTTATGACGATCGTTCAAGAGCAGGGAAGGGATCTCCCCTTTCACACAGGCGGAGAGACAAATCAGGCCTTCAGAGTGCTCTTTCAGCAGGCTTTTGGATATCCTTGGTTTATAGTAAAAGCCCTCGATAAAGGCCTTTGAAGAAAGTTTGAGAAGGTTCCTGTACCCGGTCTGATTCTCTGCGAGCAACACCAGATGATGCCGTGTGTCGGTTTTGTTCATCTCGTCACCGAGATCACTATTAATTATGTATGTTTCTATGCCTATGATAGGCTTGATCTTATGTTTTTTTGCAGTCATGTAAAAATCGATCACACCATAGAGATTACCATGATCGGTGATGGCAACGGCTGGCATATCGTATTCACAAGCAAGCTTGATCATCCGGTCAACCCGGCAAGCGCCATCTAAGAGACTGTATTGTGTATGGTTATGCAGATGCACAAAAGACATTAAGCTACTCCCTTGTTGGATGAGTTGATCCAATTTGAGATCGCTATTTTTGTCAAAGGATAAATGAGATTATCTTCAGACCCAATTACTGCTCCCGATCTATCGTTTTGCTGCCAAACCCACTAGCATATTCACTCTCTTTTCAAGCAGGATGCTCACTTATACTTAGACTCGTTTTCGCCTCGTGTTCCCCTCGAGATGGCCTCGAGTACTCGAGGCCATCTCGAGGGGAACACGAGCTCAAACCGAGGCAATCCATCTGGCTGGCTATTACTTCGCTCCCAGCTCTGCAGTAAAGATCAGGTCTTTTCCATCCCAGGAGGGGCTTAGGCTATAGAAGCCTTTAATCTTATTCCCTTTGAAGCTACCTGAAACAATTCTAGTTTGAGTTCCTGCTTCTAGATCCCACTTATATATGCTTGTCCCAAGTGTATAGTACAAGATATTGGCAGATCTTGCCAAAGCAGCCTGGCCCACGCCACTTACTTCTCTCCAGAGCATAGTGCTATTATCCCTCACAAGTAGATGTCCATTCCTGTAAAAGCCCTGCTGAGGTTTGTGTGTAACTATGAAGCGTTCGTCACTACTTAGATAAAGATTTAGATTGTAATACCATATAATCGGAGCCAGGGCTTGATTGTGAGTGTTATTAATCTTAATACTATATATTGCATCCTCACCGTTGTAGTGGTTTGTTTGATTGTATCTCACATAGTAAACAGATTCATTTCCAGGTATGTAAACTGCCTGATTCGTAGTCTGAACCGCATTATCGAGCAAAACCAACGAACTATCGTTCATGCTCTTAACCACAGGATATCCCGTTCCTGAATCACCTATAAGGCTACGAACCATTACCATGTGATTTTCATCGGCAGTAAGCTTGGGAGAATGAACAGCAAAGCCCAGATCGGGAGTGATGTTTTCGTAGCTGCTGTTGCTAAAATCGAAGCGATAGATGGAGCCAGACATCGAGAACAGCATGTAACGTCCATCAGTAGTGAAGTAGGGATACTGGCTCTTGTAGTTCGTCGGAACAAAACCACTGACTGGGTGATAGTCTGAAAAATCTGCCTCGCCAATATAGAAGTAATTGCGGTAGATCAGAACTTTCCCGTCTTTGAGGCGGTGGATTTGACTGTCTGGATAGCTCAGAATCCCTTCCTCTGGCTTTACAAGCAGAGTTTTCTTGCCTCCAGAGTCAAGGCGACAATAATAAGTTTGATAGACCAAATCCGGCGAGATCAGATCCTTGACGTTACAAGAGACAATCACGATCGAGATTATGAGCAAGGCCAAGACTATGATTAACTTCTTCATCAGTATTCTGCCCTCAGATAAACCTTTTCACCATCCCAGCTTACAACTCCTTTTCCCATGCTTTGGGCAGCCTTGCCATTAATCTCTTTGGAATAGGCAATGCGTTCCAACCCACTCTCGTAGTTATAATAAGTAGACATATCATAGTAAGGAAATACTATTACTGGGGCAGCTTTGGCCACGTTGTAATCCAGAACATCCTTGTAAGTAAAAGTCTCTTGCTCCAGATCAAAAAAGTAAACTCTGTGATAGTCTCTGTTTTTGGTGCTGCTGGCTACTATAAACCGCTCATCTGAAGTGAGATGCAGGCGTCCATCTGGAATGAACTGAATAATCTGGTTTGGACTGCTATCTGATGGAGCTAATGACCATAGACCCGAGTTGCTTACGTAGTAGAGAGTTTGAACACTACTGTTGAATACAGCATTTTTCACTTGCGCAGTCCCGTCTGGAAACTCGTATGTGTGGCTCGTATGTAGATCCTTTACCCAGATGACTTTTGCACTTGGAATGCTGATATCTATGAAACTCAGATATCGGTCATCTCCACTGATTTTGGGATTTGCATAGATCTTGTCTTGAGAACCTGCAACTCTCTGGAGTTCCACCCCATCGATTGAAACTCGGTAAATATCACCGTTTCCGGCAAAATATGCCCAAACCCCATCCGTGCTGAATGAGAGCGCAGAGCCTGCATCCACAATCAAAGAATCTGGGATCATCTGCCGGCAATGGCTAAACTTGGGATCGGTTTGGAAGAGCGTAGTCGTCACTTTGATAAACTCGCCGGTCGATGTATAGTAGTTGTCTCCCATCTTTTCAAAGGAAGAGCTGACGGCATGGTAAAAAATTGTCCGATTCGTAGTATAAGCCTCCACCCTGTACTCTGTGGTAAATCCCATGTCATCACAAGATACCAGAGCGAGAAGGATCACAAGGCAGATCGCAGT